>CAZVBC010000162.1:0-14986 GCA_964625155.1 uncultured Pirellulaceae bacterium
CACCGATGTGCTTATTGGCCGTTCTCTACCGCCTTGTTCCAGAGAGCCCAATTCTAGTTGCAGCAAATAGAGAGGAGTATTACGACAGGCCATCGTCATCACCGTCAATACAATCGGGAAAACCGCGTGTTTTATGTGGGTCGGACCAACGAGCTGGCGGAACCTGGTTGGGCGTTAATCAACATGGTCTTTTTGTCGGCTTGTGCAGTCGTCGCTCCAACGCAGATCCGTTCGGCACCCGAAGCAGAACTTTGCTAGCTCGAGAAATCCTGCGTGCTCAATCAGCGCGAAAGGGAATCGATAAAGCGATGGAAGAGCTTACCAATCATCGCTACGAAGGACTGAACATGATCGTGTGCGATGCCGAGAGTGGTTGGGTTGTACACAGTGATCAAGAGCAAGAGGTACTGCCACTAGAAGAAGGTCTGAATATCGTCGGCAGTCAAAACGTTAATGATCCTACAGACGAGCGCGTAAGGCTGGCTCATCGCTTATTGACTTTGCAGATGCTGGATTCACCAGTAAAGTTTTTGGCGGTCGCCAGCAAAGTTTTTGCCCGCTCTCCGGCACCTCAGGGTCGGGCCAGCATGATTGTGCGTGGCAGCGATTATGGCACTGTTAGCAGTACCTTGATCGCACTTAGCCC
The DNA here is from genome assembly GCA_964625155.1 of uncultured Pirellulaceae bacterium. GTDB lineage: Bacteria > Planctomycetota > Planctomycetia > Pirellulales > Pirellulaceae > Aureliella. The sequence goes on from CAZVBC010000162.1 coordinate 647, forward strand.
CAAACCTCGCGATGCAATTTTTCAATACTCGGCAGGCGCACCCGACGAAGCCAAGTACGAGGACTATTCGCCGATGCTGCGCGACATACTCAGCCGAGGTCTGCGTGAAGCACGCAGTAAGGCTAAAGCAACTTGATCCATTTGAGCTGAGACTAGAACACGGACTTCGGCGCGGGCCACAACGAAGGAATGGGAATCCTCCACGATTGCAGTTTCGGAACAATTAAACTATCCATCCATCTGCGATCCTCGGGTGATAGAATCCAATTGGTCCTACCCGCCAAGACTGTCAGTGCCAGCAGTCCAGCGAGCGAGCATTCGGCCCCTGCCAGCAGAATCATTGGTACGAAACAGAGTATCCAAACGCGTGGTGGCAGCCAGCAACCCTCTTTATGAACTCGCCACAATGTTGCCAACATGAGCAACAGGTTTGCCAGGGTGGTCGCCACAACCGAGCCCATCAAATCAAAGTAATAGATAAGTGGCCAGTTGAGCGCTAGGTTGATGATGACTCCGCCAATCAGCAGCAAATTATTCTGCCTGCCCTTCTCTGCACATAACAAATACATCGAAGCAACTAAGCTAACCCCGGCCCAGGTTGTCTGCACTAACGACAATGCAAGGATCGATTCTCCTTGAGAAAACCGGCCTCCAAACCCCCATTGGAATAAAAGGGGTGAACCGGCAATCGCCAAGGCGGAACCTGCTGTAAAGACGATTACCATCGAGACGATCACGTTCTCCATGCGCCGACGGATGGCGTCGTGGCATTTAGCTTCCCAATCCATGCTCAGATACGGCATGATCATGCCGCTGAGCAGGACTGCCAAATTGGCGATCAAATTGGGAATGATCCTTCCACAATAATACTGGCCAACCAACCTCTGAGCCTCTTCTTGGCCATCGCGACAGAGGTGTAGCAACATGTACCGATCGCTCAATTCAAATAAATTCGATAGCAAGTTGGCCAGCCACAAGGTAGCTGCAAATGGCAATATGCGAGCCCACATTTGGCGCATAGGCATCGGATTGACGGTTTGCATACTCTCCCAAGCTTGCCAGCGCAAACAGCACAATCCGGGAACCGTTGCAATCAAGCAAGCGACCGCGTAGCTAGGCAGTAAGACATGCCAAGAAGCGTAATACCAAATCGCCCAGACACCCACTAAGGTAAAGACAGCCACGTTTAGAAACTGCATTAAAGAGCCGACTCGAATCAATCGCAAGGCAATCACGAGTTCGTAAACGAAGTTGAATGCCGTCAACGTAGCCAAAGCAATTGCTGTCCACAGCATGACACTGGTGGCTGTTTCCATGCCATACAGCGATTTCGAAATCCAATCTGGTGCTGCGATCATCAACACCAAACACAAACTGAGCACGACCAGATTCGTGGTTGTAACGCGGCTTAAGAATTGCCCCAAGCAACCACGTTGGCGAAAATATTCGACGAATTTTCCGAATGATCCCGGTAACCCCAATACTACGACAGGCACGGCGATTACGAAAAAGCCGCTGACCAATGCCCAGTGTCCTAAATCTTCATCCGTCAAGAACGCACAAAAACCTAGGTTGCGTCCTAATCCCAAGACGCGTTGGAGGACATTTGCCACCAGCAGTGCCATCACACCGACCGCAAACGAGTCCGCGCCCAATACTTGCCGATCGTTCGAGTTTTTGGATTGAGAAGTGGGCGTCATTTGTGATACAAGCAACCAAGCACATCAGACGGGAACCCTGACCATGGACAGAGAACTATCTGGCGCGTGAGATTTGAAAGTTGCGCGGCCAAGCCATGCTTGGTCCTTGCAGAAAGGTAGAATGCTGGTGGCACAGCGTCTACGCAGCTACGGTTATTTCTGCCTTGATTCGCTCGGGAAATTCAGCACCATCGGCGAATCCGTTACAAACCTACTTTCAGATGGATTCCTAACCCCGGAGTCAATGTGGGTTGCCACTTCCCATGATCCCAAGTTAAACCTGTGGCAATATCGTCGGCCAGCAGCAATGCGCCGTCGAGATCGGCGTAATCCAGAAGAGGCAACAAATGAGCACCTGCTGCAATCCCAACACTCGACTCCGTCATACAACCCACCATCACTTTTAATCCATTCTGCTTGGCACGTGCGATCATCCTGCGCGCGGGCGTCAGGCCACCACACTTTACCAACTTGATGTTGATCGCATCAAACGCATCGATGCAACGATCCACATCAGATTCCACTTGACAGCTTTCATCAGCCATTAACGGCAATGGTGAGCGGCCTTTTAACGGTCGCATGTCTGCATAACAATCCGTGGGAAGTGGCTGTTCAATTAATTCAACATCCAACTTCGCCAATTCCTCAGCGCGCGACAACACCTTATCAGCCGTCCACGAACAATTTGCATCTACGCGGAAAACGGCTGGCGAGGCGCGGCGCAAAGTACGCACTAAATCAAGCCCACCGGTCGCATCCAGTTTAATCTTGTAGATAGGCCAGTTGGGCATCGCCTGCATTTTGCGTAGCATCACCTCCGGTGTGTCAATGCCGATGGTGTAACATGTTGGTGGATAGCCATCTGCAGGATCGAGCCCCCACAATTTCCATAATGGCACCTGATTCATCTGGGCAAAAATATCCCAAGCGGCGCAGTCGAGTGCACATTGTGCAAAGCGATTCTGGCTGAGCACTGGGTCAAGTTCTTGCCACAATTCGGCTGGATTCTCCAGGCGATAATCTTTCAACTTTGCAGCAATTGAATCAAGTGCACTGCGCATGTTGGCTAACGTGGCACCGTAGAAATCATTGGTCGTGGCTTCACCCAATCCGACCAATCCATCGTGTTCCAGTCGCACGATCATTGTGGGCTGGACCGTAGTCGTGCCTCGCGAAATCGTAAATGGATCTCGCAACTTCAAGTCGTAACCTTGGCAGGAAACTTGCATAAAATTACATCCCAAATGTACGCCAACGACCTTCTGTATAGAATTTCTGGACGGCGTCGACCAATCGATCTGCACCGTCGCGAATGACATCCACCACCGGCAATCCCATATCGTCTTCGACTCGTCGAGCAATCTCTTTTGCCTCTGCAGGCGAGACTCGACGACCATTCATAGATATCCCGATCGTTTCGCAAGGTTGATGTACACTGGCCATCATTTCAAAGATCTCGCGGATCTTCATTAACTTCGGCAGCGGTACGTGGTCTAATCCTCCAACAACGTCGCGTCCCGCTTCGAAACCTAAGATCAACGCATGCGGTAAACAACCGTGTAACAAACTGAGCGTTACACCAGAATACGAAGGATGAACCAAACTCCCTTGCCCTTCGACCACAATAATGGCGTGTTGCTGGTTATCCAAAACCAGTTGCTCCGCACCTCCACTAACAAAATCTGCGACGATGCAGTCCAGCGGTAATCCACTCCCTTCGACCATGATTCCAGTTTGACCAGTTGCGACGAATTTGGCATCTGTGCCTCGTTTCTTCAAGCCGTTAACGACTTCTAAACTGGTCACCATCTTACCGATACTGCAATCATGCCCAACGGTGTGAACGCGGCAGCAGTTTGGATTCAATCCCGTACGCCGTGCGATTTGACGAAAATTATTCTTGCGCACGTCGGTGATTTTCACGCCCCGCTCAGCCGCCGCACGAACCAATTCAGGATCGTCCGATAGAAAATCGTGCAACCCACTGAGTAGATTCATACCCCGCTTGATAGCATCCAAGAGAACTGCGCGCCACGCATCGGGAATGCGACCACCGGGAGGTGCAATACCCATTACCAAAGTATCTGCCTGCGGGACTTCGTCCAAGCGCGCAATAATGGGTATATCACCACCAGCTTCGAGGAACTCTTGGGCCTTGCGTCCAGCGTTATCGGGGTCGAACACGGCCACGCATTCTTGTGGGCAATATCGCAACAATCCAGCCGCCGTTTTTGCAGTTCGCGGATTGCTGTACCCCCACGTCAGTAAAACCATCTTGCGAGTCATAGAGATTGCAACTTGTAAAGGGATTAACTAAGAAGCCGAATTAACTAGAAGACTTTGAATGGGCCGAACGACACCAATAGGCTCGACGATCATTCCGTGGCGAGAGCGGTTGCAAATGCCACTGCATAATGTCGGCAATGGGAAATCGTAATCATTATTTCGCTGATACCTTGCTGTCGGCAATGACTCTTGGCAAATCCTTCCAAAACTATTGAAGGCTTTCCACCCGTTTCGTTCGTGACCTCAACGTCCTTCCACTGAATGCCACGAGCCCATCCAGTACCGATGGCTTTGAATACTGCCTCTTTTGCTGCCCAGCGCCCAGCGTAATGCTGGTTGGCCGCCTTACGAGATGAACAGTAGTTGATCTCTCGTTGCGTATACACTCTCGCCAAAAACAACTCGCCGTGCTTTTCGATCATCTTGCCAATGCGTGCACATTCAATAATATCGGTCCCGATTCCAACCACGATGCCTCCACGCGAGCCACAGGAACTCATGTTGTGTACTCGGAATTGAATCGTACGTAATCGAGCGTCAGATCACTGGTCCAATGCCTGCAGTTTCCGGTCCCAGCGCCGACGGTCAGCAATACGTGTGTCAGGTGATTTTCTCGTATCGACTGGCTCGCTTGTTTAGCGTCAAAGGCGACTGGTTCTCCATCGCGAAACAATTCGATCGAATTCAACCGCAAAGCGAGTTTTCCAGTGTCGATGGGAACGCCTGCGTAACCCGCAGCCGACACGATTCTGCCCCAGTTAGGATCGCAACCAAATACGGCCGCCTTTACTAGATTGCTGCATGCAACCGTATGCGCGATTTTACGGGCATCCGCTTCCGTACGTGCACCACGCACATCTACCTCTATCAAATGTGTGGCCCCTTCGCCGTCGGCTGGAATTTGTTTGGCTAGGTCGATACACATCTGCTCAAGATGCGATTCAAATATTCCTTCCTCTTGCTCATTGAGGATGGCCCCTCCGGCTTGGCCATTGGCGAGCAGCAACATCGTATCGTTCGTGCTGGTATGCCCTTCCACGCTGATATTGTTGAACGATTTGTTAGCCACTCGCTGCAACAATCCTTGGGCTTGTCGGCCTTCGAGCGGAGCGTCGGTCACAACTGCACATAACATGGTGGCCATATTGGGTCCGATCATCCCCGCGCCTTTGGCCATACCCGCGATGCAGATGGAGCGCCCCTGATGCTCGTAGCGGCGCGTGGTAACTTTTCGAGCTGCATCCGTCGTCATGATTCCATCGGCAGCAGCCAGAAAAGCGTGCTCGCCGATCTCCAATTGGCTAGCCGCAGCGAGAATACCAGATTCGATCTTGCCCATTGGAAGAAATCGGCCAATGACTCCCGTGCTCATCACTAATGCCTGCTCGGCGCGAATTGGTTGTTCGCTGGTGCTGAGCGCCTGTGCTGCAACCTCACACATGCGGCGCGCATCGGCATCGCCTCGCGAACCGGTACAAGCGTTCGCATTGCCGCTATTGACAACAATTACTCGCGCGTCTTTTAACGGAGTTCTGCCGCGACAGAGTACTACCGGCGCGGCCACAACTTGGTTCTGCGTATAAACCCCAGCCGCCGCAGCGGGAGTGGTGGATAATATCAAGGAAACATCCTTGACCCCGGGGCGAGACTTGATACCCGCCGCAACACCGGCAAACCGAAAACCTTTTGGCAAGTAGTATTCCACGTTTCCGCTAAGCTCCCAAACCGGCAGTTTCATCCAATCCAAACATGACGTTCATGCATTGTACCGCAGCCCCAGATGCCCCTTTGACCAGATTGTCCAGCGCCGACAAGATGATAATCCAGGAACCGTTCTCGCGAACCGTGATATCGCAGTAGTTCGTATGAGCCACAAATTTTGTCGCAGGCAGATGTCCTACCACTCGCACAAATGGATCGCGAGCATAGAAATTGCTCAAACACTCGCGGACTTGGTTGGCCGATACACGGTCCTTGGGACGAACATAAATCGTCGACAGGATACCTCGGTCCATCGGAACTAAATGAGGTGTAAAGATCAGTTCGGGATTCGTGCCTGAAAAGCGGCCAACAAGATCAATAATCTCTGGCTGGTGCCGATGCGTCCCCACACTGTAAGCCGAAAAGGATTCATTAACCTCCGAAAAGAGATTGCCCAGCTTGGGCGTGCGTCCAGCCCCGCTGACTCCACTTTTCGAATCGACCACGATACCAGTTGGCTCAATCAATCCCGCTTTGACTAGAGGTGCCAAGGGCAAAATTGCACTAGTGGGATAACATCCCGGATTGGCTACCAATTGAGCCGTCACTAATTTCTCGCGAAATAATTCGGGTAATCCGTACGGCACCTGCCCCAATCGCCCTGGATCGGGATGATGATCACCATACCATTTTTCGTACAGCGCCGGTGTGCTTAATCGATAATCAGCACTAAGGTCGATCACTCGACAGCCAGCCTGTAACAGCCGCACAACGATCGGTGCTGAAGCTCCATGAGGCAGACAGCAAAGTGCCACGTCACACCGCTCGGCAATCACTTCAGGCGATAAATCTTCGACCACCGTAGTCAGTCGCTCAGCCAACACAGGATGCATATCACAAATTGAACTGCCATCACTCTGCCGACTAGTCGTGGCGGTAACCTGAGCATGTGGATGCCTCAAAAGAATCTTGACAGCCTCAATCGCCGTGTACCCGGAACAGCCGACAATGCCTACCCGAATTTTGGATATCGCCACTTTCCCTTCCCCCGTTTCAGGCTCATTACCAAAGTCATTACCAGAGCCCCGTCTGCTCATTAGAACCAAATTTCCAATATCGAGCAGGGGGAGTATTCGCACCAAGCAGCTCAATTCTGACCCACCGCCAGCGCACAATCGCCAGAGCATGATCGCGTGGCGAGTTAAACTTGCCTGAGAATTGCGAGCTCGCACGGAACTCGAGGCGCGGCCGGAAATAACACACTGGCGAGATTTGCTTTGCAGTCGATGATTCGGAGAACTAAATCGTTGCAGAGAAATCGTTTAACCGCGTGCCCAGCGGGCCGCGAGTGAAACACGCTGGTTTACAACCTGATGCGCACCAGCGCGGGTAAAGTGCCGCCGACCAAATAGGCACAACTGTGGTCAACCCACACGGTTTGGAAACAGCCGTGCGTTTGATGCATCTATCAAAACAGTTCAGCGATTGGGCGACCGCCTTCGCTGAATTCAACCTGCCGACCGTCAGGCATACGCAAGCGTTGTTCTGTGGCGATGCCGAGTTTACGGTAAACGGTTTCAGCGTAGTCGTACGGCGTGTACGGCAAACTGATAACGTCCCCAGCCTCGCGATCGGTTTGGCCGATAATTTGTCCTCCCGGTACTCCGGCACCGGCAAATGCAATGGACATGGCGCGCGCCCAATGATCACGCCCCTGCCACTTGTTGATGCGAGGAGTTCGCCCCATCTCGGTAATGAAGCAGACAAGTGTTTCGTCCAGTAGACCTCGTTCATCCATGTCTGCCAGTAATGCACTGAGCGAATGATCAAGGCTGGGCATCATGACTGGGTGGGGCAACCCATAACGCTCTTGATTGTTCTTTGCCTGAGGACCTCCACATGGACCATTGACATAAATCCCTTCATGATGATCCCAATTCAGGAACACACCGTTTTGTTGTCCGGTACCTGACCGACCAACCAATTCCGGTGGCTGAATCACAGTGACGGTAACGAATCGCACTCCAGCTTCGATCAATTTGCGACCCATTAAATAACTCATGCCTCGATGATCGCGACCATAACGGTCCAATGTAGACGAGGATTCACCTTTGAATGACAAAGCACTTTGAACATGGGGACTGGTCAGCAAATCGTAGGCATATTCATTAAATCGTTGTACTGTGGCCGCAGCCGGGTCATGGCTCACCAACGACTGGTCTAATTCGCTGAGCAAGCTTCGTCGCTGAGCAATCCGCGAGCCAGATAAATTTGGGGGCGGATCGAGCGAGCGAACTCGCCATTGAGGATCGGCCAAATTCTCGCCAAGACTCCTGGTTCCCAGCTTCCACGGCTCGCGGCCTGAAGGCAAGAAACCGGAATTTCCCACAAGGTTGGGCAAATTCGCACCAGGGCACAAAACGTATCCGGGAAGCTGTTTACAATCGGTCCCCGTAATCTCTGTAACCACAGAACCGATATCGGGAAAACGATGTGAACGATAGTCGTTGCCTGAGATACCAAAGGCTGGCGAATTGAACTGATACCCTTTGAAGAATTCCAAACAACCTTCGATGTGTCCGGCAACCTTGGTCGTCGTCATCGAACGCACCACTGCCAATTTGTTGGCGTGGCTAGCGACCTTGGGCATCAGCGACGAATACTGGATTCCGGGTACACAAGTCGGGATTGGGCCAAAGGGACTACGATGATCGACGGGCGCATTGGGCTTGGGATCCCAAGAGTCCATCTGGCTTATGCCACCTTCTTCGTAGATGACGAGCACATTGCGTGCCTTGGCAGCGGACGAGCGGGCTTGAGATTGCAAGGCCAGCAAAGTGGGTAGACTACATCCCAATACTCCCGCCGATACACGCTTGAGCACCTCGCGCCGCGATGTTCGATTACCAAATGGCTCGCTACTCATAGAACCTCGAATCGGTGGCTGGTTTGCTTCCGGCGATTGCCGCAAATATCCCCATTATCAATGTTCCGTATTAATGTAATACAAACAATAGCTCATTTTCACTAGTTCTGGTCGGCTTTTTTAATTTGATTTTTCAGCGGTGCAACACGTGGCTGGGTCCAACCAAATCTTACTGAATCTTAGAAACGTATATGGACCGCAATTGCTACCAATCGACCAGCGCTCATCGGCGCAAGGCGTTCTTCGAGGCAACAGCAGCATTTGAGGCAGAGCTGGTAAACGTAGATTTAGGCGAACAAAAACATTGCGGCATTAGCAGCACAATGGCGCATTTATCATTGCGTGCGAGAATATGGGCGGCTGAAAAGCTTATTTTCAATCCATTACATAGCCGATTTTTTCAGAAGCTCGACTCTCGCGCGCAAATTTGACGGAATTTCGCCGCTTCCTTGACTTGGATGGCGACAACGTGCTAGGTTGCATCGCTCGTAATCTAACGAGAAATAAATCTCGTGCAGTTTTGGAACGGTTCAGCAACGATTACCAAAGGACCGAGCTATTGTCCCTTGGACCGATCGTTTAATGCTCTGCAAAAGATTGGTCTTTTGTCGAGTGAACGGCAACAATGGGACAGTTGCTGAGCGTACGTTCGTAAACTCTCATCTAATGAATCCAAAATCCGCGTAACCAAAGGTGTGCCATGTTTCGAAAACAGCTTCACGATAGGCGACGTCGCATACACGGACGCTCCGCTCGAAATCTTTTGGCAATTGAACTGCTAGAAAATCGCCGCGTGCTTTCGCTCAGTGCCATGGAGCTGCCGGAATTGGACCTTCCACAGTTACAAGTGGATACAAGTGCTTATGACGATACGCGGATATTGGTCCGTTTTCGCGACGATGGTGTGAGCGGTCCAGCAGATTTCGATTTACCCAATGACACTGAAATCGTAAACTCGTTTGAGTTTTTCCCGGAGCTTCACGAGATTGAAGTAGCCGCTGGAGGCAATCTCCACAACACGCTGAAGGAGTTGCGAGCGCGACCTGACGTTGTATATGCCGAGCCCGATTACCGGGTAAGTCTGCAACGTGTTCCTAATGACCCAAACTTTAATCGATTGTGGGGCATGAACAATGTTGGTCAGACAGGAGGCTTAGTTGACGCGGACATCGATGCTGCTGAAGCCTGGGACAAAGTATATGGCAGCGGTGAAATTGTTGCGTCTGCCACGCCAGTGATTGTCGCAGTAATAGATACTGGTGTTGATTACACTCATCCGGATCTGGCGAGCAACATGTGGACCAACCTGGGCGAAATTCCAGGCAATGGTCGCGACGATGATCAAAATGGTTACGTCGACGATATTCATGGATATGACTTCGTTAATCGAGATGGCGATCCGATGGACGACCATTTTCACGGTACTCACGTGGCCGGTACCATTGGAGCCATAGGGGATAACGGAATCGGAGTCGCAGGTGTGAGCTGGAGTGTGCAGATTATGGCACTCAAGTTTCTTTCTGCCGATGGTGGTGGTTATACCAGTGATGCGATCGCCGCTTTGAATTATGCGGTACGCAACGGTGCTAAGGTTTCCAACAATAGCTGGGGTGGAGGCGAATCCTCTCAGGCACTTTTTGAAGCTATCAGAGCTGCTGGCGAACAAAATCACATCTTTGTGGCTGCAGCCGGAAACGAATCGAACGACAACGATCGCTTCGCTGCTTATCCAGCTAGTTACAACTTACCAAACATCATTTCAGTGGCAGCACTTGATCACCAAGACCAGCTTGCCTATTTCTCTAACTTCGGTACACGTTCCGTTGACGTAGGTGCGCCCGGAGTCAACATCTACAGCACTTTTCCTACTCGTATGACCGACGCGATGCGTTACGAAGGGTTCCAAACCCATTATGAAACGATCAGCGGAACGTCCATGGCCACGCCGCATGTTGCTGGTTTGGTATCCCTCGTATTTGAACAACATCCGGATTGGAGTTACGAACAAGTAACGACACAGATTTACGAGACCGTCGATCCTGTGGAATCGTTGCGACGCACGGCTACTGGAGGACGCATAAATGCTGCGGCTGCTGTCGGTAATCCGGTTCCAGATGTTCGTGGCCCCCGAGTTGTAAACAGCTCGCCGTCGGGTATTGTGTCGCGAGAAGCATCGTCCATCAAAGTCACGTTCAGTGAACCAGTATCCGATTTTGATTCCACGGATATCGTCAGCTTTAATGGTCCTCCGGTGCAATCAGGTGGCCCAGCAACCAATCTGCTTGAGGCAATTACCAGTGTCACTGGCAGCGGCCGCGAATACACGATTAATTTCAATACTCAACGCGCTTTGGGAAGTTACGAATTATTATTCGGTCCTGACATCTTGGATCAAAGTGGAAACCCAATGGACCAAAACGCCAATGGGAATCTGGGTGAGGTGCCGGGCGACCAGTATCGAGTGCGCTTCACCATCAGCGAGAAAGTGATTTATCATTCTGATGACGTACCGATCTCGATTCGAGACTGGAGTTGGTCCGTCAGTTATCTGCTTGTCCCCCAAGATATTCTGGTGGGCGACGTCGATGTGCAACTTGACATTACACACAGTTACACCGGCGACTTGGTTATGTACTTGGTGTCGCCCGATGATCCGGATACGTACGTACCGCTGGCACAATATCGTGGTGATTCGGGACAAAATTTTCGTGCGACCGTTTTTGACGATGAAGCTGTGCAATCGATCGCCGATGGTCGAGCCCCATTCACTGGAAGCTTTCGACCGGAGTCCCCTCTTTCACAATTTGATGGGCAAAACGGGCGTGGTTACTGGGAACTATGGATTGGTGATGGTGGATGGCAAGACGAAGGGCAATTGAATTCGTGGAATCTCCAGATCAATCCAGGAGATGGTGTGATTACACCAGTAAACCGTCCACCTGTTGCAAACGATGATTACGCGCAGACTGATGAAGATACTTCAGTGCAGGTGAATGTGCTGGCCAATGACCGAGATCGGAATGCGGATCCGCTGACGGTCACGGCGGTCAGTGACGTTTATGGTGGCCGAGCGGTAATCAATTCTGATAAGACCATTACCTTTACTCCGGACCCAAATCTTAATTATTACAACGGTAGTGCTGGGTTCGCCTATACGATCAGTGATGGTCGAGGTGGCACGGCAGCGGCGTGGGTGTGGATCGATGTCGTTCCAGTAAACGATGCGCCGGTTGCAATCGACGATGTTGTGCAAAGCTCGAAGAACCAGACTTTGGTATTCAGCAACTACTACGGTTATTATGGCTATTCAGGACTGTCGCTTGAGGCAAATGACGTCGACGTCGACGGAGACTGGTTGTGGGTCGAGAGCGTCGGCAGAGCCACTAACGGTACAGTACGATTGGAGTCGAGTGGCGAGGTCGTCTTCACTCCCGCAGCAGACTTTATGGGGACCGCGACGTTCGAGTACACAGTTACCGACGGTACTCTGAAAGATACTGCTCTGGTAAGCATCGAGATCAAGGACCGATATTATTTCTCGACCAGCACCGACGGCAGCTTGACGAATTCGGATGGTTCAACCACCACCTTTACCAGCGCCGACATCGTCCAGTTATCTGTGGATGTTGCAGGTAATTACCAATACAGCCTGTTCTTCGATGGCAGCGACGTAGGCCTGACAACAGCCACTGAGAATATCGACGCATTTACGATCATGTCTGATGGTAGCATTTTGCTATCCACAACCGGCGCGTTTTCTGTGACTTCCTATGGCTACACGCTCTCAGGGCGCGGTGAGGACTTGCTGTACTTTTGGCCGCAGACAACTGGTAACGATACCAGCGGATATTGGAATCTGTATTTTGACGGCAGCAACGTTGGCTTGAGTGGTGCGGATGAAAACGTTGACGCGGTATCGGTATTGCAAGATGGTAGAATTGTCATCTCTACGGCTGGGCCGGTGCGCGTTCCGGGAGTTTCCTCAGGTGCCGACGAGGACTTGTTGGTCTTCACACCGTACTCGTTCGGTGAAGGCTACACTTCGGGTACTTGGGCCATGTACTTCGACGGCAGCGACGTAGGTCTGGGGGAAAGCGATAATGAAGACGTTAATGGATTGTATATTCGCGAGAGCTTGACAGGCGGCCAGCCCACGTTGTTTCTGACAACAGTTGGCACTTTTGACGTCCCCGGCCTGTCCGGTGAGAATGAAGATATCTTCTCGTTCACACCGAGCCGATTGGGAGGTACAACGCAAGGAACGTATGCTTCCTCGTTGACCCTCAGTGGAGATGTCTACGGTCTGTCCGAGTTTGATCTGGATGGTATCTACGTCGGACAATTCATCCAGCCGATTTCGAATCTGCCTATGTCCAGTGGACTAAGCGCAGAGGGAGAAGCGTCTGTTCCGTTTGTATTCAGTACACGAACATATGCGGAAGCTGTCGATTCCGTTTTGGATCAGTTGGCACCATCGCTTGCCACTAACCAGCCCAAAGTCGTTGGCTCCAGCGGACAAGCGACCAGGCCAACCAACCTGAACTCACAAGGAAGTGCATCAATTCGCATGAATCCAGCAGCCATCATCGCTGAAACATTAGGATCGGCAACCTTACCTGGTCCTGGAACAGACAACAAACAGCACGATGATTTGTTTGCAGCGATTGGCGAATCAACCGAGATTTCTTGCCCAGTCAGCGAGTTCCTACAGTAGGTTTGAAGTGGCTGCCGATATCGCACTCGTGTGGTACTCGACAGTTACTGGCACAATGAAAACGCAAATCGACCCAAGTTGCACCATTTCATACACTGTGCGTGGGAGTGGGCCAGCGGTACTATTCATACAAGGCGTGGGAGTCTGCGGCGATGGTTGGCTCCCGCAGGTTGACGCTCTGTCATCGAGATTCACGTGTATTACGTTTGACAATCGCGGAATTGGTGAAAGTGTCTGGACCAAACCGCGTGAATTTTCCGTTGAAGAAATGGCTGCAGACGCTCGAGCTGTACTTGAGCACGCCGGACACAGTCGCGCACATGTGGTTGGTCATTCCCTCGGTGGCACAATCGCATTATCGCTAGCTTTGCAGTTCCCCAACGTCGCCAGAAGCATGGCACTGTTATGCACTTTTCCCGATGGGAGTTATGTGGCGCCATTGACGGCGCGAATGATTTGGTTGGGCCTTTGCGCTCGCGTTGGTACTAGGCGCATGCGTCGCCACGGTTTCCTAAAGATCGTTCTCCCACCAGGGCCAATCAGGGATGCTGAAGCTTTTGCGACTCGACTCAGCGCACTGTTTGGTCACGACATTGCCGACCAACCACCTATTGCCGCCAGACAGCTACGAGCCCTCAAGCGCGCTAACCTGACCGAGCGGCTCAGCCAGCTAACCGGAGTCCCTACGCTGGTCGTGAGTGCTCAACACGATCCGATCAGTCCACCAGCGTCGGGCAAAGCCATCGTTGATAGAATTGACGGGGCGCGCTTCATCGAAAGCTCCGGAACTTCGCATGGGTTACCCATCACACATGCTGAAGAAACGAACGCGCTGCTGCTTGACTTTCTTCAAGCGTAAATCGCGATGCAAACTGCCTGGCTAGATCGATCGCGATCGGTTTCGGATTCATAGTCGACACGGGCTCTACAAAAAGGCGATGTTTTCGCAGCACCGGCATTTAGAAAGTTCCTCTATCTGTCTGGCTCAAGTTGAAGAGAGTCAGCGACACGCT
>CAZVBC010000163.1:0-14974 GCA_964625155.1 uncultured Pirellulaceae bacterium
CATCAGCAATTCGTTGTCGAGCGGGTGATCTTTCAGCAGCACATTCCAGTGTTCAATAGCGGCTCGATAGTTTGCGTTCTCCGACTCAGCGATCGCTTGTACGGCACGATCCAAATTGGCGGCGCTCGGCCCGCTAGGTAGCTGGGAAACTGGTCCTCGCGGCACAAGTGGTTCGCGTTCATAAAAAATACGCGATAGGGCAATGCCGCCTGCAAGGACCAGCAGCAGCCCGACAAAAGCCCCAAAACGGCTGAGCGACTTTGGCATTAATGGACCAATCCGATTCGAAAACGGAAAATCAAGCAGGTTTGGCCAAATTCAAGGCATCATCAATTTGTTTGGCAACTACTTTTAACCGTTCGAGATTACCACCACCAACCTCTGCAGCCACCCAGCCTTCAAAGCCGATATCGTCTAACGCTTGCCGCACTTCAGCCCAGCGAATATCATCTTCAGTGATGTCCATGAATTTGTCGTTGGCTCGCGAAAAGCCTTTGATATCCAACTTGACGATACGCTGACCAAGAGTCCTGATCCAAGCGGCAGGGTCACCGAATTTCCAGTGGTTGCCGATATCGAACTGCATGCCGACAAACGGCGATTTGAACTCGTCGACAAATTGAACAAATTTGTCTGCGGTTTGATTGCTGGAACCTTTGTGGTCGTATAGAAATTGGTTCCAGACGTTTTCGATCGCGATCGTCACACCCAGCTCGGCAGCCGTTGGCACTGCTTGCCGAATGTTCTCAACAGCGCGTGGCCAGATCTCCTGTTCAGGTCCATCTTTGCCTACTCCAACGACCAACAATACGGTATGACCACCCACAGCATGTGTGTCGCGAATCGCTTGTTTGAGGTCGGCGAGGGCTCTGGCTCGCTGTGCTGCATCGGGACTGGTGTGTGTGATCTGCCAGTGCGAGGCACAGACCGTGCCATCAACTGGGAAACCAGTCTCCTTAACTGCTTGCTGGACTTCATCGACCTTAAAACCGGGGCTATTCAGCTCGATTCCATCAAATCCTGCCTCCTGCGCGATGCGAAACTTCTCAGTCCAGCTCTGGGCTCCGCGCACCATACCTTCCTTCAGCGTCTTGAGCATTTTTCGCGGGCTCGCTGTATGTTCGATTGGTTTGGCCCAGAGATTGGCAGTCGAGGCCGTGGCAGCCAACATCGCCGAAGATCCGAGGAACGCTCGGCGCGATGAAGGTGTTTTTTGAGTCGACTTGAATGCGTGCGTGTTGATGTTGTCCATGACCAAACCTCATTAAATCCAGGTATTGTTTGGAAGCGTTCATTGCACGCCAGGATAATCACTCTCTCATAGTCGTGCGAGATGGGATTAGGTCTCAACATCGGTCGTTGGAGTTGGAGCGGATGGTTCGCCAGTGTTTCCTGGTCCTTCCTCGTGCTGCGTCAGGCGGCCAGCATTTCGCAGCGCCTGGCGCAGAAGAAATTCCACCTGAGCGTTGACGCTCCGCACTTCATCATCAGCCCAACGGCGCAAGGCCGCCAAGATTTTTGGATCGATGCGCAGTAAGAATGACTCGCGCGCCATAGTTGCCTTTGCTTGGAATCCTGAAGTACCGCCTGTTGTGCTATTGATTCAGCGAACCGGAAGTGATCGCCATTTCCGTGCAGATCCTTGATATTTGAGCAAGTGTCGAGCCGCTGCTCACTTCCCCCGAGCTTTAGTTCAACAGCATCTTGCCGCCAATCTGTCAGTACTTTTCGAGAGCATAATTTAGGGTTCGAGAGGGCAAAGCTCTTGCCGAGCGATTGGGAATTGGTTCGGTAGAACCTCGCACCCTCGTATGGGCATGCCTCAAATCGTTATTATGAACTGAGCACAATGACGTTTCCAAACCAGCTAGCTGTACAACGATCCCGTGTTGACAACTGGCTGTGCATGTCGATCGCTGCACAAGACTACCAACAAATTGGATACCATGGCTGCGCGTCGTTCGTCATCAAGTTCCACTATTTTGTCTTTTGCCAAGTGTTCGAGTGCCATATGTACCATGCCAACTGCACCTTCGACAATCTTGGTGCGAGCGGCGACGATCGCTTGCGCCTGCTGGCGCTGGAGCATTGCGGCTGCGATCTCGGGAGCATATGCCAAATGGCTGATCCTTGCTTCGATCACTAGCACTCCAGCTTTTTCCAATCGATCTTGAATATCGGCTTTCAATTGTTCAGAAACTTCGACCGTCGAACCACGTAACGAAACGTCGTGATCGTGGCTGTCGTAGGGATGACGACTAGCCAAGCTGCGCAGCGCCGCTTCACTCTGTACTGCCACAAAATCCTCATAGTCGTCCACTTGAAAAAGCGCTTCGGCTGTATTGACCACTTTCCATACCACGACAGCCGAAATTTCAATGGGATTCCCGTCGCGATCGTTGACTTTCGACGGGACTCCCCGCGTGCGCGCTTTGTGCACAACGACTTGTCCAGCCGCATCTTTCCGCTCGGGCGTTGTGGTCGAGCCAGTTTCGAAGTTGCGAATTCTTAGTGAGATCTTGGGTTTCGAAAAGAATGGATTAACCCAAAAGAACCCGGTTTCAAGTGCGGTTCCTTTGTATTCACCAAATAATAGCAACACCCGCGCTTCGTTCGGAGCAATCGCCATCAAGCCGCACAATCCGATGACGCCACTGATTAGAACCAGTGCCGCAAATACTATCATTATCGCCACGATCGCTCCGCCAACCAGCGTCGATACGTTGATGGCCAGCACTACGATCAAGATCGGTGCCACTATCAGCGCCAAGCAAAAAAACAATGGAAACCATCCAGAAACCGGTCGATATTTCTTTTCCTCATGCATCGCTGTTTCGTCTCTTTCTTCAATACAAGTGTCGGTACATCAATATGACTTGCGATATCTAAGTGATATCACAATGATATTCGTCGCGGAGTTGGTTGGCTTGTACCAGGCGACCAAAAAGAAGCGAAATTTCTGCGACACAGGCGGTGGATAATCAGAACTAGTTGTTTCTGGTGGGTTGTCAGCGAAGCGGGCGAATTGGAAGTGTGTAAGCGGGGCGCTTACATATACTCTTGGCCGCTTGAGAATTCTTGAACTAAGAATCGTTGGCCGAAGAGGCTTCCCAAGTTCGGTTATCGATTTGTGGATACCGGGCGAGGATGCGTATTGAGCCAATAAACTTGAGCACTTCGCTGGATTTCTGCCAGTCCATAGACTTGAGTTTGTCTCCTCGCGCCAGTCCAGCGAGAGGCGCTGGTTTGAATCGATACTCGTATCTCGTAGGGTGATAGTTTTTCAGCCAAATGTTCCGCAACTCCCAATTGAAATCGAGCTTGTGGGTAAATCGGTGCAGCCACGGCAGTCAGCGACCAATCGGAAATGGGAATTTCTATCCACAATTCTCCTTCACTTGGAGTTCCAGCAAAAGGTCGCACATCCGGTGGCAAGCGATCGATAGCGCTTGCCGCTATTTCCACCACTACTCGACTGCTGTGTGGAGCGTACAGAGCCCAACCGAACCAATGATCAACCAATCCCCGGCGCTCTCCCAGCGGCAGCACAATCGCACCAGCCACACAAAAACTGGCCAGCGTATTTCTCAGGCTGCTGTTGGGCTTTTCTTGCAACAAATTCGCATCCGACTGCGTGCCTGGTTCTCGGCTGCGACCGAAAAGTACGATAGCTTGCAACGCAAAGTAGAAGTTCCAAGCAATGACTCCCCATTGATGGTTCAAGCCCCATGGGCCAAGAATCAGTATCAGCGCAGTGTGCATGACCACCGCACCGATCGCTGCCAAGCGTCGGGTTCGGCGAAATACAAGGCCAATTCCAATGGCAAGCTCAAATGCTGGAAAACTAGCCGCCGAGTAGATGCGCAGCGCTGCAGGCCAGTTCTGTTCATCGATGCTGAGAAAGCCGGTCAAGACACTGAGGAATTGCTGCCCCACCGTGTGCAGGAATTGATAATCGAACTTGCCGATCGCCGAGTAGATATAGATGCTGATAACAAATGCACGCAGCAGACTTAACGAGTGACCGTCGGTGCCTAGAGATAAGACAATTGCGATCACAGCGAATTGGTAAGCCCAAGGTTGGCCGCGATGTTGATTGAGTGCCATCAAGACCAGCAAACTGCCAACAAACAACCAACATACCAAACTCCGAACCATACCAGCCTGCACGCTTATGCTCATCATGATCAAGGCCGCTAATCCGATGAGAATCGCCAGCCAGTCAATCCAGCCGGGAGCATTAATTAAAAATGAAAATAGCGGGATCTGCGGAAAACTGGCAGGCGGGCTCCACAATTTCCATGTCAACGTGATTAAACCGGCAGCAAATACGACCGTTAATCGCTGGTAGGTAGCAATCGTTTGAGTCCCGTTCATGGGCACTTGTCGGAAGCCTGGGTTTGAGAGATGCTTTGCATATGATCGAGGTTAGATATTCAGATATTTGACGAGGTACGTGAGCAACCCAACCGTTTAGGGCCGGACCTGTTGCAACCGCCACCGTGTAGTGTAGACGCTTGACCCAAGCTAACAGCAGTGCAAGTTGCCAGGTAAAGTTGTAACGGAAATCGCCGCGTCGGAAAGCTCCGTGATTGATAGGAATGATAGCCTGATGAAGAATTTGTTTGAACTCAGTGCCGATGTGGCAGTGGTTATTGGTGGAACGGGTGGCTTAGGAGGGGCGATGGCGGACGCACTGGCTGCGTTCGGAGCGCGAGTGGTTGTCGTTGGGCGGAGCCAGCAGCGTGGTGACGAGCGTGTCGCGGCGATCAAACAGGCTGGCGGACAAGCAGCGTATCAGACCGCAGATGCACTCGATATTCAATCGTTGATTGCGGCGCGTGACGCGATTGAAACTAACATTGGCCCAGTGACCATTTTGGTGAATGCGGCTGGCGGCAACAAACCGGAGGCGACGTTGCCGCCGGGGGCCGATTTTTGCAAGCTTCCTCAGCAGGCTTGGCGCGACGTGTTCGACCTGAATCTGGTTGGAGGTTCGTTGTTACCTAGCCAAGTATTTGGCGAGAAAATGGTGGCTCGGCAAAAGGGAAGCATTATTAACATTGCCTCGATGGCAGGGATGATTCCGCTGTCGCGTGTTGTTGCCTACTCTGCCGCGAAAGCGGCGGTCATTAACTTGACTCAGTTTTTGGCTCGCGAGTGGGCATCCAAGGGAGTTCGTGTTAATGCAATTAGTCCAGGTTTCTTTCCCGCAGAACAAAATCGCGCCTTGCTGTACAATCCCGACGGTTCGTTGTCAGCACGTGGTTCGCAAATAATTGGACACACGCCCATGGCTCGATTCGGAGATCCAAAAGAGCTTGCTGGTGCGGTTGTTTGGTTGGCTGCGCAAGGGGCGTCATCATTCGTTACCGGGCAGAACATCGTGGTCGACGGCGGGTTTTCATCAACCACGATTTAACGAACTCAACGAATGAACAAGTAAATCTCGCGACTATTATATCTCGCGACTAGGCGACTATTTTGAATACAAAAGTTCTCGAACTGTGAGTAGTAATTAACGATCATGCTGAAAATACGACAAGACGCTTGTGAATTGGACTTTCTTTCTCTTGGCGCTCTGGTGCACCGACTTGATCCTGGCATCATTCCCTTCCGAAAAGCTCGCAACTTCGAAGTGCACGTCTCAGGTGGTGAATATAACGTAGCCGCTAATCTGTCCGATTGTTTTGGCTTGAAGACGGGTATTGCTACCGCCATGGTGAATTACCCCATCGGAGAAATTGTTCAGCGAGTGGTGCGGGAAATGGGTGTTAAGCCCTTTTACAAGTGGTTCGAGCACGATGGGGTGCGCGGTCCTAATATTGCCACAGTATATAGTGATCGTGGGCATGGCGTTCGTGCTCCGGTCGTGTTTTACAACCGCGCGAACGAGGCTGGCGCCCAGTTAAAGCCGGGTGATTTTGACTGGCAGAAGATTTTTGATGCAGGTGTGCGTTGGTTTCACTCTGGCGGCATTTTCGCAGCGCTTTCTCCCACGACGTCGGAATTGATCGTAGAGGGAATGCAAGCTGCCAAACGGGCCGGGGCGATTTGTTCTTTTGACCTGAACTATCGCGCCAAATTGTGGAAGACGATCGGCAGCGAGGCCAAGGGGCAAGAAATGTGTCGCAAGATTGCAGCCAATTGCGATGTCTTGGTGGGTAACGAAGAAGATCTACAAAAGGGACTGGGCATTCAGGGACAAGACGTCGAATCGAAATCGAAACTCGATCCCGATGCGTTTTTTGGCATGATCGATCGCGTTGTGGAGAATTTCCCCAACGTCAAATTGGTCGCAACTACGCTCCGCGAAGTACATTCCACAAATCGCCATGATTGGGCCGCAGTGATTTGGTACGACGGCAAACGCTATGTCAGTCCGACTTGCCAACTGGATGTGGTATGTCGAATTGGAGGTGGCGATGGTTTTGCTGCCGGGCTGTTTTACGGTATGCTGTCCGGTAAAGACCCGGACCAGTCATTGCGTTTAGGCTGGGCCCATGGTGCATTACTAACAACATTTCCCGGTGATGTAACAATGGCCAAGTTGCCTGAAGTCGAAGCGTTCGCTAAAGGTGGCTCGGCGCGCGTTCAACGTTAATTCCGGCTTGTTTGTGTTGTGCCAGTGACCAACTCAGCCCTAAGGTGCGATTAACAGCTTGGAATCAAATATGTCGGTTACCTTGTTGCAAACATTGCATCGAATCCTGCGGCAAAAAAGTGATGTCAGCGGCCAGCTTATTCGTGGACCCAAACAGGTCCATGCGGCCAAGGGCAAGTCAGACGCTGCCGAAAAACACCTGAATGATCGGCGAGAATTGCTAAAGCAACATCGCATGTCTGCCGATCGCAAACAACTTCAACTGCGCGAGCGCGAGCAGAAAATCGTCGTCTTGCAAGGAAAGTTGAACGCCGCTAAAGAAAATCGCGAATACCAAACGCTCAAAGAACAGATTGCGGCCGATAAACAAGCAAACAATGTACTATCGGACGAGATATTAGAGATCTTGGAGCAGATGGATGTCGTCAAAGAGGAAATCGTCACCGCAGAAGCTCGTGCTGCAGAAGTCAAAAAGGAACTTGTACAAATCGAG
Organism: uncultured Pirellulaceae bacterium; assembly: GCA_964625155.1. GTDB lineage: Bacteria > Planctomycetota > Planctomycetia > Pirellulales > Pirellulaceae > Aureliella. The sequence continues at coordinate 7,098 of CAZVBC010000163.1, forward strand.
AGCCAAGTGGCTGCTCGTATGGCATTGTTACGAACTGAATTGGAGCGAGTCAACGCGGAACTTGCCCGCGAAGAGCAACCGCTTGATGGCGATTTAAAACGCGAATATCAACGATTGGTCAGCGCTAAGGGCGAAGAGGGGCTAGCGCCGGTCGATAACGGTAGTTGTGGCGGATGCTACCAGATGTTGACACCACAATTGATCGACAAACTAAACTTAGACAAACCGATGGCGTGCCCAAGTTGTGGTTGTTTGTTGTATTTGGTTTCCTAGCGGATGGTTCTGCTCTTGATTTGCTGGGCTGATTAGGAAACGAGCTGGGCAATGGGCTGGTCGGCTGTTATTGCGCGAACGGTTTCGGTGGGCAAGCCGCTGGCTAAGCGTAACTGACCGATATCGAGCAATGTGTGAAAAATAGTTGCCATCACGTTTTGGCTTGAAATTGGATCACTCACGGGCTGGCCACCCTGCCGATCCGATTGGCCAATTACTTGCCCCATCGGCAAACCTCCTCCTGCAAATACAAGTGGACACAGATCACCCCAATGGTCTCTCCCCAGCACTTTGTTGATTTTTGGAGTACGACCAAATTCGCCGGCGATCACCAACAGAATTTTTTCGGTCAACCCACGCTGCTCGACGTCATCCATGAAGGCACTGACCGCCTTGTCAACTGCTGGTCCCAATACTGGCATGCCATCGGCGATCTCGAATTCGTGATCGCCATGCATGTCCCATCCAGCACAAGTGACGGTGACGAAACCGCAGCCAGCCTCGACCAATCGCCTCGCCATCAACATCTGCAATCCGAGGGCTACGGGTGAATGTCCTTTGATCAGTTCCTTGCGAGCTCGCTTTGCCACCGACTCGGGGCGCACGTCAAACATACTGGTATCGTAGCGTTCCACCAACGCTCGCTCTTCCTTGGCTAAATCGAACGCTTCGCTGACTCCCCCCAGGATGACTTCAAACGCTTGCCGCTGAAAAGTTTCTGCGCCAGCGACGATTTCTGATCCGTCCAGCGTGCGTCGAAAATCGTCCAGCGCGCTCAGCAATCCACGCCGATCATCGAGGCGTGTGGAGCCAATATTTAGTTTCATGTTATCGATGACCTGGCCGCCTGAACTGGGGTCAAAAGCCTTGTAAGCGGCTGGCAGAGTTCCCAGTTGCGTTACGCGCGAGGGAACAGCATTAAAACTGCGGTATTCGCTTTTGATCGCCGCCGGAATGACCAGCGAATGATTGGGAATGCCTGTTGACGCATTCGTAATTCCCGCGACATGTGCATAGAGAGACCCCATACATGCACCGGTAGTGTTCCCACCTGCCGCCACATGCCAAGCGGCCGGTTCGTGACTGGACATGCCATGCCGATACGATCGAACGACTGCCAAACGATCAGCGCGTCGAGCCAATTCTGGAAAGTGGCTGCCAAAGCATACGCCTGGCAAACTGGTACGAACTTCGCCAAACATCGAGCGGATTTCTTGCGGCGCTTCCATTTTGGGGTCAAAGGTCTCGAACTGAGTGGGGCCACCTTGCAGGTTCAACATTACCACGGACTTGTCGCGCAAATATTTTTGTCGCCCCGCAGCTTGAGCAGAGGTTGCCATCATCTGCGCCAGCGACACGCTGCCAAATCCTAGAGTCCCAATTCTTAGAAGCTCGCGCCGGTTTGCATGTTTCCCGTTAGCACCTGGCTTGGAGTGGCAGATCGAGAACATCTACGATTCCTGTCGAATCAAATTTGCAAAGTTGAAATTATCGCTGTTCGTTGAGGCTTGCAGCACATTATCAATATCGGCTGTCAGGGGCGATGGAATGTATATAGTATCACACCTGAATTCGTCTCAAAAGAGAATTGCTTTAAATCAGAGGCACCAGCAAAGTTGGCGTACGCACGCTCCAATAGGCTGTTCTACGGGCGTTTGGTGGCAGGTTCATGGGGCTGGAACAAAGTGCGGCGCATGTATTCGGCTTGTTTAAGACTTTCGCCAGCCGTGCGGAATAACACTTCTTGTGCACGAAAATTGGCTTGACCCTCTGCCGGAGTCTGCCGAACGTATTCTCCATCAGCTTGCAGGAGCCAAGAGTTTTGATTGTCGCGAAAGTAGCTTTCCAAAATCGAAATTAACCGTTTTCGGTTTTGAATGTCGGCAATCGGAGTGAGCAATTCGATGCGGCGATCGAGGTTTCGGGGCATCCAGTCGGCACTACTGATGAAGACCAAATCATCGCCACCATGATTGAAGTACATGATGCGAGCATGTTCCAAGAACCGATCAACTATGCTGACAACGGTAATATTCTCGCTCAACCCAGGAACTCCGGGTCTTAAACAGCAGATACCTCGTACATTTAGTCGAACTGTCACGCCAGCCTGCGATGCTCGGTAAAGCGCGTCGATTATCGCGGGGTCAACGAGAGCGTTCAGCTTAGCCACGATGAGACCACGCTGTCCCTGTTTTCTGCGTTCTGTTTCTCCATCGATCAAAGCAAGCAATCTTTTGCGCAAGCCAATTGGCGCGGCATCGATTCGGTGGTATGGGCGCGGTTGACTGTGGCCCGTGACAGCATTGAAGAAGGCACTCGCGTCTGCTCCTAATTCATCGTCACATGTCATATAACTGATGTCGCTGTAGATCCTTGCTGTAGTTTCGTTATAGTTGCCGGTTCCAAAGTGCATGTAACGCACAATGCCGTGAGGCTCACGACGGACGATAATACATAACTTGGCATGCGTCTTTAGTCCCTTGACGCCGTAGATTACTTGCACTTGCGATTCTTCCAATTCGCGTGCCCATTCAATATTGCGAGCTTCGTCAAAGCGAGCTTTGAGTTCGACGATAGCTGTAACGTATTTGCCGCGTTCAGCAGCGCGCCGTAGCGCAGCGACAATTGGACTGTTGCGGCTGGTTCGGTACAAAGTTTGTTTGATCGCCAAAACATCCGGATCTTCAGCCGCTTCATCAATCAGACGCACGACCGGTTCGAAACTCTCGTAAGGATGGCACAGTAACAAGTCCCGTTCTGCCAGAGTGGCAAACATGCTCTGAGTCGAGTCGACCGCTGGGCTGCGCTGTGGATTCCAGACAGGGTCACGTAGAGCATCGTATCCTTCCAGGGAGTGTAACTGGATCAGCGAAGCCAGGTCAACCGGACCAGGTGAGTGCGTGATATCCTGAGGTTCAAGTTCCAATGAACTTTGCAAGAAATCGACCAACTCGTGTGGTGCTTGAGCCTCGATTTCCAAACGCACACAATCCGCCGTGCGTCGCTGGTGAAGAATCTCCTTCATGTCACTAACCAAGTCTGCTGCCGAGTCTTCGCGCAAACTGACATCAGCATTCCGCGTGATGCGAAAAACTGCCGTCGCGATAACGCGCTCGCGCGGAAAAAAGCGATCGGCCATTGCACTGACCACATCTTCCAAGAGCACATACGAGAAACCGCGATCTGCAGGCAACGTTATCACTCTGGGTAGAACTCTGCCCAGCGGAACAACCGCAAATCGACGCGGTGGTTCACACTGGGGTGCATACAGTTCGACGCAGACATGCAATGTTTGGTTAACTAGTAACGGAAAACTTTCAGCATCTTCGACTGCCATCGGGGACAGAACAGAATAGATCTCTTCTTCAAAAATGCGTTGCGCTGATTCGCGTTGACGCAACGTCGCATCCGCCATCCTGATGCGTGAAATGCCCGCTGCGGCTAGTCCTGGTTCGATTTCCGAAACGAAGCAGTGGTATTGCGCACTGACCATTTGGCCACTGCGGCTACGAACGGCTTCCAATTGTTCGGAAACGGTCATTCCCGCAGGATCCGTTGATGCGGCTCCACTAAGCTGTTGCAACTTGAGTCCTCCCACGCGAACCATGAAGAATTCATCAAGATTGCTGCAGGTAATCGCTAAGAATTTTAGACGTTCCAAAAGAGGCACGGATTGGCTGGTGGCTTGCTCAAGTACTCGCTGATTGAATTCTAGCCAACTCAATTCTCGATTGATGTATTGTTCTGGTTTCAACCCCGTGCTCCATGGACGACGCTCAGGTTTGGGAATAGTCGCCCTTTTCGTCATTTAGGCCGACTTGCATTTAATGTAGTACTCATTGTGTCCAGTTTCTGCCACATCGCCAAGTTGGCAGGACAAGCTTACAATGAGCCCAGCAATAGCTCGTGAATTGCATATATTGAACGCTTAGGTCGCATATCGATGGCAGTTTTTGATAGCATTATTTTGGTTTCGTTTGGGGGCCCTGAGGGGCCGGATGACGTAGTCCCTTTCCTGGAAAACGTCTTGCGAGGGAAAAATGTCCCACAGCAACGGATGTTGGAAGTGGTCGAACATTACCAGCAATTTGGCGGTGTCAGTCCGATCAATTCTCAAAATCGAGAGCTGATCGCCGCTTTACGAAGTGAGCTGGACCGGGCTAATATCGATTTGCCTATCTATTGGGGAAATCGGAACTGGCATCCGTTGCTTCCTGATACTCTGCGGGAAATGGTGCGCGACGGACGTCGCAATGCGATAGCATTTTTCACTAGCATGTTTAGCTCCTATTCGGGTTGTCGCCAATATCGTGAGAACATCGCTGCAGCTCAAGAAGTAGTTGGTCCGGATGCCCCGTCTATTGAAAGATTGCGGTTGGGGTTCAATCATCCCAGTTTCATTGATGCCCAAGTTGTAGTTGCCAGCGAGGCCATCGATAGTCTGGCAAGTAAAGGTTACTCGCATATCAAACTCTTGTTCACCGCCCACAGTATTCCCACGGCGATGGCCGATCGATGCCAGTATCAGCAACAATTACTGGAAACTGCTCGCCTAGTTAGCGAACGAGTTTCAAGGACAGATTGGGAGCTGGTTTTTCAAAGCCGCAGTGGACCGCCACACCAACCATGGCTCGAACCCGACATTTGCGCCCGAATGGAACAGATAGCAAGTGTTGGCCAGACAACACACGCTACCAAATGCGCGATCGCGATTATTCCGCTGGGGTTCATCTCCGATCATATCGAAGTATTATACGACTTGGATACACAAGCGGCTCAATTATGTCAGCAATTGAATATCCCGTTCGCGCGAGCCAAGACTGTGGGAATTCAACCTGCATTTGTCTCGATGATACGCCAACTGATTCAAGAACGAATGAGTGCAGATCCAACGCGAATGGTCGTCGGCAAGTTGCCTGCCTGCCATGACGTGTGTCCAACGGATTGTTGTTTGCCAAGATAAGACAAGCCCACGGAAAATTTTCAATCGCCGCTCGCCAATTGCAAGTGTGCGTTGCAAACCAAGTTGACGCTGGCCTCACTTGGAACGACGTGTATTGTCCATTCGTCTGATATACCTCAAGTCCATCTCCAGATTTCGCCATTTGAGGAATTGCTGTTCGAGTACGTCTCGAGCGATCGGATCGGCACCGCTTGCTGGCGGAATCTCGATTTGGCTGATGGTGATCCCTTCTTCGCGTCGATCAACCGCCACTATTTTTTGCTGGCTAACGACTAAGGATACACCAACATTTGCTTCGACAATTGGCACGCTGTTTTCTCGCGCACGGTTGAGCACTGCTTCATCCTGCTCCTTTGAACGCGAGCCATAAGACGGAATTACAAAGAATTGGGCGCCATCCAACTTTGAAATCTTAGCTATGTCGGCGTTCCAGCGATCGTTGCAAATTAAAATGCCACATCTGCCAAGCGGAGTTTCAAACGCGCGATTGCTGGATCCTAGCCGGTTGAACCACCAAGTAGGCGAATATCCTTCGGCTAGCTGCATCTTGTGGTACTTGCCACTAATCTTGCCGGTGTGATCAATAAACACAGCACAATTGAAAACGTCTCCGTCGATCTTCTCGGCAAAGCCAAAAACCAAGTTGAGATTTAACTCGCGGGCTAAGTCACGAAAGCGGCCGATAATTGGGTCGTCGATCGTGATAGCCACTGTGCGCATTTGCTCTGGCCGAACCTGGCCGGCGATGATCTCATTGACCACATAACCCTCCAGAATTCCTTCTGGTGCGACTGCCAATTCAGCTCCCAGTTGTGCAGCACCGCGAAACATAGTCTCCAAACGCTGAACGTTTTCTGGCAGCCCGAATTTTTTAGGCACAAAAGAGATCGCGGCGACTCGCACTTTACGCGCAGGTTGGTCCGCCAAAATTAAGTTGGCATGACAGAGAATGGCCAATATCCCAATCAGCCCGGCGATGATCCACGTGCGGACCGTTCGTACTCTACATTTATATTCCATGCGCAATTCCTGAATATCATGCCCAAACAGAAACACGAAGTTACTTGCGTGTTGTTGGCGCGTTGTCACGATACTGGTGATGGCAAGCGGTGCAGTTTTTGCCAATGCGAGCGAATATTGGCTCAATGAAATGGGGAAAATCTGCCTTGGCACTTGTTTGTGCCCATTGTTTCAAAGCTACGTGCATTGACATCGAGTCCCGCTGTGAATCGACTAACATTTGCTCGTACTGTGCTGGACGATTGCCATTCTTTTCCAAGCGTACTAGTTCCGCGAAATGCTCTGCCAGCAGTAGCGATTGATGTGAGGAATCGTGAATTTCGTCACGGTTCAGACGCCAGCCGTTGTCGGCATACTTTTTTATTTGATCGAATGTATGTTCTAGCGCAACCATACTCTCCGCTGTTTTGGGCAATTGTGCAATCTCAGGGAAATCAGCTTTCATGGCCGCAAGTTGCAAGTTCGATAACGGCCGAACTCGCTTGGCCACGTCGAAAAGTCCTTGATACGCGTCACCTGTGCCAGCCAACTTGAGTATCGACACGGCCTGTTCCGGAGGCAGTAGGCTCGCGGCAACACATGCAACTGCCGCAGCAGTTGGGCTGCGGTGCTTGCCATGATGACAGTGTATAAATATCGGCCCATCAAGATCCCGAACCGCTTTGGCAAGTTGGGCAATGCGCGACTCGGGTATGCCTTGATACGAGTGCGGTAGATGGACGTATCGCATCTGATACTTTCTAGCAAGCTCGACATTCGGTTTGGCACCATCGACACTGATTACAGTCTTGACTCCCAGTTTTTGAAGTTCCTGAAAAGCTACATCACCATCGGGCTGACCTCCGCTGATTACCTTTTCATTTACGCGGAGTGCATTAGGTATGTGTGGAAGGTCCATTCGGTGAGGTTCAGTCTTGATCAGTTCTCTGTTAGGCGGCTCGATTCCAAGGACTGGCTGGTACACAGAAAATAGACAGGCACAGCATAGTAACTGCAAAACATAAATATGGCCAAATAGCATTGGTTGGTTTAGTCTGCATGGATGGAACATCGAATTCGTACCATGTCCTCTCATCATCAATTGATCTCCGTTGGTTGATGTCCAACACAGAAAAAAGTCGGTGTTTGGTCGATTGAACGTAAGAGACATTCAACTCACGTGCTTTTGCAGCAGGCACACGCACATCGTTTGTAGTATCTGGCTAGTACCAATAGCACCAACTTTTTCGCCGGTCTTGCCTTTCAATCCAATTTGATCTGGCGTGATTTCCAGAATATCAGCAATGCGCCGCCGAATCTGAGTTTTCCACGGAATCAGCTTTGGACGCTCTGCCAACACGACGCAGTCAAGATTTACGATTCGCCATCGATGTGAACAAATCTGTCGATGGGCTATGTCCAACATCTCAGCGGAATCTCGCCCCAGATTGACTTGATCAGTGTCTGGAAACATTTCACCAATATCTCCAAGTCCGGCAGCACCGAGAATCGCATCCGTAATCGCGTGCAATAGTGCATCCGCGTCGCTGTGCCCAACTAAACGGTAATCGCATTCAATGTCAATTCCGCCCAGACGCATTGGGCCACCCATCTCAATTCGATGAGTATCGTGCCCCAGCCC
>CAZVBC010000164.1:0-358 GCA_964625155.1 uncultured Pirellulaceae bacterium
GCAGGGGTAGTTCTTTGGCGGACTATAATCAGCAAAACGACCCCACACAGCGCCACTCGATAGAAGCCAGCGGTTTCGAAAAGAATGGTTGAAGGTGGACCGCAGAACAACAGCAACTGCCATAAGGAAGGAAAATCGACTTGCAACTAAAAGAGATTGACGAAGAACAACTGGAATCTAATGCTGCTTATCGTTTCGAGTATCTCGCAGAGTTCATTGGCTTTACCTCGGATGATGCTGCCGCTGTTCAAGCTAGTGGTCCCTACCTCGGGCCGCTGATACCAACAATCGTCGAGAAAACGTACGACAAGCTACTTAGTTATAATGCCACGGCTCGTCATTTTTTACCGCGTCAAGC
>CAZVBC010000164.1:368-14908 GCA_964625155.1 uncultured Pirellulaceae bacterium
CCTGTCCCTGCTGGTCTATCAAGTATTTCCGCCACTCATCCGCAGATCCAGTTTCGCAAGGAGCATTTATCGAGGTACTTCATGCAGATATTAGGCAGAACTTGCGATGTTAAATTGGTTACGTATCTCGACATGGTTGGAAAAATCCACACCCCTAAAGCTGGCAGTGCTGAGATCGATGTTCCTTTGGTCCAGATGAATGCACTTATGGGGTTCCTTTCGGACGCCCTCCACGAAATAATTTTGTCACTACCAATGGACGGCCCCACTGCTCAGCGCACTTTACGCGCGTTCAATAAGCTGTTGTGGATTCAGAATGACTTTATAAGCCGACATTACGAAAAACGCACAGGTTAACGGTTCCTGCGTCCATCTCTCGTAAAAGATATTTAAATAGCCCCTGAGCAATCCAGCGGGCTGCGCGATTTCCGCGTCAATAGAGAGATGAATAGCTAGCAGAGTTGGTTGGGAAATTCTGGGGGGCACCGTCCCCGGCACCCCCCAGCAAAATCGAGTACAACTGCCCCTCGAAGTGTACTCGATCTCCCCGCTAAGGGCACTTTATTGATCGAAATTTTTGCATTCAATTCTATTGGCGAAGGATCGCCAAATGGAGATTAATGCGCATGACCAAATGTGAGATCGGGGCAGGGAATTATCGAGTCCGGTCTGTTTGAGTGGTTCTAAAAATCACAGTTGGCATTGATGGTCGAATGCGTGTATTCTTTGCAGTCTGTCTGTTTATGGAGATCGATATAAACGGAAGCTACATGGTTGTTCTGAGGGAACCGGGAACAACCAACCGCAAAGGAATGCCTGCCACAATATGCAATCACTGGTTGCGAATTGCGTGCGGCTGATGGCGATCAAGTTAATGGGCTGCCCCTTGAGAATGGAGTCTTCATGTGGATCGTTTAATTACCATTCTGCGTGCAGTGCACTGCCGCAGCACACATCATTATTTTGCGATCGATGGCTTGCAGTTTGTCCGCACGGACGCTGGGCGGCGCTTAGCTTCTATCCTTCTCAAACATCACGACCGTTACCTTACAGGTGCCAAGGACCCGGATGACTCATTTCGCGATTTCGAAAACCATGTCTTGCATGTTCAGGACAACATGTGGGGTGGGGCAATCCACTCCGCCGAGACATGGCATGCCAAATGGGTAAGTAGTTTGCGCAGTGATGACTGGCGCGCTGCGGCCTACGCCGCCGGTGTACTTAGCCACTATCTCACCGACCCCTTTATGCCCTTACATACCGCGCAATCTCCACGCGAAGCTGCGTTACATCGACCGATTGAATGGAGTGTTTGTAAGTCTTACCATGCGATTCTTGAGCTTAGCAAGTCGCGCTACGGCAGCAAGGAACCCACGGCGATGGGATACACTGAACATTGGCTGCGAGAAATGATTGTGCATGGCGCGACTGAGTCGCGAAAATACTATGACCGACTGCTCGACGCTTATGATGTGTCGTTGGCCAGTTCGCCATCGATGGGACTGAACGACGAGACGAACGATATATTTGCCCGCTTGTTCGGAAACGTCCTGATCACCTGGGGGCAAGTGATCGATCGGACTGCGGCGATGATATCCACTGAGTTACCAGCGATGAGTTTATCCATGGCTACCCTGCTTGCCTCAGTCGACGTGCCGCTGATGTGGATTGTCCGCAAGATTGGTTCTGTCAGTGAACGACGGGCTGTGCAGAAGATTCTGCAAGAATTCCAAGTCCATGGAAAGGTCGAGCGAAATATGCCGCGCGAGTGCTTGGTTGTCGCCGCTGCAAAACGCAGCGCCCAGACAACAGTGACTCTCGCTGATCCGGTGACAACTCCAGAAACATCGCCAGCATTGCCAGTTGCTGCAGCAACCGACTTGCAATCGGCCGCCGCTACGACGACGCAACTGGACACCGTTGCGGTATCTTCCCCGCTCCCAGAGCCGATTGATGAACCAGCTCAGTCACTGGCAAACCTCGAACAGCCTCTGACGCCAACAATTCTACCTTTCGCCCCTAATTCCAGATTTGAACGTACCAAGCGAGGTAAACTTAGCCCGCAATCGCCGGTTGTCGAGGCACCATCGATCGGTACTAAGACTGCGCTGCGGTTGGCCGAAGCGGGTGTCTACACAGTTGAACAGCTTCTGCGAGTACATCCGGCTGTTTTAGCCGCGAGGCTGTCGAACGACTGGATCAGCAGCGATACCATTCGTTTATGGCAATCGCAGGCCGGCTTGGCATGTGCAATAACCAACCTGCGTTCAGTGGACGCTCAACTGTTAACGTTGGTTGGAGTCAGGGAATTGGCGGATATCCTGCGGTTTGATGCTCAATCGCTGCATGCAGTCATACAACATCAGGCCCAGAGCTCAGCCGGACAGCGTATTCTGCGAGAATCGGCGCCACCCGAGATCGATCGAGTCCGCAAGTGGATTGAGGAGGCACAATCCGCAGCGCAAGTTGCCTAGAAACGGGAACTGCATTGATAATTGATCGTGGCGCGAGTACTTTAGGATCACAGTACCTGTTGGAAGCAACCCTTGCCTCGAATTCGTTCGAATCCACTGCCGACTTACGGCAAAGTTGGAATTTGGTATTGTCGCGTCTTGCCGCAAATCCGGTGTGGATGGTAGACAGGATAGTTTCCGCAGGTTTCTAGCTGTTCGTCTCGTGTTGCGAAGCACCCTATGGCCATCGACTTTCACTGCCCAAGTTGCTCAAAGCTGTTGCGAGTCCCAGACGGCAGTGGCGGTTTGTCATGTGAATGTCCGAGTTGTTCACAAATCGTAACAGTACCAGGTCCGCCGTCAAATTCCCTCGATGCCAAAGTCAACACATCAAATGTGGCTGGAGACTCAGTCGTTAATGTCCCCTGCCCCAAGTGTTTACATTTGCTGGCATGTGCACCCAATCTGCTAGGAACAAAAGGAAAGTGTCCACAATGTAGTCACATCTTTACCATTCAAACCAACTTGTCAGCAGTACAAGTGACTGGAGCAAACGGGCCAGAATTCGTCTTCAACTGTCCAAGTTGCGGTCAGCTATTTGAAGGCAAGGAGGAAATGAATGGTCGCAAAGGCAAATGTCACGTGTGCCAATGCGTCTTTGTCATTGCGATCAAGTCATCTGTCTCAACATCGTTGCCAACGTCACCACCGGCAACCGAAACACCTATTGCCAAATCGAACCCGCGCCGAGAACCTGAACAAAGAAATCAATCAGCGCAACCTGTACGCCCAATGGCAAATGCTCCAGCACCGACGATCAAACCTCAACCGGGGCCGCCAAGCCAACCCAAGCGACCTACAGAAACGTCATCAATTAATGCTGAACGTCCCATTCGGTTTGCATGCCAGGCATGTACAGGTGTGCTTGAAGTACCGGGAGCGACAGTTGGATTAGAAACCGCTTGCCCCTTTTGCAACAAGATTCTCACGATTCCAGCTCCCAAACATTCTGCTGGTACTGTGGCAGGCAAGAGAGTGCCAGCGTCGGCACCACATCCCGGCGCATTTTCGAGTCCTAAGAGCAAAGTTGATCAACCTGTTGCGGCAAGTCAATCCAATGCGGGCAACCCTTATGTCGATCCGTTGGGCGATCCTAGTTTATTTTTGGCCGACAGTTCATTGCCTCCGTTAGAGCCACAGCCATGGTCGATTCCATCTGGCAGTCCTCGCAAACGTACCGGAGCAATAACATTTGCTAAGTCGTTTAACATGCTTCTCGATCGCTCGTTTCCTGCATGTTTGTATTTGATACCACAAGCCATTCTTCCCGTTTTGCCAGCCGCTCTCGTGGTTGGTGTTATCAAACTTGCGGGTTGGATGATGAACATGGCTGAAGTTGGATTATCCCGTGAGACAGCCAGCGTAGTTGTAATTGCCAGCCTTGTTATTCTGGTGTTCGTCACCTTGTTGCTGAGTCTAGTATCGCAATGTTGGATGATTAATTTATCGCTCCACTGCACTCGTGGCGGCAAAGTAAGCTCGGAGGTTTTTTTCGGTGGAGCAAATATTGTCTTCAAACTTATTCTGGTTTCAGTTGCAGCTTGTTTGCTCAGCGCCATAATCTACGCTTTTCTAATGCTACCTGTGTTCTTGCTGGTCCCGTCCAGCGTCCGAGCTATTGCGATGGTCTTTCTGGCGCTGTTAGCGGCCCCATTGTACCTACTGCCTTACCTCGCGATCATGTTTGCCCCATACGCAATGATCGACGGCGAGGGGATCGCCACTGCCGTTAGTACCTCTTTGAAGATCTTCAAAGAGAACTGGAGTGCCATTATCGGTGTGGTTATCACTTTCATGTTCGTGCACATGATATTAAACGTCTTAACGCTTGGACTAGCCGGAGGTTTGCCGTTCTTTTTGGTCGCGAGTATGTATGTTCAGGTAAGACCTAAAGCCAAGCGATAAGATGCTGCTGTTCATTTCTAACTACTCAATAACTAGGTGCACGAGAACCAGGTGGATAGGACTAACTGCCCATCGTTTAATTGGTCCAAAGCGGATAAACTATGCACTTTATTCGAGAAATTGGGAACATGGCGTGAATCGCAGTTATGCATGCTCGATGCGCTGTGAGTAAACGACATCGTGCGCGTAGACTTCTATTTGACTAACCTTACCTCAATCGATTATCCCCGATCCAAGTTCGCCTGGTTCACTTTTTTTGTCAGCCATGCGTTAAGCGGTGCTTTTGGCTGCGGGTATTTTTTTCAGCCGTTATGTCACATTGGTACTGGGTAACAGTTCTGTCGTTCTAGAAGTACGCGCGGGCCAACGTTTGGTCTTGGCAAAACGGTCGATAACGATATTTATGGTGAAGCAAACAGATGAACGTTCGCGTAGGTGCGGTTTCGTATTTGAATACAAAGCCGCTGATTTACGGATTTGATCAGTGGTTACCCAACTGCAGCTTAGAGCTCGACTTGCCAAGTCGCTTGGCAGACCGTTTAGCCAATGGCCAATTGGATGTGGCTTTGATTCCCTCCATTGAGTATTTTCGGTTAGGAGGAGGTTCAATTGTTTCGGACGCCTGCATTGCCTGCCGAGGCCCGGTTTGGAGCGTGCAGCTTTGGTTTCGCAAACCGCCACCTGAGGTCCGCTCAATCTCTCTCGATGAAGGCTCGAGAACCAGCGCGGTTTTGGCTCAAACCCTGCTTTGGCAGCGCTACGCGATACGGCCAAAATTAGAATGCTTGACCATCGGATCATCGCCACGTTTGGCCCACACAGATGCTGTGTTGGTCATTGGTGACCGCGCTATCGGTGCGGCACCGGATGAGTTTGTAGAGGTCTGGGATCTCGGTGATCAATGGTGTCGGCACACCGAGTTGCCCTTCGTGTTTGCCATGTGGGTAGCGCGCGAACCTAATGCATTAACTGACTTGGCATGGGGACTGCAAGCCGCTCGCGATTCAGGTCTGGCCAATTTGGCAGCGATCGCGCAGCGCGAAGCTCCTGGACACAACATGACCGTTGACGATTGCACAAAGTACTTCCGCGATTTTCTTCACTTCCGGTTAGGGCATTTAGAGCTAAAAGGTTTAGAACTCTTCTACAAAGGAGCCGTTGAATTAGGGCTCGCACCTACTGGTCGCGAGTTGAACGTCATCCCTGGCTTGCCTGTGTAGGCTACTCAGAGGAGTCAAGCAACGCTTTTACATTCGAGATGTTCATGTGTTAAGATACTGATCGTGAACACCCTCAATTGTGCAAGTGGAGAGACAGATGAGCAGGGTTTCTAACAAGCCAATTCCCTGCAATTTCGATCCACGAGCATCGCCCGTCCGAAAGCCCAAAACAGTCCGAACAGAGTAGTATTATGTCGGGCGTTTCCATACAACGTCCCAGCGATGAGAAGATGTGAGCGATGGTATCAGCAATACTCGACAAAGCCAGAGACGGTAAACGTATCACCAACGACGAATGTTTGCAGTTGTTCAACAACAAAGCTCTAGCGACGATAGGGTCAGCCGCAGACGATGTAACGCGTCGCCTGCATCCGGAAAACTACCGCACTTATAACATCGACAGAAATATCAACTACACAAATATTTGTACCGCAGTATGCGACTTTTGTGCGTTTTACCGATCGCCCAAGAGTGAAGAGGGATACGTACTTCCTCGCGAGGAGTTACTAGCTAAGATTGCCGAAACGGTGGAGCTCGGTGGCAATCAGATCTTGATGCAAGGTGGGCTGCATCCACATTTCCAGCTCGATTGGTATGAAGAGCTGCTGCGCGACATCAAACGTCACTTTCCACAAGTGAATATTCATGGCTTTAGTCCGCCTGAGATCCATCACTTCACGAAAGTTAACAAACTGCCTCTGCGAACCGTACTCGAAAGATTGCAGGCGGCTGGGCTGGGTAGTTTGCCAGGCGGTGGGGCCGAGATTTTGGTCGATCGTGTTCGCACTGAAATTACACGCGGAAAAGTGTTGACCGATGATTGGTTAAACGTCATGCGAGTTTGGCACGAACTAGGTGGAATCAGCTCGGCGACGATGATGTTTGGGCACGTGGAAACGTTGGAGGAGCGAGTACTGCATTTGGATCGACTGCGTCAATTGCAAGACGAAACCGGTGGATTCACCGCATTTATCTGCTGGACTTTTCAACCCCAACATACTGCTATGGACCATATTTCCCCCGCCAGTGCCTTTCAGTATCTGCATACTCAGGCCGTTGCCCGACTCTACCTAGATAATATTCCGAATATTCAAAGTAGTTGGGTAACACAAGGGCTCAAAATTGGTCAACTCGCCATGTTATATGGAGCGAATGACATGGGCAGTTTGATGATTGAAGAAAATGTAGTGGCTCAAGCTGGTACGGTTCATTACTTGACGCTCGACCAGATCCGCCATTGCATACAGGAATTGGGGTTCGAGCCTCGTCAGCGCGATGTGTTCTATCGGCTGATCGATCCGGTGGACCAGCAGCGAGCGATCGAGGCCAATCGCAAACGCCAGACTAAACCATCTCTAGCGGTGTTGGCGTGAGCTCCAAAGAAAAAGGGAGCCGCCAATGAAGGTGTGGATCGTCTTGGCCATGGTGTTACTACTGGGCTTCACTGGCTCACTGATTATGAGCCAGCGACGGTTGGTACCGAGTAAAGTCTCTGGATTTATCGAGGCAGACGAAATACGTGTTGGCTCGCGCATTGGCGGGCGAGTGGCGGAGGTCTTAGTCCGTGAGGGCCAACGGGTCACGGTTGGTCAACCTTTGGTTCGCTTGGAGCCCTTTGATCTTGTCGAACGATTGACCGAGGCCCAATCTGTGCTCGCTGCCCGCCGGTCTGAATTGGCAAAGATGGAAGCTGGCCTGAGGCCACAAGAAATTGCCCAAGCCAAAGCGCGGCTTGATAATATTCAGGCAAACGTCGATAAACTAAAGAATGGCCCGCTACCTGAAGAGCTGGCAGCAGGCAATGCTCGATTGGAGTTGGCTACAGCTCAATTGGAACGAGCTCGAAAATCACACGCCCGTACCACAGATCTGTTCAATCAAGGAAACCGTGCCGTTTCTCGTGAAGAAATGGACCAGGCAATTGAACTATTCAAAGTGGCTGAATCCTCCGAACATGTGCGGCGCGAAGAGTTGCAATTACTCAAACGCGGTACGCGCGCAGAAGACCTCGCTGCGGCGCAAGCTGGTTTGGAGGAAGCGGCACAGGCATATGCGTTGGCTGTGGCAGGATTCCGATCTGAGGACATCGCGCAAGCTCGAGCACAGACGCAAGCAGCGCAAGCCATCGTGGATGCAATTAACAAGCAAATACAGGAATTGCTTATTACCTCAGGTGTCGAAGGGATCGTCGACGCAATGCAGTTGCGACCGGGTGATTTGGTTGCCCCCAATGCACCGGTGCTCAGCTTGATCGACACACGCCGCCTTTGGATTCGCGCGTATATTCCCGAAGACCAGCTCGCCCTGCAGATCGATTCACTTTACCCCATTACTGTCGACAGTTTTCCCGAACAGCGATTCACGGCCAAGTTGGTGTTCATTTCGACCGTGGCCGAATTTACTCCGCGCAACATTCAGACTGCTGACGAGCGTGCCAAGCAAGTATTCAAAATCAAATTGGATCTTGTCGACGGACTCGATCGATTGCGACCTGGTATGGCCGCCGATGTTTGGATGGGAGCGCACGATCGAGCCGCTTCCATGCCGTAATTTCATTCATCGGCAATTTCATTTATTCGCAGGCACCCGCCATCAGCGCTTGTCACTACGGCAGCAGTTGTAGCGGACGATGCAATATAAAGTGCTAATGAGGTCGCGCCAGCCAATCTTTTTTCCCTCGCTCCAATTACGGCTACGATAGCTGATCGGAACTTCGATGATTCTGGTACGATGTTTGGCCAATTTGGCCGTAATTTCCGGCTCGAAGCCGAATCGATTCTGTTCAATGGTCAGTTTTTGCAATATTTCACGCCGAAACGCTTTGTAACATGTCTCCATGTCGGTCAGTTTATAACCCGACAGCCAGTTTGATAGACTGGTGAGCAGCCAATTACCCAGTCGATGCACTCCAGATGGATCCTGCTGCGTGGTCCGTTGAAGGTAACGCGAACCGTACACAACTTCTGCTTGGCCAGCAATTAATGGGGCAATGACCGAGGGAATATCTGCTGGATCGTATTCCAGATCAGCATCTTGCACGATGATATACTCACCTCGCGCTAGCCGAAAGCCGGTCTGCAGGGCTGCCCCTTTTCCGCGATTGTGTTCATGATGAACGATTTCTACATCGAGACCGCAATCAAAACTCTCAAGCACCTGCCGCGTCGCATCCGTGCTTCCATCGTTGACCACCACAATCTGTTTACTAAAAGGCACTTGCCTAAGTTTTTCCAGAATTTTCAGTACAGTATGCGGCTCATTATAGACAGGGACTACGACCGTCAACTGGATCGCTGGAGTGGCAGCTTGTTGGGCAACGTCGACCAATCGCTCTGCAACCCCCAGCCATTCAATACTCTCGTGTGCACGATTTGATCCGGCACGCTGGCGCAGGCGGTCACTCGAATCGCGTTGAGTGAGAAGTTCAACCATTGTCTACCTTACAACTAGCTGTTTGATCATTCAATTGAATTCCGAGTCGCCAAAGTTTACCTCGCATACAGGGGACACACGTTTGCCAACTGAAATATCGTGTTACCATTTGCATATTCAATTGTGTTGATTGCATACAATCGATCTAATTAGCACTCCAGCGCAGAACGATAGTACACTTGCTCTCCTGAACGAGATGAAACGAACGGGGGGAAGCGGTGGTCGCCGGACGAAACGCGAACTGAACAACGCGTGCCTGCAAGCCTAAGAAGCGGGACGTGACGCACTGAAGCGAGCTGCTCAAAAATACATGTCGGGCAGATTGCGGGAGGAGTGGTCACGTGCGTTGCGCTTTACGATTAACATCCAGCATTCGCGAAAGTAACATCCGGACTTTGCAACAGATACGGCCTTTTCGAAAAAGAAACGCCTGACCTATGCCTCCTTCGTTGTACATGGCTATCGCATTGGTACCAATCTCGATGTACTTGATCATGATGGGTATGTTGAAGATGCGTACGCGGCCGTTGCTGACAACTGGTTGGCGAGATACTTTGGCTGTTGGAATCGCCGTAAGTGGATTAGTGGCGATTGGTCCTATGGAGCTGTTCTTTCCGACTGAAGCAGCAGCCTTGTGGCAGCATTGGGTTTGGGCAGCGCTGGCGGCGCTGTACCTACTGACGCTGACGTTGATCTTGTTGAGCAGCCGCCCGCGATTGATTGCTTATGGTTTGGATGTGACAAGCTTTCAAGCTCTGCTATTAACGGCTGCGAAGGCTGTCGACGATACATCGTTTTGGGAAGGGCAGGTACTCAATATGCCAAATGCGGCAATCCAGTTGGCACGGGAACCCACGGGTGCTTCGAAAGTTCATCAAGTCGTAATCGTAGGCAGCTTCGTCAATTTTATGGGCTGGCTGGAGTTGGAAAGATCATTCGTGCAGCAGGGGCGTAATCTGCGTTGTGCAAGATCCTACGCGGGTTTGCCGTTGGTGCTACTGGGCCTGACCCTAATGCTGCTGTCGGTTGGCCCGTTAGTCAGCGCGCCCGATGTTGCATATGCTCAACTCAGAGAGTTTCTGAATCGATGAATTCTCGTGGGAAGTATTGCTCCACAACATCATAAAATTCTGTCGGCGAGCTAACTTGAGCGATCTTGGTGCGGAAAATTCGCGAGCCATGCTTCGCTTGAGCATAGCAACAAGCGAATTTGCGCATCAGATAAGTACCCTTTTGCACGCCAAACCGGGCAACCACCAAATCGTAATGGCGCAGCAAGCAACTCTTTTGCTGCTCGAGCGTCGGGTCATCAGGGATGGGTTGCCCGCGAATCGCGGCCGCAGCTTGGCCAAACAGCCAAGGTCTACCTAAAGCCGCTCGTGCAATCATCACGCCGTCCACGCCATAAGCATTAAACGCGTGAACAACTTTCTGCGCACTGTCGAGATCGCCGTTGCCGATTAAGGGAATGGTACGCAAGTGTTGTTTAATCTCGGCAATTTTCTCCCAGTCAGCGTGCCCTTTGAAAAAATCCTCTGCCGTGCGACCGTGGACAGTCAAGGCTGCTGCACCAGCATCTTCGACCACACGTGCAATGTCATTGGCATTGATACAGTTGCGGGTACAACCTAATCGAATCTTCGCAGTTACCGGTGTAGGAGAACAAGCTTCAACCAAACGTGAAATGATCGCATGCATGCGCTGAGGTTGGCTCAATAGATAGGATCCACTATGAGCGCGCTCGGTAACTTGTTTTACCGGACAGCCAAAGTTAATGTCGACGACACTTACTTGATACTCTTCGACCAAGCGACGTCCAACTTTGGCCATGATTTCCGGATCATTGTCCCAAATTTGAACAGCTAATGGCCGCGCCTCGTCTCGCACGCCCCACAACCGATCCGGGTGTTCAGCTTCGTGTTCGTCTAGCCACACAAAACCGCGCGCGTTAACCATCTCGGTCGCCTGCAACCCTACTCCTCCGTACTCGCGCACGATTTGACGAAAGGCATAATTGGTGTAGCCGGCCATGGGTGCCTGCAACACTGGAGGGTCGATGACGACATCTCCGAACCGAATTGGCCCCACCTGCGGAGCTGCGGACTCCGGCAATTGTGCAGGTACGGTGGCCGTACTTCGTATCCGTAAACTACCAAGACTAGCCAACGGACATCCCCTCAAAAACCACAAACGATCGACGGCGAACTATCTTCATTTGGACTTGCTCGCTTCGTCCACAAATTCAAAACTGAGATGTTCAGCAATACCATGTGCCAGTACCCCAACTTGCTGACAGGTAAAAAACATCAGCGTCGGTAGCAAGAAGCCGCCAATTCCAGCCAACACAGGCGTTCGACCCAGCAAGATCAGCCAAGCGACTTGTATGGTAGCAAAGGCAGCAAATGTTTTGAGATAGTACGCGCCCCATTGCTCAGGCACTCCCGATATGGACCGGAACACACTGACCGACAGAGGTTGAAACAGGCTTCCGTTGTCAAGCATCGATAGTAGGAAAATCGGGAACAAAAGAAATGTCGTACCGAGTATTCCTACCAAAGTTAACATGTAGTTTTCAAAGAACTTGCCGACTACTCCACCGAGGATCAAGCCGAGCGACATGGAGGCCACAAACGCAGAACCAATTAACATGATGTCGCTGAAGTTCTCAAAAAGATTGAAATTGGGCCATTCAAGCACCTTTTTTCGGCCATTCGCGAGGGATTCAATGAGCGCCAAGCCACCGCTCAACATTGGCAACGAGACCAATACGGCCGACGTGGCAACAATGGGAACCAGAAAAGCATAACCCCGCTCGCCGGTTGCGAACTCGATGGCACTGAACTGGATTACTCCAAAAAACAATGCAAACATCAATCCGTACAATACTAATTGCAGTACTCCTAATCCTCCCATCGCAAAACCAAAGGTACGCTCAATGAATCCCTTGGTATCAAAATCAGGTTCATACAGTTCGTCAATTTCATCATCCAACTCGCGCCGCGCTCGTTCCAGAAGTGCGCCGACTCTGGCCTTTTCTTTTTCCGCAACTTCAACTGCCGCTACCGACTCAACCGGTGCCAGCTTTACATCGACCACGTCATCGCGTGACGCTTTTGGCTTAGCCTTCGGAGCCTGCCAATTCGCAGGCGGTGGAGGTACTACGAATTCAATGTAACAATCTGGACATTGGATCTTCTTCCCTTTTTTGTTCTCTCGCACATATTGAGCCGTTCCACAATTCTTGCAGATAATGCGGTATTCTGGAGGGCTCTCCATGTCGTCGCCGATGATTGCTCCGAGTCCGAGGGCATCAGTGGGTTGCTGAGATTGTTCCTGTCGTTTCTTAGTTGGCCGATTCAGGGAAGCCGGAGTCCTTTGAAGATTCAGCTCAGTATCTTCGTCTGTTATCGCTGACGTCAAATCGGGCAGATCGTCATCAAATACCGAGCGAGGAGGTAAACTTTGCGCTGGCGGCTCGCTTGCTGTTGGTGGATTAGCTGACGTTTTAGCGGTTGTTTTAACCGGTGGAACTGATTCCTGCTCCACAGAAGATTTAGGGCGCGGACTTACCGCCGATACACGTTTTGTATTCTGCGCCATTGCTGCGGAGTGGGCGGCAGGTGTTGACTGATCCATGGTTGGCTCTACCGCTGGTTTGGTCGCTGGGCTTCGACTTCCGCCTCCGCTGCCTGCGGTAGAGTCCTTTGTATGAGGAGAATCGGCGCTGACTGGCTTCGGTGGTGAACTGGATACCAGAAGGGGATTAGATCGCGATTCGAATCCCTGTGCAGACGCTGGCCGCCCGTCAAACTCCGCAGACAAATCTAAGTTCAGCCAATCATCATTCTGGTTGGGGGCAGAATTAACCGTACCTGAAACCGGTTTGGCCACATCGTGTGGAACCAGCACTGGTTGCAAACACTGTGGACATTTAACCCGCTTACCAGCCACTTGCCGGTTTGCTTTCAGCTTTTTGCCACATTTTGGGCACTGGAAATCCAGTATTTCGTTACCGGCAGTCGACAAACCAGTGCCCTCCCCAGCAAGGAGCTAACTGACTTCCATCACATCGTTCTCACGTGCCTTGGCCACGTCAGTAGCTTCAGTTTCATATTTCTTGGTCAATTCCTGAATCTCGTCCTTCATACTGTCTCGATCATCTTCGCTAATCAATTTATCTTTTTCAGCGGTCTCAATCGCTTTATTAGCGTCGCGACGAATATTACGAATGGTAATTTTTCCCTCTTCAGCGAGTTCTTTGATGCGCGCAACCATCTTTTTGCGCACATCGGTGCTCAACGGAGGAATATTGATCCGGATGATACGTCCGTCATTTTGCGGATTCAGTCCCAGGTCGCTGGCAACAATCGCCTTTTCAATGTCTTTGATAACGCTGGTATCATACGGCCGAATTACTAACTGGTTCGGCTCTGGCGCTCCGATCGAAGCCAGTTGTTTTAGTGGAGTCTGTGAACCGTAAGCTTCAACGCGCACGGAATCAACCAAACCTGGAGTCGCGCGACCGGTGCGAATACCGACCAAAGCACTTTTCAAATGCGTAATCGCTTTTTCCATGCGCTCTTCTGAATCCAGCAGTATTTCATCCACATTCATGTTGCACCTCTGACATTACGCACTTGGAGCGGTCGATAGATCTTCTTTAGGGCCGATACGAGTCCCAACTCGTTGGCCTGATATCGCGCGCACGATGTTGCCCTCTTTCTTGAAGTTGAACACCAAGATAGGCATCTTATACTCGCGGCACTGGGAAATCGCGGTCCCATCCATGACTCGCAGATTCTGAGCGATCACGGTTTCATAATCCAACTCGCGATACAAAATAGCATGCGGATTCTTTTCAGGATCATCGCTGTAAACGCCGTCGACTCGAGTTGCTTTGAGCACAATATCGGCACCCAGTTCCAAAGCTCGCTGAGTAGCCGCAGTGTCCGTGGTGACAAAGGGACTTCCGGTTCCTGACGCCAGCACGACGATGCGCCCTTTTTCCATATGACGAATGGCCCGGCGTCGAATAAACGGTTCGCAAACACCGTCAATTCGAATTGCCGACATAACACGGGTTTGGCACTCCAAAGCTTCTAAACCCTCTTGAAGTGCCAACGCGTTAATCACCGTCGCTAACATACCCATGTAATGTGCGGTTGCTTCTTCAATCTTTGAACCGCTGGCGGTCTTAAATTGAGCTCCTCGCAAAATATTCCCACCACCCACAACCACGGCGATCTGGCATCCATGTTGGTGGGCCAATTTGATTTGACCGGCAATCGCCGCCACTTCCTCCATGCTGATCCCGCGTTCACCTGCATGAGACAGGCTCTCGCCTGACAATTTGAGGATAACACGTCGATACACCGGCGTGGACTTCGAATCGTCGCTCGAACCCATTTAGGATTGCCCTAAGACATAGTACACAAACTTCTTGATTTGCATGCCATTGCTCTTGGCATAT
>CAZVBC010000165.1:0-14883 GCA_964625155.1 uncultured Pirellulaceae bacterium
CGATTATCGGATGGATAGGTTCAGGCGCACACGCTAGATTCGGAGTATTGTTTGCCGCGATTCTAATCGCAATGTGGATGTTGCCCGGGGGCAATATTCTGTGGATGCGATTGCACGGCTTACCTCTGGATTCAATTGCAAAAGTCGTCGAAGATGTTACTGGCGTTTCCATGGTCGCGCCGGAGAATGCGGATGCAAAGTGGAGACTTTCGGCTAGCGGTAAGGCTCAGAGTCATCTTCCGTTCGGTGGATTCCACAGCAAGCTTGGCGCACTTCCCGCTGTGATTCATCCCCAGCCCAAAGAGATAGCCATCATCGGGCTCGGCTCGGGCGATACCGCCTGGGCCGCGTCGTGTCGAACACAAACAACCAACGTTACCGTCTTTGAAATCTGTACCTCGGAGGCACCTGTTCTGCAAGAGCTGGCTGCGACTGGCCAATGGACTCAGCTCAAAGAGTTTCTTGAGGACCCTCGCATTCGAATCGTGGGGCGCGATGCGCGACATGCTCTTATGACCGACGACAAGAAATACGATGTGATCGAAGCGGACGCGATACGTCCGCGGGGAGCCTACGCCGGTTACCTCTACTCCATCGAGTTTTTTCAGCTCTGCCAGCGCAAGCTCAAGCCAGGCGGATTGATGTGCACTTGGGTACCCACCGACGGGACATACTCGACGTTTTGTGAAGTCTTTCCGCACATTTGGGAACTCGATGGCGGTTTTATTTTGATCGGCTCCAATGATCCCATTCCCGCGGACGTGCAAAAGTGGAAAGACCGCATTCAGTCGCCCGAAGTTGCGCGATTTCTCGGCAGTAACGTTGTGCAGGAATGCTTGACCAGCGTCGACGGAGCAACGCAAACGCTGAGGCGATTTTCGAATCCCATGATTAATACAGACCTGTTTCCGTTCGACGAGTTTAACTAAAGGTTTGCAAATGATACGAGCCATTTTCGCGCTCGGATGGGCGATCCAAATCGCTGGATACGCGATCGCTCAAGGAGACTCGGGGCCAGCCGAATTAGTCGTCCATCATGCAACCATTCATACATTGCACTCTGTTCAACCGTTGGCCCAAGCCTTGGCAGTCTCCCGTGGTCGGTTCACTGCAGTCGGTACGAACGCAGAAATCATGCGCTGGGTTGGCCCCAACACGCGCACCATCGACGTGCACGGCCATCTGATCGTTCCTGGCTTCAACGATGCTCATGTACATTTTCTTTCTGGCGGGCAACAATTGTCCAGCGTCCAATTGCGCGACGCTAAGACCAAGGAAGAGTTTCGATCGCGGATCCGTGATTTCGCGAAACAATTACCCAAAGGAACCTGGATCACCGGGGGCGATTGGGATCACGAAAACTGGCCCGACGCTCCTCTGCCAACGAGAGAACTCATCGACGACGTAACACCCGATCATCCAGTTTTTGTCAGCCGTTTAGACGGACATATGGGACTGGCAAACAGTTTGGCTTTGAAACTTGGTGAAGTGACGCCACAAACAGCCGATCCAGACGGTGGATCAATCGTTCGGGACGCCACTGGGGTACCCACCGGAGTTCTGAAGGATTCAGCGATGAGTATGGTCACGCGCAAGATTCCTGGATTGAGCTTCGACCAAAAATTGGCTGCCGCACGTGCAGCCACAAACCACGCCGCTTCCTTGGGTGTCACTAGCGTACAGGATATGTCAGGGGGTAGCGATGTGTTGGTCTTCCGCGAATTGCTCAGGCGTGGCGAGCTAAAGACTCGCGTATATGCAATTTCACCTCTCCCACGTTGGCAGACACTACGAGATAAGGGCTTGAAAGCCAGTATAGGGGATGCTTGGATTCGCGAAGGAGGCTTGAAAGGCTTTGCCGATGGCAGCCTTGGTTCCACCACAGCCCTATTCTTCGCTCCTTACGTCGACGATGCTCGCACGTTTGGTTTGCCAAGCGACGAGATGTTTCCCGACGGGGCAATGCTCGACCGAGTGCGCGGAGCTGATCGCGCTGGATTGCAAGTCATGGTGCATGCCATCGGGGACCGCGCTAATGACCAGATGTTAAACATCTTTGAACAAGTTAAGCTGAGCGATCCGACGCGTGACCGTCGTTTTCGTATTGAACATGCTCAACATTTGCGACCACAAGATATCCCGCGTTTTGCCTCAGGTAACGTAATTGCATCTATGCAGCCCTACCATTGTGCTGACGATGGTCGCTGGGCAGAAAAGCGAATCGGCAGCCAACGGGCACAAGGAACCTACGCTTTCCGATCGCTGATCGACCAGGGAGCGACATTGGCGTTCGGATCGGATTGGAACGTCGCACCACTCAATCCGCTGCTAGGAATCGCAGCCGCAGTTACGCGTCAAACGTTGGACGGTGCGCATCCGCAGGGCTGGGTACCCGCACAGAAGATTTCTGTACTGGAGGCTTTGCGTGCATATACTCTGGGATCAGCCTTTGCCGAGTTCACGGACCGAGAGAAAGGGTCGATCGAGCCCGGCAAACTTGCGGATTTCGTCTTACTGTCGCATAACTTGATCGACGTGCCCGCAACAGACATTTCTAAAATCAAAATACTTTTGACTGTGGTCAACGGTCGCGTGGTATATGAGAGGCCATAGGATTTGAAAATGCGAACGGAAATCGTCATTCCCGCCCGTTTAGCCTCCACGCGCTTGCCGGAAAAGCTGCTCTTGCGAGCTACTGGAAAATCGGTTCTGCAACACACTTTCGAAGCAGCTCGATTAGCCACTATGCCTCAAGGAATCACCATTGCCGTGGACTCGCTGCGCATGCAGCAGGAGGTCGAGTCTTTCGGTGGGCGCGCGGTGATGACCGATCCTGCACTGCCAAGCGGTACCGATCGCGTAGCAGAAGTGGCTAAAGAGTTGTCACACGTCCAATTATTCGTTAACGTACAAGGTGATGAACCGGAGATTTCCGCTGAGGCGATCGATATGACGGCTCAGTTATTATGTGACAATACTGATGCCCAAATTGCTACGCTGGCTACGCCCATTCGCCAGCGACAAATCTTGGACGATCCGGCTTGTGTAAAAGTTGTTTGCGATCACGTCGGTCGTGCGTTGTATTTCAGTCGCAGCGCAATTCCCCATGCGCGAGTGTGGAATGATGCATTATTGGCGACTGATCCGCCACATTTCCTACACCACCTCGGCATCTATGCCTATCGCCGAGATTTTTTGATGCAACTAAGTACCTTTCCTGCTAGCCCCTTCGAGCAACTCGAAAAACTGGAGCAATTACGATTTTTGCAAGCGGGCTGTAAAATTGTGGTAGGAATTATCGCACAAGCGAGTAAAGGTATTGACACGTTGGAAGATTATCAAGCGTTCGTAAAAAGGCGTTGTGAGGTAACTGGCATTCGTCCATAATCAGCTCAAACTGAAAACGTTGCAAGCGAAGTCTCGCCTGCAACCAATTCAGCTTGGATAGTCAATATTGCTGCCGGAAATAAACGAATAAGCAAATTGCCTTTCGCTTCATCCGGAGCTAGCAGCAAGTGGAGCGAATTTGGGGATGTTATTCACTTGCCGAAAATGGAATCAGAAACGGTGATGTCGATGGCTAAGCACATTTTTGTAACAGGTGGCGTAGTAAGTTCGATCGGCAAGGGGCTGACCAGTGCCTCGATTGGCATGCTCCTGGAAGCTCGTGGATTGCGAGTGCGCATGCAGAAACTCGATCCGTATATCAATGTCGATCCTGGAACAATGAGTCCGTATCAACACGGCGAAGTTTATGTACTGGACGATGGCAGCGAAACGGATTTGGATCTTGGGCATTATGAGCGATTTACCAATGCACCGTTGACACGAGATTCGAATTATACAACTGGCCAAATCTACTTGTCAGTGATCGAGAAAGAACGGCGCGGGGAGTTTCTTGGAAAAACGGTACAAGTTATTCCGCACATAACTGACGAAATTCAAGGGGTTGTCAGCAAGGTGGCTGAGGGGGATGTTGACGTCGTTATTACGGAAATTGGTGGTACTGTTGGCGACATCGAGAGTTTACCGTTCTTGGAAGCCATTCGCCAATTTCCGATGAAAGCAGGTAAGGAAAACTGCCTGTTTATCCATTTGACATTAGTGCCTTACCTGAAAGCTGCTGGTGAGTTGAAAACCAAGCCAACTCAGCATTCCGTAGGCATATTGCGGCAAATTGGTATTCAACCAGATGTATTGATCTGCCGTTGTGAGCAACCGATTTCGCGGGACGAGCGAGAGAAAATTGCTTTATTCTGCAATGTGCCGGTACAAGCGGTTATAGAAGAACGCGACAAGGATTTCTCGGTGTATGAAGTACCACTCAGTTTAGTTTCTAGCGGATTAGATGACTTTATTGTCAAACGCTTTGGCTTGCCCGCGCACGCAGCCAATTTGGCCCCACTGCACGAAATTCTCCGGCGGCAACGAGAACCAAAGCAAGAAATCAGCATCGCCGTGGTCGGCAAATATGCCGAACACAAAGACGCATACAAATCGATTTACGAAGCGCTAGAGCACGCTGGCATTCATCACCAAATTCAAGTTCGCATTGGGCGAATTCAAAGCAGCGATGTCGAGCAGGAAGGCCCCGAGAGATTATTGTCCGGCTACGACGGGATTCTGGTTCCGGGAGGCTTTGGCGAACGAGGCATTGAAGGCAAAGTGCAAGCAGTTCGATACGCACGCGAAAAAGGGATCCCATTCTTCGGAATCTGCTTGGGCATGCAATGTGCCGCCATCGAGTTTGGTCGCAACATCGTTGGCTTGCAGCGAGCCCACTCGACAGAGTTTGATAAAGATTCGCCACATCCGGTTATTTGTTTGCTGGACGAACAACGCGAAATTACTCGGTTAGGCGGCACGATGCGACTGGGCCTCCAACCGGCAAATCTTGCAGAAGGTTCACACGCTGCACGCGCATACGGTGCGTTGGCAATCGGCGAACGGCACCGCCATCGATACGAGTTTAATAATATTTATCGCCAGCAATTCGAGCGTCACGGTATGCGATTCGCCGGTACCAGTCCCGATGGCGGCTTGGTCGAGATCATCGAATTGACCGACCATCCTTGGTTCGTTGCAGTTCAGTTCCATCCCGAATTTCGCTCAAAGCCCACCAAGGCTCATCCGCTGTTTGCCAATTTTGTGGAAGCCGCCTCACAACGGCGGTCGCGCCGTAAAGCGGTACGGGCCAGCGAGAATTATTCAGAACCCACCTGCGAGATCAAAGACTAATAGCCCAGCCGCAGGTTTGTTTTTGATTACTGATGAGGAAGCATACTGACGAGGTACTCGATCACTCAGAATTGGAGAGGCAGCGAATGTCAAGCGAATTGAAAGGCTCCGAGGAAAACAGACAACCTGAAACCGACGATGCCACTGCGGCTGGTCCCGAACAAGCTACCTCGGACATCGAAAACTTACCTCCGCCGCCACCAGCATCTTTTTTGTTGTTAGTATCGACTTTAGGAACGCAGGCCATGGCGGCGATGGGGCAACTACCTGGCCCAGCCGATTCGCAGCCGGCGGTCAGGCTCGATTATGCACAAAACTCCATCGACATGCTCGCATTGCTGGAACAGAAAACCAAAGGCAACCTGACGAACGAAGAAATACAGGGGTTGGGCAACTGGTTATATCAGTTGCGCATGATCTACATCCATGTTTCAAAAGGGAAATAGGTTCGCGATTGCCTATCGACATGAGCGACACGCGTGTGACAGCATCGAATTCGCCACAAGGTATCAACAGTGCGGAGGGCGATTCCGCGAACATCGGTACAACAACCTCATTCACCATGTTGCGCCGGTTGGCTCCGGCAATGTTTTGGTTGTCGTTATCGTTCCTAGCTTTGCTGGCCGCAACGATCGTTGTCTGGATCGACGTGCCTCGGGTCGCGGAAACTGTAGCCTCCGGCGCAGAAATCCCTGACAAGCGAATTGCCTTGGATTCTCAGCACGTCAACGAGCAACGTGAATATGAAGAGGTCGCATACGCGCGTGGCTGGTGGTACGTCATCTGTATGTTGGTGATATGGCCAATCTTCTGGATGGAGCAACTTCTACGTAGATTCATTATCTTTCGTTCCAGCGCCACAACTGTTCCAGGAATTCGGCACAGTAATTGGTGGTGCGCTGTGATTCCGCCTCTTCGTCTGTGCGCGCGCGAGCCCCTACAGGCCAACCAAGTTTGGTTGCCCTGGCTCGGATGGCAATGTGTGGACGAGAAATTGCAGTCAAGGCTCGAACGCGATTTTTCGATACCCATGGTCGGGATCGCATTGCTGATTTTACCAGTCTTAGTACTGCAGGTTTTTTTTAAGGATCAAGTGGCTACATATGCCTGGTTGCGATTTGCGATGCATTTCAGCACCGGATTAATCTGGTTTGCGTTTGCCACTGAATTTATCGTCATGGTCTCAGTAGCCCGCAATCGAGTCCGATATTGCCAGCGTCATTGGCTGGACCTGGTAATTATCCTGTTGCCCCTAATTTCTTTTTTGCGCACCTTCAAATTACTAAGGATGACCAAGGTAGCCAAGATCTTCAAGTTGCCTCAAGTTGCTCGTTTTATTCGCGTTTATCGACTTCGCGGTGTAGCCATGCGTGGTATGCGAGCACTCATGATACTTGGTATCGTCCATCGTGTACTTCGCATTTCACCTCAACGCCAGTTAGAAAACCTGCGCGTCAAAGTCGCTGAGAAAGAGCGCGAACTAGAAACCATGCGAGCTCAGATCAAAGCTCTAGAACAGACAATCCAAGATGATGCATCGACTGAGGGTGATGCCCGAACAGTCCCGTAGGGGATAGT
Organism: uncultured Pirellulaceae bacterium; assembly: GCA_964625155.1. Classification (GTDB taxonomy): domain Bacteria; phylum Planctomycetota; class Planctomycetia; order Pirellulales; family Pirellulaceae; genus Aureliella. The sequence goes on from CAZVBC010000165.1 coordinate 6,817, forward strand.
CGCGCAATAAACTCTCGATTTGGAGTCGACTAGCATGGTAGAGGAATGCGTCAAGCATGTCGATTTCTTTGGAAACCGCCGAAGAATTAGGGTTCGCGGAAACGGGAAAGCGAGGTTCCTCCGCAAGTTTTGTTCCGCATAGGCGTGTTAGGAATCGAGGGATTCAGGTCGTTGGACATCGATCATGGGAGGCAACTGTCCCAAATCCTTTTGGCTTTGTCCGCGTTGTGCTTGCAGGCGCTGCTTTTGTTGGCCTTCCCAGCCGCGATCAGTGGGAAAAAAGAATTTCTTATCGACACCCAGGTATTCCTGCTCGACGTAACCTCCGGGTTGATCGTGTGGATATTCGTATCCTTGCCCATGCCCCAGTTTTTCAGCACCAGCATAGTGCTTGTCTCGCAAATGAATGGGAACTGGGATCAATTTACCTTCGCGGACTTCGCGGCGAGCGAGCCCGATAGCAGCCGTCGCAGAGTTGCTCTTGGGTGCGCAAGCAAGGTAAATGACAGCCTGCGATAGCGCAAGTTGGCATTCTGGCAAGCCAACTAACTCACATGCTTGCGAGGCCGACACAGCCAGTGTTAAAGCGGCTGGATCTGCATTGCCGATATCCTCACTAGCAAGAATCACCAGCCGTCGACAGATAAAACGGATATCCTCGCCTGCTTCTAACATACGTGCCAGCCAATACAATGCAGCGTCGGGATCACTGCCGCGCATACTCTTGATCAATGCGCTCGAGATATCGTAATGTTCGTCACCCGTTCCATCGTACTGAATGGTCTTCTGCTGCATTGATTCTCGCGCCAATTCGATTGTCAATCGAATGGGACGCTCGCAGGTCGACAGAACCGCAATCTCCAATGCGCTGAGTGCGCGGCGTGCGTCTCCCTCACTGATCTCGGCCAGATAATTCAGCGTCTGCACGTCAACTTCGATGGGTGTATTGCCCAATCCACGTTCTTTGTCGGCCACGGCTTGCCGAAGCAGTTGGGTGATTTCTTCCGGATCAAGCGGCTGGAACTGGAATATCTGGCTGCGACTGAGCAATGCTCCGTTTACCGCAAAAAATGGATTGCTGGTGGTGGCTCCAATCAAACTGACGATACCATCTTCGACATCGGGAAGTAGAGCGTCCTGTTGACTGCGATTAAAGCGATGAATCTCATCCACAAATAACAAAGGGCGTGGATTTCCTACGCTCACCTCGTCACGGGCCCAAGCCAAGACTTCGCGGAGTTCCTTTACACCGCTGGACACTGCGCTCAACGGTCGCAATGTTCCGCCGGTTTCTCGCGCAAGCAAATGGGCTAGTGTGGTCTTTCCTGTTCCGGGCGGGCCGAACAAGATGATTGAACCCAGGCGCCGCGCAGCGATCATACGCCTGAGCAATTTACCTTCGCCAAGAAAATGCTGTTGACCAACAAACTCGCTCAAGTGACGCGGTCGCATGCGGCCAGCGAGCGGCATCACGCGCTGCAAGTTTTCTGCTTCGGCGGCGGCAAACAGATTCATAATTTTCTCGGCTGAAAATCCAACCAACCCAACCGAATCAATCTTTGACGACGGTGTCAGTTATTGTGTCGCTACCAATGCATCACAAAACCACCATCGACATTCAATGTTTGGCCAGTGATGGATGCAGCGCGACTGCTACACAGGAATACGATCATTGCAGCAATATCTTCGGGCGTTTGCCACCGTTTTAACGGAATAACATTCTTGACTTTGTCACCAGCCCACTCTTCATAGGACTTGCGATTTTCTGGTGTTTGCTGGTCATGCCAGGCCTGCCAAACACCTTGATTGAGCGGAGTTTTAACCATCCCCGGATTTACAACGTTGGCTCGGATATTGTAGGGTGCCAGGTCCTTTGCGATACACTGCATGAAGTTGATATTGGCCGCTTTGCTGGCACTATAAGGTGGATCGGTTTGTGAGCCGATCTGACCTGCGACCGAGCCGAGAAATACAAAACTGCCTTGACTGTTTTCTCGGAGAATTGGAGTCAAAGCATGGACGACATGGACCATCCCCATTATGTTGACTTCCAAAACTCTCGGCCAATCAGGCGGTTGTAGGTTCGTGAAGGGAAAACCAAACTTCCCCGAACCTATCGCCGCTGCATGTACAACGTGATGAATGCTTGGGTTTGCCTGCCTCGCCAGTGCAGCCGCTTGATTGCATTCAAGTTCGCTGGTGATGTCGACTTGCCGCCCACGTACGAGCCCTTTATCGAAGTCCTCTTGCAACGCATTTGCCACAGACTCGACTTTGGAACTGCGGTCCCAGATTTCGACCGATGCCCCTTCCTCCAGAAACTGTTTCACTGTAGCTAAGCCAATACCGCTTGCACCGCCAATTACGATCGCCGTCTGATCGTTCAAACCTAGGTCCATTTCAACTCTCCAATTTCGATTTAGCCCAGGGGACCAGTTTCTCGCGGAAAATCTTGGCATTGTGCCGAATATCGGTCGGCAGCCGAGTTGGATAAATGAGAATCCGTTCGATTCGATTGGTCAATGGACTCTGCTGTGCAATCTGCTGAAGTTGTTCGACCAACTTTTTTTCGGCGGCCATATTGGCCGGTCGATGTTCTGGCCAGTGTTCGACAATAATTACCGGCAATTGCTGGCCTGGAGTACCGATACCCACCAAAGCCGAGCGATAAATTTCGGGTACGCCATTAAAAATCGCCTCACAGGGATCGGTGAACATGTTTCCCCAAGATGTTTGCACGCGATGTGATTTTCTACCGCAATACCAGAACCGATCTTGATCGTCCAAATATCCGACGTCTCCCATTCGATGCCAGAGTCGATTACCGTCCACCACTTTATGAAATGCGTTTTGGTCGGTGCGGGTCATGTAAGCTTGTGTGACCACCTTACCACTGACCATCAACTCGCCAATTGTACCTGGTGGCACCAACTTACAGTCGGCATGCGCAGGGAGTGGTTCGTCGCAGATCTCGATAACTTGCCATTGAATTCCCGAAAACCGGCGTCCGACACAAGTGCCCGCCCCACATGCTGTTTTGGCTGCTGTTTCTTCAAGCACTTCTCTTGATTCGATCGAGGCTACTGGTAGAGCTTCGGTCGCACCATAGGGAGTATACACATGCCCCTGCTGGTCCATTGCGTTTCTGAGTGAGGAAAGAATGCGAGGAGAAACAGGGGCACCGGCAGACAGGACGCGTTTTAGCGTTCGCAATTTGCTGCCGGTTCGCTCGCAATATCGACCAACTGTATTCCATAATGCTGGTGAGCCGAACGCCTGGTCGATGTGCCAATGTTCGATCGCATCCAACAGTCGTGGTGGATCCACGTCGGCTGGGCGAGTTGGGTCCATATCCGGAATCACCGTCGTAGTTCCCATGACTGCATTGAACAGGCCAAACAGCGGGAAACCTGAAAGGTCTCTGCCTCCCGGTTGGATACCATAATGCTCGACAAGCTGATCAATCTGGCTGTTGAAAGTTTGGTGAGTATACAGCACACCCTTGGGAGGTCCGGTACTCCCTGTGGTGAAGATAATGGCTGCTGGATCGTCTTGGCCGATATCTGGTGGGCGGTATAATCCCGACGGAATTCTGGAGAGCATTTCCAGTGTGGGTGCAGGCAAAATTCCCCAGCGGTGACCCACGGTGACGTTCAATCGTGCTCTGGGAAACCTGCGACGCAGGATCATCCGTACTAACTGTACAATTTCGATCGCGACAAAGCCGTGTGGATCGGTTTGAGCGAGGCAGTCCACCAGATTTCGCCGTCCCATGCCAGGATCGACCAGAACAACCACTGCACCGACCTTGAGAAGTGCGAATACCAGAGTAATAAAATCGGCGCCAAAACGAACCAACAGAACAATGCGCATTCCTGGTAGCACGCCCATTTGTTGTAGGCCGGCCGCAATCGATGAAGAACGCAACTCCAGATCAGCGAAACTGAGCGTACGATATTGGCGAACTTGATTGGCGACGTACTTGCTGGCCGCCCAAGCAATGGCGATTTGTTCTGGTTGGCTCTCCGCGACATTCCTCAGTCGTTCCGCAACGTTCATCAGTTGTTGGCCCCAATGCTTACACGGCAATCAAGTGTCTTGAGCACCAGCGCCGCGACGTCAATCCCCGTGGCTTTGGAGGTGCCACGCCATCCCGGAACGGCATTGACTTCGAGGATCACCAATCGACCATCTAAAGTCGGCAACAAGTCAATTCCCAGCATACTGCCACCAATCACTGCTTGAGCATGAACCGCCATGTCAAGCTGTTCGTTGGTCAATCGATGAGGGATCGCTTGACTTCCCTGCGACAGGTTTGTTTTCCAATGACCTTCTGCTGCTACACGCTTCACTGCAATCACGTCTTCGCCAATCATCAGCACACGAATATCATAACCCATGTGCGGCAAGAACTGCTGGACATACAAGACTTGTCCAAGCTGCTCCAGAGTCCCAAAAACTCGCCAGGCCATATCGTGATCCGTAACGCGAATGATGCCACGCCCTTCACCACCGAATAATGGTTTGACCAGTACGTCTCCGCCCAACAAATCGTACGCCTCCAACGCCGCTTGTCGCGTTTGACATGCTATGGTTGGTGGACAGCACAGACCAGCACAAGCCAACCGATGCAGCGTTAGCCATTTGTCTATCGCGATCTCCAAAGTGCGAGGCGCATTCACCACAGTAACTCCGCATGCTTGAGCAACTTGCAGTGAATCCATGCGAAAGATAACCTGTTCAAGCGAACCAAGGGGCATGGTGCGCACAAGCAATGCATCCAACTGATCAACTGCAACCAAATCGTTGTTCACTGTGGCTGGAGCGGTGTCGCGAGACACTCGCATTCTCGAGTTAACGGCACACGAGCCCGTTTGCCCCAGCGCGACCGATAGTTCCGAGAATGACAGAACAACAATATCAAGTGGCTGCGAACAGGATGTTGCAGCCCGCCGCAAATCCTTGACATACCAACTGTCAGGTGAACCCAAGATCCCCAGCCGCTCCATCATACAGCGTTCACTGTTGAAAACGACTGAGCGATCAAATCGGCACGTGGTCGGCCAAACTTCCAACTACGTCCCGACTTCAAATTGCAAATCGTGATTTCCGCTGGACTAAATAAAGCAGGATCAACTTTATAGAAATCGTAGTCGTAACGTTTGAAAATGTCGGCAAACGGTGCACCAAAGTCCCGTGAAGCACAGCTCGGCAATTGCGGTCCAATTTTCTGTATCAGATCATCGTCTGAATCCACCCACAACGTCACTTGACCGCCATACAAGATCGCGTCGTTGGTACGACCAATTCCCTTGGCGAAGTTGGGAGTTGGTGGCGGTAACGGTGCTGCCCCAAAGGCACTTGTCACGCTCGCCAAAGCAAATCCCAGTTGATGCAACTTGTGCAATGACGTTTCCACACTGCGCGCGACGACTTGGACACAACCGGCAAGGCTGCGTGTTGGTGCCACAGCCAGCCACAATTCCGACGCGTTAACTTGGCAAGCCTCTGCCATTGAACTCGCAACATCACACGTCGGCAGTTCGTCACATTCGAGTGTACCAACTGCCAAAGACTGCGATTCCACAGCCGCTAATTCAAGCAGTATTTCCTCGCGGCCCCGGCGAATGCGCATCGGCCCCGAGCCCATTGCAAAGAACTTGTCGTGCTTGACTGGCCAACCCGCATACTGGCTTAACATACATGCGGCGACGGGATGATCGGTACGTACGTTGACCCACGGACCAGACCAAATCTCACGATCTCCCGTCTCAATTTCGATTGACGCATGACCCGCCATACAGATACTGGCCAACCTCAGTCCCGCTTCCAGGCCGCCACGTACTCGCACCCCCAAGTCCAACACGTGCGTTCCACAGGGAAGCACAATTTCCTCGATCCCCAACGATGATGCCTGTGCACTCGCTTGCTGAAATACTCCCCATGCATCTTGGTTAAGTCCACACGCCAAATTCGTCTCTCCTCAAATTCTCTTGGGACCAACGGTCGAGACATTGATTGCGGAACTCATTCATCTCCATCGCAACCCTGATGTCAACAACATTGGAAAAAAACGTCAAGTCACTGGGCCGGTAGATTCGCCCAACTTTTCAATTCGAATCATTATGTTTGCCAGATTGTACCACACTCTTCGCAGGAAGAACTAAGTCGTTGCAGCGAAATCATTTAACCGCGTGCCCGTCGGGCCGCGCATGCCTTTTCGTCAGCTAAAACAGTATTAACCTGAGCTGTTATAAATCTGGTATTGACGCAAATTTTGATTCGCAGCTTTTGTTCCGCGCGATGCCGTGCCCTTCATCGTTTTACAGTTAGCCGCAGGCGTGCGCGGATGTAATGAAATTGCAGTTCCAGCAGAGATTGCACAGGCACGCTTTCTTCGGCTGACAGTTAAATGACTGCGGCTTACAGGAGATCGTTACAGAATTGCTACTCTACACTTCGATTTTGCAAACGCTTCGAGGCGTAAACATACAGTGCACACATTAAACCAGTTAGAAGGGGCAGCATTGTTAACACAATCGGCGAGATGAATAAGGGCATGACCGACCGCTGACGAGGCGTTTGAAACATCATTATGCCAACGGGTGTCAAGTACGATAGAATGAGGCTTGTAAGGGCACCTATCGCGTAAGCTTTCACAAAACCGTCGTGCCACCAAATCATGGTTGCCAGCAACCCGGCATACATGATCACGAGGATACCGGCGATGTCGAACGGCAGTGGCATCAACGTGGGAAGTAGGAATCGCGCGGCAATCAGCACGAGTGCAAACACAATGTTTGCGACGATCAAACCGATGAGGACAGTTCTACTCGCGTACTTCTTGTCCGCCGTGGAAGCCGCCAACTCTTGTGAAGTTGTCTTCAGTGCACTCCAAAAATTGCGTATTTGTTCGGTGCGGTAAGCGATCAGAATTGCACAGAACGCTGCCAGCATGCCGAACATGCCGCTTCGCTGGATGATTGAAGAAACCGACTCCAACGTAGAATTGGGTAGCGCATTGCCGGTCGCAATACCGCCCCAAAAAACACATACGGCGGCAACGATTAAGGCTCGTACACTCCACCGCAGCAACGGCTGATTCGTCTTGGGGCTCGTCGATTGCGACACCTCCACATCAGCAAATGGATCGCTGGCGTCCAATGGATGACCGGTTGAGCTGGTTGATGTCATTTTGTTCTGATCGTCAATCACCTTAAACCAATACACTAAAGTCGTGGTTGTGAGTGGTTGCTGAGATACGAATTTCGACAACCACCGAGCGCAGGTGCACTACGTACTTGACCGAAGTTAGCGTGTATTCTACGCTGCCCTGGATCAGTCCGTCGAGTTCCACTAGAGATTAATTATGCGAGCAGTACAAGTAGTAGCGCGTGGCCAAGCCAAGTTCATCGATATGCCCAAACCTGTAATTAAACCGGGGCATGTGTTAATCAAAACGGAACGGCTGTCATTGTGTGGAAGCGACATCCATATGCTGCATTATGCAGCCGATGCTTCTTACCCTTTTGCACCTGGAACTACCGGTCATGAAATGGTAGGCGAGGTCGTGGCTATCGACGCACCTGGCTCTGAAATCTCAGTCGGCGACAAAGTGCTCGGGTTGGCACCAGGCCACAAGGCTATGGCGGAATACTTTCTGGCACCCATTGAGAACGTGTTGCTCCTGCCCAGAACATTACCGTTGGAACAATTATTACAAGCTCAGCAACTGGGGACCGTGATCTATGGCTCTCAACGGCTGGGCAGTGTGATTTGCAAAAACGTCGTGGTTATTGGACAGGGATCGGCTGGATTGTGGTTCAACTTCCACTTGCGACGCATGGGAGCTCTGCGAGTTATCGCTTTGGACCTGGACTCGAATCGTTTGCGGCTTTCGAAACCGTTCGGCGCGACAGATGTCGTACTCAATTCAGAAGTTGATCCCGTGCATGCTGTTAAAGAGATCCTCGGAGGCAATCTTGCAGACGTAGTGATTGAGGCGGCAGGAGAGATTTCATCGATTCACTTGGCCATCGACTTGGTACGTAAAGACGGCGAGATCCT
>CAZVBC010000166.1:0-14843 GCA_964625155.1 uncultured Pirellulaceae bacterium
CAGTCTTTGTGATTGAGAATGTAAGCGATCTGCGATTGCAGTGGAGTACGCGAAGTCTCAGTCGCCGCCATGGCTTCGATCACGTAATCGGGATACCTAGCCAACAATTGCGCCGGCGAATATTTGCGCACTTTCGCCAGCAACTGATCCATTTCGTTCCATAACATTTCGCTCCGCCGTTCGTATTCGGATAACCGCCGTTCGTAGTTGGCCAGTTCGCGGGCATCTGCCAAAGGGATTTCGTCATCGTGCCCAATGTTGGCAAAAAAAGCTTGCAAACGGTAATAATCTCTTTGTGAAATAGGATCATACTTGTGATCATGGCATTGAGCACAGTTGAACGTCAGTCCCAGAAAGGTCGATCCAACCACATCGGTTACGTGGTGCAGGATCTCCTGTCTCGCCAGCAGAATATCTTTATTATTGCCCTCTTCTGGATAGTGCCGCATAAACGCGGTTGCAATGCGAGCCGACAATTCGTCGGGCCACAATTCGTCCCCCGCAATTTGTTCGGTGACGAATCGGTCGTAAGGTTTATCAGCATTAAACGCATCAATGACGTAATCGCGATAGCGCCATGCATTGGGGCGAGTTTCATCCTGCTCAAAGCCAGAACTTTCAGCGAACATGGCCAAGTCCAACCAATGCCGAGCCCATTTTTCACCGTGTTTCGGCGATGCGAGCAATCGATCGATAACTCGCTCCCAAGCATCGGGAGCTTGGTCCGCAATAAATGCCGCGACTTCCTCAGGTGTCGGTGGCAACCCAACTAAATCGATACTTGCACGGCGCAGTAGCGTTGCCCTGTCGGCTGGTTGCGATGGTAGTATTTCACGGTTCTCTAACTCATGCAAAACAAATGCATCAATCGCATTATTGGCAACTGACCTGTGGCTAGTATGAGGCGGGACAGGCTCAGCGATCGGCTGTAGAGACCAATGATCTCGATCGTTGGTCGTAACGTCTGCGTGGGAGGGTGATTTTGCAATTGTGGGCGTGGAGATTCCTATGCCACAAGTAACTATGGCCAGCGTAAACCAAACTTTAGTTGTTGGTGACACCATTTTCGCCCCAAACTGAAAAGAACAATCGCACCTGAGCTGAGTAAACGCGCAAGTATGCTTCAATCTAACTTCACGGTCATCGTGAAGCAATCGCATTACCGTCAACTTGGAATCCCAACTTGCCACACATACCCACCATGTAATTCGGTTGCTGCAATGGAATAAATAGCTTGCCACATCGGTATGTTCCGATATATATGATCTTTAGAAAACAGGAACCTCGCTCTCGTGCTTCGGCAAACCCTCGGCGTGTGAGGTGAACTCGCAACGTGAAGAGCCTGCGATTCCATATATTCGATGATGAGAGTGCGGCGTCCCTTTAGTGATTGAGGGTGAGTCTAACACGAGACGAAGGTGTGCCACCTGTGAAGGTCAAGCTGACCGATTTGGGGCGCTGGCACAAGCGGCTAAGTGGCTGCGCGTATTAGCCCATCCCCATCGACTGCGTATGATTCAATATGTTATTAACAGGCGAGTTTTCGGTCGGTGAGTTGGCAGTGAATTGTCATCTTCCAGCCACAATGGCGTCGGAACATTTGCGATTGATGCAGCGCCGTGGATTTCTAACGAGCGAAAAAGACGATTGCCGAGTCCTCTATCGACTCGCAGAGCCCCATTTAAGGAAGATCAAGCGTTGCACTGAAACGCGATTTGATTCGGCGACAAGCAAGTAGTCTATATCGATGAACTTTGTGTAAATAAGGAGTGCGAGATGCAAGTAAAGACAATCAGCCCTGAGCAGTTTGGCAGGTTAATGCTAGGTAACTCGTCGATTGAATTGATCGACGTGCGCACACCGGTCGAATTTCGGGAAATTCATGTCAGTGGTGCTGAGAATCAACCGCTGGATCAGCTAGACGCCACGAAATTTGCTGCAGAACGCAACGAAATGGATCGTCCGTTGTACGTTATTTGCCGTTCCGGCAATCGTGCGCGGCAAGCTTGCGAGAAGCTTATTGCTTCGGGGCTGAACAATGTTATCAATGTCGAAGGGGGTACGCTGGCTTGCGAACAGGCTGGCTTGCGGGTTGTGCGGGGCAAAAAAGCTGTTTCTTTGGAACGGCAAGTTCGGATTGCTGCCGGTTTGTTGATCGTGCTGGGATGTGCGCTCGGATTTTGGGTCCATTCCTACTGGATCGGATTGGCGGCCTTTGTTGGTGCGGGATTGACCTTTGCCGGAGTCACCGACACTTGTGGGATGGCGATGATACTGGCGCGGATGCCGTGGAACCAAGTTTACCCAACACCTAGCTCGAGTAATGCTAAAACCTGCGCAGCAAATTCTGGGAAAGCTGGCGGTTGATCATTTCGAGGAAGGCATTTGATCCGGCCCATGTACCTTTAGCAAATTTGGTGCAAGCCGTGCGACTCAAGTCTGCACCAACAGCCGCACTACATCAAGCGCAGCCTGCGCAGGTTGCAGCGCAGTGGTGGCGATACCGGAAACTACTTTCGTGATATTGTGATCCACTTGGTCCTCGCTAGCCCATTGCGAACTATCAGCGGTCGTGAGGTACACACTCATCGTGTGATGACCGCTACCAGGTCGTTCGCCGATAACGTGCAAAATCGAACTACGGACTCCCAATCCACCGAACAGAAGCTGCCCGATGCGATAGCCTGCTCGAACTCGACCGGAACGCACGATCACCAATTCCGGCGAGCTTCGCAAACCACGCATTTGAAGTTGAGATTGGATGCCAGCGAGTAACGGCTGGAGATTTCCTTCGTCCATCAAGGCGAGAGCATTGAGGCCGTCAGATACGACGATTTGGACGTTGTATTTGCCAGCTTGACGAGTCCGCAGGTCATTCAGTTGCTGGATTGCAGCACTGGATAATCGCTCGCCAGTGTTAGGATGCAGAATATAGTCCAGGCGGTCCTTGGATTGCGTATCGATGACAATTCGCGGAGATAGATTCTCAACGAACGCATCCTCCCATTGCACCCAAATGCATTTCTTTGCGTCGCTGTAGATTTTCCGAATGTCAGCACTGAGAGTAGGCTCCAGGTCAACCACCGACTGGCCGTAGCCCTGCGCAATAAACACACCACGCTCGCGAATCTCTGCCAGTTTTTGGCGTCCCTCAGCTTGAATTTCATCGTCACTGCGCGAGTCGAGCTTGCGGCGACGGTATTGAAGGTAAACCCACAGTGGATCGCCAAAGTGTTCGGTCGGCTGGCCAGTTCCGTCGACGATTTGCAATCGCTGAAAAAAATCCCACATGCGATCGTTAACTTTGTAAGCATAGCGCTGTCGCAATCGCAAATGATCCTGGAAGCCGGTGGTAAGGTAGCCGAGCATCGGATCGATTTTCGTCGGCAGCGCCATCAAATAGGCTGGATTGGCTGGCGCAATTCTGTCCAAGCACCAATCGAGGTCCTCAAGCGATACATCCATATGCAGAGTCGAGCAAACATCGAGTCCGATCGTTAGTCCATGCAATTTTCCCATCACAATATCTTCTAGGCAGCATCGCACTAATTGATCGCGAGTCCGAAAGACCTCAGGTCCAATGAATCCAGCCACGTCGTTTACGTGGACCCAAGCCCCATTCGACTCGCGGCCGACACCCCGCGCCTCAGCGACCAATTGCGACAATCCTCGAGCAAGTCCGTACTTGCGAGATTCGTGCAAGACCATGTCGAATCCATGGTCGTGGCCATTGGTAAAGTCGGCTCCCTGCCCGGTCTCAAAATACAGGCCGAACAATCCCCGCCGTGCACGTGCGTATGCGGACATCTTTTCGATCGTTATGTCGAAAGTAGCGTTGGCCTTGTCGTTACCCGCAATGCTTTGGAACCACAAAGCGGTCGAGTTAGGGAACTGATGTTCCACGGCCGCTTGAACGTCGATATGGGACAGCACGCAATGGGGCAAGAACTCCTGAATGTCAAACGTTTGCAGAATATCATTCAACGCACCTTCGACAGCGGCCACAGATTTGATTTCGCTGGAGACAGGATTGGTTCCGAGCAACACATCTCCGACCGCATAAGCAAAACCGCTGAACACTTGCCACTGTATGTCATCAAGGTTGTCCGTAGGTGAGTTCGGTTGGATGCGTGCCCCTAAGTAACCCTTCGCCCCTATTTGGCTGTTCGGCAGCGGATTGAAAATCTTTGCCCCTACTGAGATTAACTCTGCGTTCGTCATCAGTTTGACGAGACAACCGATGACGTCGCTCGATAGCCCAGATTTCGTCTTGTGAATTTCTGCTTCCGTAGCGGAGAGCAGAAAATCTTTCCACTGCTGCAGCGTCCAATTTGCGCGCTGGCCCAACGACTCTTTATTGCGCGCAGCCATGATGAATTGATAGAGTTGATCGCGCAGAACTGGCTGATCATCAAGGTCGCAAACCCGCGTATTCAGCAGCAATTGGCGAGCATTAGCTCGAGTGGCATCATCAGCCGCCGCCACCCCGACGATTTCGTCACCTTCCTTGAATTCATTCGCTGCTCCCAGCAAACCTTTGAGCAGTGTCAAATCAAATTGACCTGCCACGCGCTCGATGTACCCAAATACATCCTCACCAGCGCGAACGTTGGCTACCGCAATTTTTCCAGGGGCGGCCCAGCTAGGCATCGCTCTTTGCCAACTTAAGGCAAGCGCTGATGTACACACTCCACGCATAAATGTTCTACGAAAAACCATGGCCATCAACCTTACAATGTATTCTCGAATCGTTACGTGCTCCCCAGTATACGGCTGAGCCGGTCCCTGGAGAATTATGAGTCCGCAATTCGATAGCCATTGAAGATGTAACCGACCTGAACACATGCCACAGAGCAGGTTGGACAGATTTGTGGCATGGCATAGCCTGGGCTGGACAGCGCCACCACGCGAGGAAATTGCACGCGCCGCCCAATGGACAAGCGGTTAACGATTTCGCTGCTACGACTTAGTTTCATTCAGCAAAAATCGAAAGTAACGCTGTCCAAAGAGGGTCAAATGGTTAGTCTGCGGGTCAAGTCTTTGTACGCTGCCAATTAACCAGCTATCGTACCGGTGGAGATTGCGCATTGGCGACTTGAGTTTGGTGTAGATCCGTCAGCAGATCCACAAAGTAAGAGAATTGGTTGCCGCTCCAGTCGAGCCAGCCACGTGTCTGGCTGACGATCCATCGTGTCCCCTGGCCGAGAGTTTGCTGAACATTATTCTTGCTGGCAACAGTGCGCAAAGGTGAGACATCTTGGCTGGTGGCGTTTGCTTCAGCACACCATTGGTATGCGAGGTCCGCTGGAACGATTACGGAAATCCCATCGCCAGTGGAATAGAGAGCAAACATGGGGAACAGAAATCCGGCAGGTAGTTCTGTTTCCTGAGCTTCAAAGTAGGTCGTGAGCTGCTGAATTGACCCGGCTGAGGAATGCACAACACTTGTAGGAAATGCGGCTAATGCCTGGCCCGCATCGTACATGAGCTGGCAATCCGATGCTTCGCACTGCCAAATACAGGCAGCAACTTCCAACCATTCGCAAACGCGTGCGAGCGCGAATTGCAACTGCGATTCATTCAACTCCGGGAATTGAATTGCTGCCACATCTTGGTCAGTTGCGAATTCGCCGTAGTAGGTTAGTTCTTCGGGACAAGTCCAGTCACGCGAAATCTCGGCGTTGTAAGTCGTCTCGTTGGGGATGGCCAGAGCAAATTCTTCTTCGCATAACATCTCTGGACTGCGATGATCAAAATCCAATCCTTGGATGGAATCAACCGATAAGTACGCTGAAAAACATTGAGGCAAGTACTTTGACAAAGGTACATCAGCAATGGATTTTGTATTCCATGTACTCTTTTTCCACGAATTCAGATTCCATGCTTGCCCAATTCCATTCAGCCAATGAGTATCACGAGATTCCAAATCGTAGGGTAGATACTCTTCCTCACAGCGTCGTGGCGATGTCTCGCCGCTCGGAGCAATCGACACGTAAAAGCCAGGAGGTGTGCAGGGGTGTGTCGAATGAGGGTTGCTACCGGAGGATTCAGGTTGGGGCGGTACCCCCGGGGCAGGCAGAGCAACATGAAGCTGAGTTATCGGCGCGGCAGACTTGGGTTCAAATACCACGTAAAATGGATTTCCCCAGTCTTGGGACGATTGATTCGAGAAGTGAACCGGTGCTGGAGGAATACCCAGCTCTGGTGCAGCGACCTGAGTAAGAAATATCGTCTCAGCTTCATATCGGCAGGGATCGGTTGAATCGTCAAGTAGCGTCGCTTGGTCAGCTAACTGCATGCAGTTCTCATTCAAGCTGTACCAATGGGAATGCAGGTTGCTATAGATACTTGCGAAGTCAGTTCCGAATAACTTCACTAGAGGCGCAGCAAGATTTCGCTCGAGCCAATTAGAATTACTTTTTATTGCCGGTTGTGGCAGGTTTGCGAGGGGATGTTTTTCGTCGTTTGCGCCTGACCAGGTCTGATCTAAGTCGGCAAAATCAACAAAAGGACAAATGAATCGGTCAGCCGGCAAGTCGTGTGCAATCCCATTACGGGCGAGGCAGCTACAACTGCTAGCGATTAATGCTAGCGCAAATGCTAGTTTTCTAAAATGTGTTTTCATCCGTGTCTCCTCCTGTCCATGTTGTCAGCCAGTTCGATTTGGCCAACCCGTATGGAAGAATGCACGTCCAATGGTGTAAAGCACCGGACACGGCTGGATACCAATCTGAGGCATATGTGCCTTCAGATGGGCACGGTACGTTGGCAAGCTGAGCTCGCCATGCTGGTATCCGTTCCGCCTGACACCAAATGAGCGACATGTAAATTATTGTTTAAATTTGGATGGGAAGTCCGTCGTAGCGTTACGCTCGTTGCTCGGCCTGCCACAGCGCCTCTCCGCGTCAGTTGACATGGATTAGCGTACCTTGGCAAATATTGAGACGAAGATGGAGCATCGTCCCGCTTTACCCAGCCCAGCGAATTGCTATCAACAGCATCATTTATCGCCCTCGCGCCGATCGGCCATCATGGCTATTTTTCCTAAGCCAACTTTCTTCACTAAATCGACAGCGTCACTGTCGACTTTGGGCGCGTATGCCTGCGATGCAAGTTGGTCCGAAATTTCCGGAACTGATGAAAGTGAGGTTAGAAGTCTTGCGTTTATCCCTGTGTAGTTACTAACATTCCACAGCGCAATACCCTATGAGAACGGCCCGTGCTTGGGCCGCAAACACTTCGGTTGTACTACAAGTTTTCGATACGCAATTATTGGATTCACACGACTAATCCGGTGCAAAAAATTTCTCAGCTCGGCGCAGTTGGAACGTAAGTTATGCACCCGATTGCGACAAACGAAGTGCTGTGAAAAACATGCGGCTGCTGCCAACAAAGAGCTAATTTGACTATCGAAATTGCAAAAAGGCCGCTTCCATGGCAACCTGCAAGTCGACCTGTGTAAGGAACGTGTCGGTGAACTTTAAGACAAACATTGGAAAAGTAGAAGTTGCGTATGCTCTGACGGTAGTGGGTTGCGTGTGGATTTGTTTCGTTCACGCGGCATCAATTGTCAGCGGACAAATTCCTGAAGTATCGTTTAACCCAAAAAATCTGGCGAAAGAATCGCTACTGGCCGTGGAACCAGCAATGAATTCTATAGATTCAGATTCTGATTTCCTGACCGCAGAAGAGCAGACAAATATCGCGGTCTACGAACGCTGCAATCGCGGAGTCGTACATATCAATACGCAAGGTGTGCGACCAGCGTCGTTTCTCATGGTTGCTAAGTTTGAAGGTACAGGCAGCGGGTCGGTCATCGACAAACAGGGATTGATCCTAACCAATCATCACGTGATCGAAGGCGCGAAGGAAATCAGTGTTGGATTGTCGAACGGAGTCTCTTATCCTGCGAATCTGGTGGGCCAGGACCCGGATTCGGATATTGCTGTACTAAAAATCAGCGCCCCTGAAACGGAACTGGTGCCGATAGAATGGGGCGATTCCAAGAATCTGCGTGTCGGCCAACGAATTTTTCCTATTGGCAATCCGTTTGGCCTAGAACGCACTATGTCAACAGGAATCATCTCCAGCCTCAATCGACAATTTCAAATTAGGCGCGGGGCTAAAATGCGTTGGCTAATCCAAATTGATGCGGCACTCAATCAAGGCAATTCGGGAGGCCCATTGCTCAATACTCGCGGACAATTGATCGGCATGAACACAGCCATTGTAAGCAGCAACGGAGACAGTGCGGGTGTTGGTTTTGCGATTCCCGTGAGCACGATTCGGCGCATCGTTCCCCAATTGATTCGCCATGGTAAAGTTACTCGACCAACCATCGGCATCACGCGGGTTTACGATAGCGATCAAGGATTGCTGGTTGTATCGTTAACGCCAGGTGGGCCAGCGGAGCAAGCTGGTTTGAAGGGGTTTAGCATCACCAGCAAAAAAGTCTTAAGAGGAGCATTTGGATTTGAGCAAGCCACTGTGGATCTGGGAACCGCAGATTTGATCGAGGCGATTGACGGGACTCCGGTCGACGACGTCGACGATCTACTTGAGGGTATCGAAATCAAAATGCCTGGCGATACAGTCCTCCTCGACATTGTAAGAGCAGGAAAACGTGTGCGCGTGCCGATCAAACTTGGGACCAGCGATTGATTTGTTGACCTCTATGCTAGTGCACTATCGAATGCTTGTTTGTACCAAGCGCAAGTATAAACTCGTGAGCCATGCCAACATTCAAGCTTGTCGCTAAAATAAGTGACGTCTTTAATTAGACCGCGCTACTTTGAACGCCAAACCCTATCCCAAGCCGAAGTCATATTGTCGTTAGCTCAACTTATTGCTTTGATACAGCTTAATTTCAGGGATCGGGAGGGCGAAACACCTGTTGAGCCAATGCAGCCGCAGCTCGGTAGCAACCTCGCTCTACCGTTTCTGCGAACCGAAAGCTGCAACAACTTAGTTCGTCCAACGTAGTCGAAATTGACGCTGCCCAATTAGTTCGAATCCCTGAGGCGATTACAAATATGCCATCATCTGAGCGCGCCAGCGAGTTTATAGAGATCCACCTCTTTGCTGCGGCAGCCGATCAAGTTGGAACTCGAAAATTGCGGTTGCCTTGGGTGCCTACTGCTAATATCGACGACCTTGCTCGCGAGCTGTGCAAGCTGTATCCAAGTATCGAGCCGATTGTGCGCAGTAGTCGGTGGGCCGTCGATAAGAAATTTGTGCCATTAAGCACTCCAGTGGAACGTCAGCAAGAAATTGCGCTAATTCCTCCTGTCAGCGGTGGCTAGAACTGCCTTGCTAGGAATGACCGGCAGGTTAGAATTGCCGATCGTCAACACAACTATGGACTGGCCTTGAGATGAGTTCCAGCTTTTCGGAAACTGATTTCACGAGCAATGCCATACCGGGCCTGTAGCTCAGTGGTTAGAGCAGGGGACTCATAATCCCTTGGTCGGGGGTTCAAATCCCTCCGGGCCTATTGACTTCACGACAATCTAAACAAAGCGGGCAAAGATACTCGCGGAGGTACTATCGGGAACGCTTCCAACCATCAGTCCGTCGGTGTGGTTGTTGGTCCTTTGGTTTGTCGGGCATCTCATGCACATTTGCAGATGCCGGAGTTGAATCGGTTGAACGGGGCGACAAACGAAGTTGCGATCGATTGTCTTGAGCAGGAATGGCCACCTTAAGCGTGTCGGTTTCGCTTTCGCGGACTGAGGTTTCTGCGTTCGCATGAATTACCTCTGGAGAGGCTGGTTGAGTGAAACTAGCCCACTGAATTCTCTTTGATCCCCAGTCTTGCTCACTATATCCTTGTTCGGTATGGAGTGCAGGGAGTACGGGTTCTTGAACTTGCGCTGTCTGATCACTTTCTTTTAGTAATCCAGGGTTCCACCGAGGAATGTTCTTATACTCTTCAGGAACAGGAATGGGTTCCATCTGTGGTGCCGAATTTGGTCTGCGAGGATCTGTTGTCGGATCGCTACTCGAAATGGGCTGACGAACAACGCTTTGAAATCTACGATTTGGATCCAGCGTCGGAGGGTCCAGTTTTGCTGACGATTGAGGTAATGACGATTGCGGTAATGATGGACGTTCGTTGGCTCCAGGGGAACTGCTGGGGGCCGACTGACTTGGAAACGGGCCATTAACTTGAGGTTGCATGGCCGGCGCACTTTCAAGACTATTGGGTGGCAACACGCTACTTGGCATGGGATAACCCTGGCCAGGTGTTACAGGTACCGGAGCGGGCGCAAACGTACCTGTGCAACCGCCGCTGACGGTGCCATACATCTCATTGCTGCCGTAAGGGTTGGTCGGGAACGACATCGTTGGGGCAGGCGCAATTGGAAGCTGCCCTGGGCTGTAAGCTCCATAACCGGACACATAACCACCAACATTGCCATATGGGAATTGGCTGTAGGTTCCTGGCAAGATCGGACCATAATTGGGATAACCCATTGAATATCCAGCGTTCGGCAGCGAAGCCAAGGGGACTCCGCCGGTGGGTAGTGTCGACATAGGCATTTGGCGACTTGCCTGAGGAAGCGTAGGCACCTGGGATGGACCATACCAACCGTAATATGGCTGAGTTCCAATAGTTGGCACGCGCTGCGTTTGATACTCATAGGAAGTACACGGAGCGAGTGCAACGACTTGCGCGCCCGTCGACGGATCAGTTGAGAGAATTGGGCGATAATACGTTACTGGAGCTCGATAATAAGTCGATCGATAATCTGGTAAATAAGCAACGGTTGGTTGAGGCAATGCGGCTGAAGCGACACCGCCGGGCGATTGGTAAGCATAACCATACCCATTAGGGCCTACGATGGGCATTGAGGCGCCGTAATAGGTGCCCAGTTGATTCCCGACAACTGGAAACGATGGCCCAACTGGATAAGCTGGCGCTTGGCGACGGCCACCAAATAACCACTCAAGAAATGGTCCACCATGAGCCGACCGTGGCTGTAGTGCGAACAAACTGACCGCCAGCAACGACAAGCACATGACTCGATTGCCATACAGCATGGTGATCATCTGACTCCAAATCTTACCCAAATAATTAAACCAAGAATGTGACGCGGTGAATCCAACCTAAACGTCTTTGTGTCGGTTCCACGTTTCGATAGCGTTCGCCAGCAAAAGGTTGAACATTGAAAAATCGAACGTTGATATAGTTTGATGCCAGCGCCCGCGTGTGCGTCAACAGGTTCTTTAGCATCTTGACCAAATGTTGAAGAAATGTACCCAACAATTCGAACAGCGAATCGGTCGTAACGATTATGACGCTCGACATGGTCGGCGTCCGATTGTCTCAAATTCGTCGTCATTGGCAGACGATTGATAAAGCTTCAATTACTTGCAGTGGGCTTTACACACGCCGTCAACTCGCAACAAGTCAATCGTAAGAAGACAGAAGATGTTGGCAAGCGTAGATTATTGCTTGCCAACACAACGACCTTGCTGCGGCAAAGAGGTTAACGAGTCACTACAGTCGCTGGCGGTAAATTATTTTGGTCTTCATTTTCGTTGGACAGTGCGGCAACTCCCACGGCTAATCCTGCGATTCCTAGTAATCCACCCAGACCGCCGATTCCTCCAAGTCCGCCTCCTCCGCCAAATCCACCACCACCTCCGCCAAACCCGCCACCAAATCCACCTGCGAATCCTCCGCCATAAGCGGCGTAACCTCCACCTGCGTATGAGCTCATTGAAGCACCAGCGGCAGCGGCTGCATCAACTGGTGGCAACACAGCACCAGTGTCATCGTTGATCGGATAAACTTCGCGAACAATTCTGCGGACTTCAGGCATCATCCGCGGTGGTATCAACAAGACCGTCAATTCATCTGCTGGCACGGTTTCTACTTGAACTGAAACAAGGAGCCCATTTAGCCAGTGCGGGCGTACAACCTTCGCAACCCCGGCGGGGGCCGAAACTACGTCAAACGAGAAAGCGGCATGGCCAGGCGGTCCGCTGGCGACAACCGAATGAATGCCAGTCTGTAGTCCGCCAATCGCAAAACTTCCGTCTGCTGCGGAACGTGTGACACCTACCAAAGTTCCCTGTTGATAGAACGCCAAATCAACTTCCCCTGCCGAACGTTCAAAACCAACTTCAGGGATCAATACCCGGCCAATCAACGATCCATCAGCGCGCAACCGCACTTGAAACCGGTTGACAGCAACCTTTTTGTAATTGGTCAGCAGCGTTGGTTTACCAGTTTGCGATTGTGCAGTTCCCGATACATCGACTTGTTGACGGATAGTGGAAGCGTCCACCGATGCCAATGGTACTTCGAACGGAGATGTAAGATCCTCGTTGTTATCAGCCGGTGCCGGTTCAGCAAACAGAGGTAATGCCAAGTAGGCCGTTTGACCAGTCGCCACAACAAGTGCTGCCAAGCCTTCCTTAACATTTTCAAAGACGACTTCGCCATTTTGGTTCGCAAGCGATTCGCGGGTCGATCCATCTTCCTGGATTAAAGACACCAGCATTTCGCGGCTCTGGTCTCCGCTATCAACGGCAATCGACTTTAGAGACAGCTTGAGTTTGTCACCATCGAGTCTTGCAACGTAATCGCCGGGAAGCTGTACTTCTTCTCCCTGCAGGAGGCGCACCATTGCCACTCGCCGAGTTGGTCGTTCATCTGCAATTGCTGGCGCAAAAATCTGGAGCAAGCTAGCAATCGAAGCAAGTAGGGTGAAACAATTCCTCATGGCGCGCTCCAAGGTATTCGAAGATGAGCTTGTGGATCCAATTAAAATTAATTGTACCCAGGGTCGTAATTCGCGGTACAGCTTATTCCGGTCCAATTGAAAAAGGTGACACAGTCTACTTAACAATTGTAACTTGCCAAACAGCGGTGATTCTAGTCATTGCCCCCAACATGTCAACGAATTCCGGCGGCACCCCACCAAAGTGAGCGTGTTGGCGCACCCAGCTTAACGGATGACGAGGGTAAGGAAATAGGGAA
Organism: uncultured Pirellulaceae bacterium; assembly: GCA_964625155.1. Lineage (GTDB taxonomy): Bacteria > Planctomycetota > Planctomycetia > Pirellulales > Pirellulaceae > Aureliella. The sequence continues at coordinate 12,992 of CAZVBC010000166.1, forward strand.
GGAGTGTTGCGATAATCAGCAACCAACCGGTAACCCACACCCATGTTCGTGTCTGTTTCGGGCGAGCATGGCGACTCTTAGGATCCAATTCCGATTCGACGAATTCTTCGTAATCGAAATCGTCATCCTCGCCAGTGTAGCCGCCAATTGAAAGTGCATGATGTTCTTCGGAATTATCTGAATGCGCATCTTCTGACTGATGTTTGGCGTCACGTGTGCCGGCTCGGTACGGAGGTTGGCCGCAATGACGGCAGATTTTAGCAGTTGTTGCGACTCGCTTTCCACATGTTGGGCAATCTACAAACTCCAATTGTTTTCCCACTTCAGTTACCCAATCTATTCGGTTTACCAGTCCACGACTGAGCCATCGTTCGGATCATAGGTTTGTTTGTTCTGCCAATCGTGACCAATCTTGCTTTTGAGTTGCTCTTCATCAACTTCGATGCCCAGCCCAGGTCCCAAGGGGACATCAATGTATCCGTTTCTAACTACAAACGGCCGTTTCAAATAACCCTCGCCCAAACTGACCTGCTCTTGGCACATAAAGTTGGGAATCGCAGCAGCAATCTGCAACCCCGCAGCAAGTGAAATAGGGCCCAGGGGATTGTGCGGTGCGATGGCTGCATAATAGGCTTCGGCCATACCCGCGATCAAACGGACTTCTGAGATGCCGCCGGCATGGCACAAGTCTGGTTGCAGTATAGTCGCAGCTCCTTTTTCAAGTATTTCACGGAAGCCCCATTTTGTAAAAATGCGTTCACCCGTCGCAATCGGCAGGTGCGTTCCGCGAGCGATCTCGGCCATCAAGTCGACGTTCTGGCAGTTCACAGGTTCTTCGATGAACATTGGTTGGTACGGTTCGTAGGCCTTGATCAGCAGTTTGGCGTTCTGTGGGCCAATCGCACCGTGAAAGTCGATACCAATATCGACATCGTCTCCGCCTGCCGCTCGCAAGGCCGCAAATGCTTCGGCAGCCTGCCGAATAAAAGATGGTGGAGCAACAATTCCCGATCTCGTCGAATTCAATACTCCTGTCTTAAAGGCGCGAAAGCCTTCGGCCTTTTTTTGCTTGAGCAGTTCGACATCATTTCGAACATGGGCGTACACTCGAACTTTACCACGCGTGGGACCACCCAACATTTCGTAGACCGGAACACCCAGTGCCTTGCCTTTAATATCCCACAAGGCCATATCGACACCACTAATGGCGCTGGTCAGTACCGGGCCACCGCGATAGAAAGCATGCCGATACATCGCTTGCCAATGATGAGCGATATCTCGCGGGTCCTTGCCAATCAAGTATTCACCCAGTTCTTCGATCGCTGTCGCCAAAGTCTTGGCACGACCTTCGACGACCGGTTCGCCCCACCCAACCAAGCCTACATCGGTATGAACTTTCAAGAACAACCATCGTGGCTGGACTAGAAATGTTTCGAGTTTGGTGATGCGCATTTTCTCGCGCTTCAGCGGCATACTATTGACCATTGTGGGTTCAATGAGATTAGGCTCTGCCGCATAAGGCTCTTTTGAGCTCTTGTCTTGCCCGACTCCTATAAGACTCAGTGGGGCGGCGGCACCTGCCGTCGTAGCAACGAGACCAGCCAAAAAAAGACGACGTTTCGGCTGCGCTGGGGAAGTGCTCGCGAGTGGGCTAACAACTTGATCATCAAGACTAACCGACATGGAATTCTCCCTGGCAAAGTAGTTGAAAAAATGCGAATCATTGAAGTTGTGCGGTTGTTGAGAGGTATCTACTCAATAACCAGGCGCACGAGGCGAATTCATCCTATGATCTTGTGATCGTGCAAGATCACGTTATCAATGCGCATGTCCGCTCCAACTGGTTATTGAG
>CAZVBC010000167.1:0-14783 GCA_964625155.1 uncultured Pirellulaceae bacterium
TCAAGGCCCAGAAAGGATTGGAACCTTCTTGACGCCGAAGCTCGAGAATGAAACTCTCGGATGGACTTCCGTCCGTGATCAAATAACCAGTTTCAGGGTTTCCCACCGGCCAACGATCGGGTTCAAAGTTTTTCAGGTACAAAAATCCATGCTTAATCATACCGCGAACGGGATAACCAACGTCCATTGGCCGACCCACATCATGTCGCTCTTTGCCGATCAATACGTGATCGCGCTGTGCTATTACCTGCCCTGCGGTTGAGCTGCGGAAAATCTCTAACCATGATCGTCCGCTGATCGGGGCCATGCCCGTCGACTGCTGAGTTACCCCTGCAGCATCTAAGAAGGTTGGGGCGAGGTCTGTGAAATTGACAAAGTCTTCAATGACTCGGCCCCCTACGGCAATACCATTCGGCCAGCGCACCGCCAACGGTATGCGGTTGGAATCGAGGTAAACTTGCCCTTTGACTCGAGGAAAGGGCATGCCATGATCCGAAGTCACGACTACCAATGTATTGTCCAACATATTGCGTTTGGCGAGTTCCTCCAGCATTTGTCCCAAATGTCGGTCAACGTGCTCGACTTCGAAAGCGTAATCGAGCATGTCGTGCCGAACGGTGTCATTGTCCGGCCAGTAGCTTGGTACGCGCTGTACTTCACGCAATGACTTGCCACCTTTAGATGCTCCTGCCCCGAATTCATAAGGCCGATGTGGTTCAGTTGCTCCAAACCAAAAACACCAAGGTTGATTTTGAGGAACGTCATCCAGAAATGCTGCAAAATTCGCAGCATAGTCGTTTCTTCCCATCGCTGTAGCCGGTGGGTTGGCAGACTTTTCGTTGTAAGGGCGTCCGGTGATTTTCCTGGGCTTACCTGTAACATCGTTTGCAATGCCCGGCCCCCAACCTTTGCCAGTCACACCTACAAAATAACCGTGCTCTGACAGAGCTTCGGGATAACTTTTGAATTTGGGAGGAAAGTAAGCCATGTGATTACAGGCCTGTTCCAATTGCCAAGAATATCTGCCCGTCAGAATGATAGCTCGACTAGGAGCACACTTGGCATTGGGCGTGAAAGCATTGTTGAACAGCAACCCGTCGCGAGCAATTCGATCAAAATTTGGAGTCGCGATCCACGAAGTGCCATAGGCGCCCGCGTGGCGTCCCCAGTCGTCTGCGATGGCAAACAAAATATTGGGTCGCGATGCGAGTGCCTCAGAGCTGTCGGCAATCACAATCATCGAAACCAGCATGAACGACGCCCACATCCAAGTTCGTTGGAAATAACGGCAAATCAATTGCATTTTCTGTATATCTCTCGTTGTGTCGGTCCATTTCCGTTGACAACTTGTGATGCACACGTCAACAGTCTATTGGGCGATAATAGTACATCTCAATCCCGCTGTGAAGTGAGCGCATTGGTAATGCAGCAGGCACGGAATAACATGTGAAAACGCCACGGATCGGCACGAGAGCAGGGCTTCTATTTTCAAGCGGATATGTGATGATATCGCGAAATATCCCAGTCGTTCACGCAATATCTAATGTTACAGCTCTGATCGTAGTTTTGCCCAACTTGCGTTGAGATGCCTTGCTGGCCAATGCAGATCGACCGTTCTGAAGTTGTCGTTGGATTTTGCTTCGCTTAAACATCCAGGCGAGGGTTTTGTGTTAGTACTAGAGAGATTTTCATTTGGCGTGGGCGATCGTTTCGCTCACCAAGCCAAAGCGCAATTGCGAGCGTTTCAAATGATCGCCGCAGACGGCATTGACGTAGTACCGGTGTGGAACAAGTCCAATCGCGAACACACCTTTATTGGCAGCCATCCCGAATCGGTGCGGACTGCGGCACGCGAAGCGGTCAGTTCCTTGGGATGGAAGAATGCTTGGTATGTCGATGCCGATCATATCCGCCTGGACACTGTTGATCGATTCTTGCCTCACTCGGATTTCTTTACCATTTATGTCGCAGATAGCATCGGCAAACCCGCCAGTGCAGACTCGATCACCGACTTTGTACAGCGACATGGTGAATTGATAGGATCGATCGATATTGCTGGTCTTTCGAGTCCCATCAAGATCACAACGGACGATGTCCGCCAGATTGCAGCCAAGTACTTACTTGCCGTGCAGGAAGCTGGGCAGATCTATCGCCACATCTGTCAATCGAAAGGGGAAGAGAATTTTGTTGCCGAAGTTTCAATGGACGAAACCGACTCTCCTCAAACTCCGCCAGAATTGTTAGTCGTCCTTGCAGCCCTCGCTGATGAGCGTATTCGGTTGCAGACCATTGCTCCTAAGTTCACGGGTAGGTTCAACAAAGGTGTGGACTACGTAGGTGATTTGTCGCAATTTGAAAGAGAATTTCATGATGATCTCGCGGTCATCGCCCTGGCAGTCAAACAATACGGATTGCCTGCTAACCTTAAACTAAGTGTGCACAGCGGTAGTGACAAATTCTCGATCTATCCGATCATTCGTCGTGCACTTCGCAAGACTGGAGCAGGCCTCCATCTAAAGACGGCAGGCACAACTTGGCTCGAAGAATTGATCGGTTTATGCGAGGCTGGAGGCGATGGCCTGGCGCTGGCTAAAGAAATCTACGTATACGCCTTAGAACACATCGACGAATTGTGTGCTCCTTATGCCAGCGTGATTGATATCGACCGGACTAAACTGCCGGGACCTGGCGAGGTCGCTGAGTTCAGAGGGTCGCAGATGGCCAATTCGCTGCGACACATCCCCGGCCATCCAGCATTCAATGCCCACATGAGGCAGTTATTACACGTTGCGTTTAAAGTAGCAGCCAAGCAAGGCACACGGTTCCTAGACCTACTTCGGTCCAACGAGCGGATCGTCGCCCAGCAGGTTACAGACAATATCTATCTGCGACACATGAAGCCGTTATTCTGTGGCAACGATTGATTGGAATAGCGGCTTTATTCTGGACTGGCAACCTAAAGTCAATTTGTTGGCAGTTCATATTTCCCTGAACGATTACAGCACTACGAAACACCGACAACACCATGAAATCTGCAGTTACAATTTCGTTGGTCACTGAAGCTCGCAGTGGTCCCTTTGTTTTCCATGACGGTTTGGCCGATGGATGCATGCGAGCAAGCAAATTAGGATTCGACGCTGTAGAAGTGTTTCCACCCAATGCCGAGGAGGTAAAGGAAGCCGAACTTCGAGCCTTGCTTCAATCGCATCGACTTGAGTTGGCGGCTATGGGGACCGGTGCAGGCTGGATAAAACATCAATGGTCTTTGTCGTCTGCAGACAAAGAAATTCGTCGACAGGCGAGGCATTTTATTCGAAGTATTATCGACCGTGCAGGAGCATTTGGTGCTCCAGCAATTGTCGGTTCAATGCAAGGTAAATTCGAAGCCGCACGCTCGCGAACGGAGGCGCTCGATATCCTGGCCGAAGAACTTGGCGAACTATCCGAACACTCTCAACGGGCTCACGGTGTCCGGTTACTCTTTGAACCACTTAACCGTTACGAATCTAATTTGTTCAATCGCCTTGAGGATGCTGTCGAATGGCTGCAGGCCAACAACCTACATCATGTTGCTGTTCTGGCGGATTTGTTCCACATGAATATCGAAGAGAGCCACATGGGGCAGGCGATTGAACGAGCTGATAAGCGGATTGGCCACGTTCATTTTGCCGACTCGAATCGGCAGGCCATTGGATTTGGGCATCTCAACGCAGCAGAGATTGTTTGTGCGCTGCGAACGATCAATTACTCAGGATATTTGTCTGCCGAGATATTTCCGAAACCCGACAGCGACAGGGCAGCGAGTCAAACGATTCAGAGTTTTCGACGTCTAGTAAATTAGAACCAAAACCAACGGAGTAACTTTCTCGTGCTAAAAACATCTCTACTGCATCCCGATATCCTACGTGCTTTGGCGCGCAGTGGGCATCATTCGACGATCTTGATCGCCGATGGCAATTATCCTGCCAGCTCGAAAATCGGTCCACGCGCCGAATTGGTGTGTTTGCAGTTGATTCCCGGAGTTCCCACGGTAGCTCAAGTTTTGCGGGCGATTCTTGAGAATCTGCCTATTGATCACGTGCATACCATGGGTATCGATCCGAGCGATCCTTACGCACAGTCCGGTGATCCGCCTGTTTGGGCCGAGTACCGAAGCATCCTCGCCGACGTAGGGCTTAAGACCAATCTGGAACCGATCATGAAGTGGGATTTTTACAAAGCAGTTGAGTCGAACGATCACGTGCTGACTGTGCAAACAGCAGATCAGGCACTGTGGGCAAACGTTTTACTCAAAGTCGGCGTACGAACTGGTTAATCGGTCCGGGAATTTGGGGGCGACTTGATTGGAGCAGTTGGTTCGTTTGGATTAACTGACGCGAGAAATTGGTTGCTGCTATTTGTCCGTTTCTGTTTTTACCTGCTTGAGATAAAACTGATGATGAGGCTCGCGAGCATCGAGGATGCATTGTCATTGGCGATCGAAAAGTTTCGCGGGGTAACCGACAAAGACGGCCAGCCCTATATTTTGCACTTACTGCGCGTGATGCTGGCCGCACAAGATTCTGATGGTCAGATCGTGGCATTGCTGCACGATATCGTCGAAGACACTTCGGTTACGCTGAGCGAATTGCGCGATCGCGGGTTCTCGGAGACTGTGATCCAAGCGATCGAATGCCTCACGCATCGACCGGAGGACAGCTACGCTACATACATAGTTCGCATGAAACAGAATCCACTAGCCAGCATCTGCAAGCTGGCAGATCTACACGACAACTACCGCTTGGACCGCGTGGCGTATCGTGACGGATATATTCAACAAGATGCCCACCGCATACAGCGGTATGTTCTGTCATACCAATTCTTACGAGGCAAATTGGACGAACCTACATACCGCCGGTTGATGTTGGCGTTGGAATGAACTTTGGTGCATGCCTATTTTACGTGCCAGGTATCGCCACTGCGAAATAGCTTGTTCAAATCCCCTTTTCCTCGTGCGGCAACAGCTTCGGTTACTTGATTGCGAACCTGTTCTTCAAATACGCTCGATTCAACGTCTCGGAAGACACCGATTGGCTCGGGGAAATTAGGGTGGCGCATACGGGCCAACATATAGACAAGTGTGGCGTCCCCTCGTTCGTCGTGAAATAACAAGTCGTCTTCTGCGATGCCGCCCTTCAATTCAACCACTTCGGGCTGGAATCCGTTTAACCGAATGCCTTTGTCGCGGTTCTTGCCAAAGATCATGGGTTTGCCATGTTCCAATTCGAGTGTGGTATCGTCACGCGTCGATTTGTCCTGCGCATAACTCCACGCACCATCGTTGAATACGTTGCAGTTCTGATAAACCTCCACCACTGCGGTACCTTTGTGCTCGGCAGCTCTCTTTAGCGTCTGAGCCAAGTGTTTGATTTGCGTATCGACACTGCGCGCGATGAAGGTGGCTTCGGCACCTAAGGCGAGCATGATGGGATTGAGTGGGTGATCGACCACTCCCATCGGAGTGCTCTTGGTAACCGCTCCTTCCAAGCTGGTTGGCGAATACTGACCTTTGGTCAAACCGTAGATGCGATTGTTAAACAGCACCAGCGTAATGTTTACATTGCGGCGCAACATGTGGATAAAGTGGTTGCCACCGATGCTCAACGAATCGCCATCACCGGTAATGACAAAAACTTTCAGATCAGGCCTCGCAACCTTGAGACCCGTCGCAACGGCGGGCGCACGTCCGTGAATGCTGTGTACCCCGTACGTGTTCATGTAGTAAGGAAATCGGCTCGAACAGCCAATTCCTGAGACAAAGACAATCTGCTCGGGCGGCAAACCCAGCTCGGGCAACATCTTCTTCATCTGTGCCAGAATGGAATAATCTCCACAACCAGGGCACCAACGGATTTCTTGGTCGCTAGCGAAATCATTAGCAGTCAAAACAGGAAGTGCGGTGGCAGTACTCATAGCTTTATTGAATCTCTGACAGGAAGTCTTGCGAAAGTGTACTAAAAGGGAACTTAGAACATTCTAGCCGCTGGCGATCATGCGGACGCTGACGCCAACGCCAGCTCTTTGTCCACAGTCGTCATGGAGGCGATCTTTTCCACTAATTCACTGACTGCGAATGGCTTACCTTTCACTTTGTTATAACCTTCAGCGTCGATCAGGTACCTTGAGCGAATCAGCATCAGCAGTTGCCCCATATTCAGTTCTGGAACCAATACAGATTCGTATCGCGAAAGGATATCAGCCAGATCTGATGGGAACGGATTCAGATGCCGCAAATGACAATGAGCGACGCGCCGACCGGCCGCAATCGATTCGGCAACGGCAGTACGACAAGCACCGTACGTGCCACCCCATGACAGCACCAACAATTCACCTTCGCGAGGACCAAATACCTCTTGCGGCCCAATCATCTTAGCGACGTTGGCGACCTTTTGGGCGCGAATGTTCACCATCTTCTGATGATTCTCCGGGTCGTAACTGATATTGCCTGTCCCATCTTGTTTTTCAATCCCACCGACCCGGTGCTCCAAGCCCTTCGTGCCCGGTATCGCCCACGGGCGAGCTAACATCTCATCACGTTGATAGGGCTTGAATTTCTCGTCTTTCGAGATGGGCCCGGGGTGTTTGATTTCAATCGGCGGAATTTGAGTCATGTCGGGGATCTCCCATGGCTCGGCACCGTTCGCAATGTAGCCGTCAGACAATATAACCACGGGCAGCATCAAACGCGTGGCAATTCGCCAAGCCTCAACCGCCGTATGGAAACAATCTCCTGGACTACGCGCTGCCAGCACCGGTACCGGCGCTTCACCATTTCGACCAAACAGTACTTGCAACAAGTCGGCTTGTTCCGTCTTGGTTGGCAAGCCCGTGCTCGGCCCTCCGCGCTGGACATCAATTATGATCAGCGGCAGTTCCAACATTACCGCCAACCCCATGGCTTCAGCCTTGAGCGCAATTCCCGGCCCAGAGCTGGTTGTCACACCCATCGCGCCGCCGTACGCCGCACCAATCGCTGCGCACACGGCGGCAATCTCATCTTCAGCCTGAAAAGTAATGATGCCAAAATTCTTGTACTTACACAGTTCATGCAAAATGTCGCTCGCGGGCGTAATCGGGTACGAGCCGTAAAACAACTCCTTCTTGCTTAACTCAGCCGCAGCCATCAATCCCCAAGCCAGTGCTTGGTTGCCCATGATGTTGCGATAGTGTCCCGGCGGTAAAGTTGCTGCATCCACACGATAGCTAATTCCAAGCTGTTCAGTTGTTTCGCCGTAAGCCCATCCGGCTCGCAACGCGCGTTCGTTGGCTTCTTGTATTTGTGTTGACTTGGAGAACTTGGTGCGAATAAACCGCAAGGTTGCATCCATCTCGCGCCCGTACAACCAATAGACCAATCCCATCGCAAAGAAATTGCGGCACCGATCAGCCTCTTTGACACTCAACCCCAACGGCTGGACCGCCGTGCGCGTCAACTTCGTCATCGGCACCTTTACCAGCCGATAATTCTCCATCGATGGATCTTCGAGCGGATCGGTCGCTAAATTAGCTAACTTGAGATCCTTGTCCTCAAAGCTGTCTTCGTCAACGATCAACAGTCCTCCGGCAGAAAGATCGGCAATGTTGGTCACCAGAGCTGCAGGATTCATGGCGACTAATCCGTCCAATGTGTCGCCAGGCGTGTGAACTTCGTGAGCTGCAAACTGGACTTGAAAGCCACTGACCCCAGCCCGCGTGCCGCGTGGTGCACGAATCTCTGCTGGGAAATCAGGAAACGTGGCGACGTCATTTCCTGACAAGGCAGATGTATTGGTAAGCTGCGTTCCCAACAACTGCATACCATCACCCGAATCCCCAACCAGCCGGACAGTGATCCCGCTTACCTTCTTTACCTGCTTTGCCCCATCTGCTGGAGTCACAACATCCGTAGCCATATCAATAGTGAGCCCGTAATTAGAGGTTGATTCTGATTGTAACGGTCGCCTGGATTGTATCGAATTTTCCACCAGCTAGAGTAAATGCAAATTCGACAAATGAACAGTGGCTAATTGGTCGTTTGTTAGCCAAATTCGGCGACCTTTTAATTCGCTCGGCAATTCTACCCGCCCGTTATCGGTGATTAGTGGCGTAGCAAACCCCTTTGCACCAATTCTAGCAATCCCCCCTCAGTCTGCCACAACCATGCTTTGAAGTCTAGCAATTGCTGCCACATGCGACTCAAAAGATCTTGCGATCTGTGCTGCTGCCGACGGCATTATCAAGCCCAATATAAAGTAAATTGGTGGGCACCAGAACAATTGTCGATGTTCCGACGAAGCCAATTTCAGGGAGCTCGAAAGAGTCTGTGGTCCGACGTAATAACGTAGTTTGGGGAAAATCCGAATTTGTCCGTCGCGCTTGGTAGGTCATTTTCGAAGCGCTTTCTGATGTGATGCCGCGTCCTTTTTGAGAGACTTAACATGCCCACTCGACACCAACGAATTCTCTGGGTCCTGCTCGCGATTCTTTCGGTCAGTTGCTCGATTGCGACTTGGACGGCGTTTAAGTTTGTTGGCTGGGCCAGTGAATTACCTAATCGGTTCGCCTTTGAAATTGATGACAAAGCAATTGCACATGCAATCGGATCGTCGGTGATGCAGGCTTATCATCAGGTTTTGCGTAACGGCGACGCTTCAATGTTGGCAGATGTTCTCCGCAATCAACTCATTCCTTACGCCAAATCCGACAGTGCTGCTGCAACATGGATTCGCGTCGAATACGGAGACGACATACGCATGCTTACTACATCGGACGATTCCGCAGTGCTGTATGCGGCCACTGAGTTATTAGCTCTGCTGGATGCTGATGTGAAGGAGAAACCAACGCTGCGCGACTGAGAATCAACAGATTCACCTTGCAGTTATCGATCGAACGATTCCACCTGGATTTTCAGCGAGTAAACAGAGGCTCTCGCTCGCTGAGCCGCGCCAAGGGCGTCAGCGAAGTCCAGGTTGAGGAAGTTTTGCCTGGCTCAATTACTCGGTGTTACTTTAGCCTGGGGCCGTGGAACGAGACTAGGCCGATGTGCAAGCGGTCGTTGGTTACCATTCCTGGCACATCTTCAAAAGCATGTCCATAATCAATCCGTAGAGTTAGACGATTGGGAACAGTATAGCGCATGCCCACTCCCACGCTGGCCAAGTATTGATTAACGTCTTCGCCCACAACGGGTTGATTGATGAACGATTGGCCAACGTCTGCAAAGGCGAACGTACGAAAGAAATGCGTATTGCAGTTGTGGGTGAAGTGGCTGGTCTGTGGTCCCAATTCCAGATTAGCGATCCAGCCTGCGTCGCCATTAGCCATACGAGTATCGTAGCCTCGGATGCTATCGGCACCACCAAATCCTAGCATCTCACTGAAAAGTAGACGCTCGCTGGCCGCTTGGCCAGTCGCACGCGAGATGAGTTCAAAGCAACAAGGCAACGCGGCACGGCTTTCCAACAAACCGCGATAATACCAATAAGTCGGATCCGTATTGGCGCGTATCGTTTGAAATGCTGAACTAGTGTGATCCGTCGAAAAACCATCACCGGGCCCGACATTTATATCATTGGCGACACGCATATAGTCGTTGTTGTCAAAGCGATATAGCAGGTCGTGTCCGAAATTCAACTGAAGTAAGTCCGCTCGGCTAGTTTGCACATTCACGCCACCGAACTCGAGATTGTTATTGGTTGACTTAAAGTCTAAGCCCATCGATAAACTATTTTCTACTTGCGACGAGCGTTGTAAGTAGCGGCTCAATACAAGTCCCGTTTGCCAGCTTTCGCCACCTTGGTTTAGCGGCGGCGGAAGGTCAGGAGCTGCTGACGCCCAGCTCGCGTAGGTCAACGTACTCCACTCCCGATTCAAGTCGTAGTTGAAACTGAGAGCATGAGCTTCGAGTTGTTGAAACTTGGGGTCCGTCGTGTATTGGTAACCCAGCGTGCCGTCACGACCAAACACATTGCCGACGATAACTCCCGCCAATAGTCGCTCCAAAGCCAGACTGCGTACGCCAGTATCTTCGTAACCCAAGTATCCACGAATCGCACGGACTTCCTCAACGTTATACAAAACGTCTGTCGTGCCTGTTTCAGAACCAGCTTCAAAGTCCACGGAGACTCGTCGAAACGGAGTACGGTTTAGCCAATAGAGATCTTCGCGTAGAGCCGATTCACGTAACAGCGTGTTCGAACGAGTGCACTGCACAAGGCTTCGCAAGTAACATTCGTCGGAATAACACTCACCATGAAAATGGACTTGTCCAACACGCGATTCAATGACCACCAGTTGTACTGAACCCGCCGTGATGTTTTGTTCGGGAATCTGGACATCTACAATTGGCTGTCCACATTCGCGGTAAAAAGTAATCAATTGACGAGCCAACTCGTTCAAGCGTCGTAGCGTTATCGGTTGGCCAATGTGGGACTGAAGAATGTGACGAGCATGTGCTGAATAGATAATGGAGTTGGGGTTGACGACAAAGTAGTTTACGCCGTTTGAATCTGCATACGGGTTCTTGGGGTCTACTTTGTTAGCTTGGTCAAGAACCAGAATCGCATCCAAACTTGGCACCAACACATCATCGCTGCCACTAACAGCTGCTTGAGCTTTCTCGGGGAGCTGAATTTTGTCTGGCAAAGTTGGGACCGACTTCGGCTTGTATCGCTCAAAGTCTTGGGCTGGCGTAATGCCATTAGGTAAGGCTAGCAATACGAATGCTAAAGCTAGAATGTACGCTAACGTTGGACAAATTTGTCGGTAACCATCCATGGCTAGCCACCGTCCGTTCCTAAGCTAAGTCGGACTGCTGACAACAAAATCGTTCGGGGCCTCGTGCCCATGCGAGCACTTATCGAAATTGACCTGCTATCACTTTCACAAATCCGTTCCAGTAAGGTCACGCACTTGTAAATACTTTTCTGGAGACGGAATATTTCGAACAAAGCGTGCCACGTATGCACACTACAACTCGGCATATTCGATGTGTTTCCTACAAGTATTAATAGCAGCAGCAACCGAATTTACTCAAGTTGGAGATTTGCCACACAGAAAACACTGACATCGTCCAGCCACCCAGTCACAGTGGCGCAGAAGTCTTCGTTGCGTGACGTCTGGTAGTGTTTGGCAAGCGCCTGAGCGTCAACATGAGTTTCGCAGAGCGCGATGCCGTTTACCTACTTTACCATTGTGCTGTCGCCTGGCATTTTTGGTTGAAACTTACATCTCCTTTTCCGATTTGTTCATCGGAAGGAGTCGGAGGCAAGACCGCAACGCGATAACGCCCCTCCCGAGCACCATCCCCAGGATTGAGCGAAGTCAACTGGAAAACACCATTTGGCTAACACGACGATTTTTGGCCACACCAAATGCCCAGCCTTGGAAATAGTCTGCTACCACAAGCTTCTCCTAGAGCGCCAAGATGACTTTTCGCATCACTTTCGCTGGCAACAGCTGTACGCGAAAGTACTTCCTGCCCACGGCAAGCGTCTGAGGCTATCCAGTTGCTTGTCAGCCTCGGACGCGAGCCGTGGCAGTCCCGAGTGGATGCTCAGCACGCATGGCGAACATTTTTTATGAATTTGCCTTTTTTTCGCGCCAGCCAGCCGCGTTGCGTCGCATGAAATGGTGTCGAGACCAAATCTACTTAAATCCGGAGGCTCAAGCGATGAAGGCAATCAACAAAATCAATTCCAATTCCCGGCTCGGCGGTGTGGGTGTCCTCAATTCGCATCGACGCGCGACGGCCATGATTTTGGTCGCAAGCGTGACTTTGGTTGCGATCGCATTGGCGATGATTTCAGTTCCTCCCAACGGAAAACGCTCGACGCAATTAGCTCCCACATTTCATTCCCAGAATCGGTCTCCATTTCAAGCAGCTTGCACCGTTTTTGTATCCCGTTCCGCGAACCCTCAATCAGAGAACAAAATCCCATCAGTAGTTGGCGAGATTGAACAGGTAGAGGAAATAGCCGCAATTTACGATTTGTGCATGGATGGTCTTGAGTTCGCCGTTGCCGGACTCGAAGTATCTGGCACATTTGGACCATTAATGCAGGCTGGAAATTCATTGTCGGAGATTGCGCATACCATATCTTTGCCTGAGGGAACGGCAAAGGTGGATACAACCAACACGATTTCAGTTTCCGATCGTCGCTCCAGTTCACCTGCGCGAGATATGACTGCCTGGATGCTGCAAAACGCTCCAAGGGCACGCTAAAATGGCAATGGTTGAATCGACCAGTGGAGAGTATTCGCAACACGATATTTCAATTGCATTTGGGCGCATGTCGGAATTAACTCAAATCCTTGAACGAGTTGAATCGGGCGATCGCTTGGCTCTCGACGAACTGTTGCCGTGTGTCTACAGCGAGCTTCGTCAAATGGCAGCCGCCCAGCTACGACGAGAGAAGCCAGGCCATTCCCTTCAGGCTACCGCGCTGGTCCATGAAGCCTACTTGCGTTTGGTGGATGGTTCCGAGACGCATAACCTTTCGAACCGCAGGTACTTTTTTGGAGCTGCTGCGCAGGCGATGCGACGAATCCTTGTTGATCAAGCGCGTCGAAAAGCTCGACTTAAACACGGCGGCGAACTGGAACGGGTTGAATTGCCCGACATTGAAGCCAAACCAAACGATCATGACATGCTTCGACTCGATGAGGCATTGTCCAGGCTTGCGAGCGAAGATCCGGTAGCCGCCGAAGTGGTCCACTTGAAATTTTTCGCGGACGTAGGGCGCGACGCGATCGCAGAGATGCTTGGGCTGAGTGTGCATGAGGTTCGTGTGAAATGGGCCTATGCGCAGGCTTGGCTCCAAGTAGCTATTGAAGAATAGATTGCTCTGTGCTGGTGGGCAACGATGCATTGAAAATCGAAGTAGAGAATTTGAAAATGCAATCGCATACGACTTGCGCGCATGACAAATTGAAAACAACCTCCTTTGAATGAGAAAACACAGTCATGGCCGCAGATCCCAAAGCCGTGCAAGAACTCTTTGCACAAGCCATAGCGATCAACGATTTGGCGGAACGCGATCAATTTCTAATCGACCAATGTGCGACAAACGCCGAACTTCACGCGCGTGTTGTCAAACTAATCGCCGCTTACAGAGATGGTGAGGGACTGCTCGAAAGTCCCACCAAAGCTTTCGCCGCGACCATGCTGCACTCCAGAACCGGTCCACAGCCGGGGAATGTCATCGCAGGTCGTTACAAACTATTGGAGTCGATCGGTGAAGGCGGTATGGGCACCGTCTGGGTTGCCGAGCAGACGCAGCCCGTTCGACGCAAAGTCGCCCTCAAGCTTGTCAAACCTGGCATGGATTCGAAGCAAGTGCTGGCACGATTCGACGCGGAACGACAGGCGCTGGCGCTGATGGACCACCCGAATATCGCCAAGGTCTTTGATGGCGGAGTCACCGAACAGGGACGTCCATTTTTCTCCATGGAGTACGTCATGGGGATGCCACTGACGGATTATTGCGACCAAACGCGATTGCCCGTAGAAGAGCGATTGCGATTGTTCGTACCCATCTGTCAGGCTGTGCAACACGCCCACCAAAAAGGGATCATCCATCGCGATCTGAAGCCTTCAAACGTGTTGATATGTCTTTATGACGGCAAACCCGTACCAAAGGTTATCGATTTTGGACTGGCCAAAGCCATGTATCAACCACTGACGGAACAGACCGTGCATACCGGTCACGGCTTGATGATCGGTACTCCGCTGTACATGAGCCCCGAACAAGCTGAACATAACAACCTGGATGTCGATACTCGCACCGATATCTATTCGCTAGGTGTGATGCTTTATGAGCTATTGACCGGTTCGACTCCGCTAGAGAAAGCCCAATTTAAGGATGCCGCCTTCGGAGAGATTCTGCGATTGATCAAAGAAGTAGAACCGCCCAAGCCGAGTACTCGCGTCAGCTCCAGCGCCAATCTCCCTAAGATTGCAGCGCAACGAAATCTTGATTCGAAGCAGCTTGGTCGCAGTATTCGCGGCGATCTCGATTGGATCGTGATGAAGGCGATTGAGAAAGAGCGCGGACGTCGTTACGACACTGCCAACGGTTTGGCGCGCGACATAGAACGCTTTCTCAATCTCGAAGCCGTGGAGGCTTGTCCACCCAGCACATCGTATCGACTGCGACGTTTGGCTCGCAAGCATCGTGCAGTGCTCGGTACAGTAGCAGCGTTTGCACTGCTCCTAGTCCTCGGCACTGGATTGAGCATATGGCAGGCACTGCGGGCCACGAAAGCCGAGTCGCTTGCCAGTCAACGATTGGTCGAGGTTCAGTCCGAACAACACAAGACACAAGAGGCGTTGGAGGCTACTAAGCAGAGCGAGCGGCGGGCGATGGAAATGGAATCACAAGCCACTTCGAAATCTAAAGATCTTCAAGCACTCACCGAGGACCAGCGACGAATCATTTACGCCTCGGAAATGAATCAAGTACGTCTCGAAGCACAGCGCGGCAATCTGGCTCGCATGCGAGAAATTCTCCTCGAGCAAGTGCCGATCGACGGCAATGAAGACCTGCGAGGCTTTGAATGGAACTACTGGTATCGCTACATCAACCAAGCCAAAGTGGTGAGCAAGTTTGACAAAGCCACGGTCGATTCACGAGGCTCCGCACTCGTGCGGGTTTTGCCTGGCGGACGGCAGGTGGCTTGGACGCAAGGAAAGAACACGGAGCTTGTCGATCTGGACAGCAGCACTTTGCGGCGACTGCCCCTGCAATTGCGTCACTACGTCGATC
>CAZVBC010000168.1:0-14637 GCA_964625155.1 uncultured Pirellulaceae bacterium
ACCTGCAACCCTCGGTTCCGAAGACCGATGCGCTGTCCAGTTGCGCCACGGGTGCGTTTGGTTTTTCGTATTAGAAATGTTTCTTTTACTCTGGCCGATCGCAGCTTGTGCATCAATCCTATTTGCCTTAATCGTGGCAGACAGGCATTTCACTGATAATATCTCGATGATTGGATGCTTGACAACGGGTGCAGGAACGGACTTTATCAGATTTTGACAACATGAAGATTACTCGACAGCATTCTGCCAGGAATTGTTAGCCTGCGCCAGAATCAGGAAGTTTGGTGTAATTAGGGCAGAAGTTAGCTAAGGCAAGGATGCTCCGAGTTCGTATGTATTGATTGACGAGGCAAAAAAAGCTGGTCGAATGCTGGCACAACTGACCGTAGTTCGTTGACGGATGGGCCACTCAAAGAAACCATGTTTGACCCGTTCTGGGCCACGGGGCTGTACGCGTGCTCGGATGAGCTGGCGGCCCAGGAAATACTGGTGCTTTGTTTCGACTTAATTTTTGCTATCGGGAGGGCGAAGCGCGAAGTTCCTACTGCGTCAATTGAGCGGCGGCTCGGTAGAAACCTCACTCTCCCATTTTCGCGAACCCTATTTTTTAGCTGTAACCAAGCACAGCAAAATAAATCGCTAATCGTATGAGAGGTACCGAGCTGTACTGGAGCGATGGCTCAGCGGCCCAAGCTATTTTGCAATAACGGGTTGCGAAGCTCAGCGAAATCGATTCCCGCACTCACTTCTCAATCATCGAATCATCAGTTCGGTTTAATGCGCGATGACTCTGTGCGCATGGGCGGCTAAGCAAATCGCCATGGATTACTTGAGCTGATCTTTGTATCGAACTCCACCGTTCTTGCACTACATGTCTTGTATCTGCGTGTGGCAAAGCGCAACCACCTGGTACGCGGGGTGTTTCAATTGACCCGTCGAGCATTGTTCGCTAGCATCATATATGGAATTTGAATGATCAAGAAACTTCGAACTGGCCCGCCGAATATTGAGCATTTCCCGCCGTTGTAAGAAAGTACGAATCCGCTGTAAGAAAGTACGAATAATGTGCGGTTACACTTCGCTGTTTAATGTGCTGGGCAAATGGCTGGTGGTGGCATGGCTTGGAATTGCAACCGTTGACAGTGGTTGGGCTGTGACGCCTGCGGAGCCAGCCACTCGCGAGGAATTGCAAGAAGAGTTGAATTTTGAGAAACGCATCCGACCTCTCTTAGTGGAACACTGCATTCAATGCCACGGCCAGGAAAAGCAAGAAGGAGGTTTGCGGCTGGATTCTCGGCAAGCCATGTTGCGAGGTGGCGATAGTGGACCGGCAATCATCGTCGGAAATGCAACTGAAAGCTTGTTGATTTCAGCTATTCATCACGATGGGCTGGAAATGCCGCCCAGCGGTAAGCTGACAGACGAGAAGATTGCGTCGCTGGACGAGTGGATAACGCGAGGAGCTCGCTGGCCCAATTCCGCTGGCTTAATCAAGCCGCATACTACGGAATTTTCCGACGAAGATCGCAGCTATTGGGCTTTTCAACCGTTAACTAAACCCGCTGTGCCTGATGTTAGCGCTGCACCACAAGCGCATCGCGTGCATACTGACGTCGATCGCTTCATCCTCAGCAAATTGACTAAACAAAGATTGTCGTTTGCACCCGAAGCGACACGACCGGTGCTGGCTCGCAGATTGTTTTTCGACTTGCTTGGCATGCCACCTACTCCGGAAGAGATGCAGCAGTATCTGCAGGACGACAGTGAACTCGCCTACGAGCGTTTGGTAGATCGATTGCTGGACGACCAACGGTATGGCCAGCGTTGGGCTCGTCATTGGTTAGATTTAGTGCGTTATGCGGAATCGGATGGCTTCAAGCAAGACGCTTATCGCCCGACCGCTTATCTGTACCGAGATTATGTGATCGATTCTTTTAATGAAGACAAGCCGTACGATCTATTTGTCCAAGAGCAATTGGCGGGCGACGAATTGCCGGGGGCATCCAAAGAGAGCTTAGCCGCGACGGGTTTCCTGCGCCATTGGATATACGAGTACAACCAGCGAGATGTGCGCACGCAGTGGAGCAATATTCTCAATGATCTGACGGATGTAACTGGGGACGTATTTCTAGGAATGAGCGTAGGCTGCGCTCGGTGTCACGATCACAAATTTGATCCGCTGCTGCAGAAAGATTACTTCCGCTTGCAAGCCTGTTTTGCTCCTTTCTTGCCGAATGACACAGTTCCGTATGGCAGCGAAGAACAGATCATAGAGAATCGCGAGCGGATGGCTCGATGGGAGCAAGCCACACAGGAAATTCGCCGCCAAATGAATGAACTTGAAGAACCTGCTCGACAAAAGGTTGCAACGACTGCTATTGAAAAATTCCCACACGATATTCGACCATTACTGCGACGGTTGAGTGACGATCGATCACCGCTCGAAAAGCAGTTGGCGGATTTGGCATTTCGCCAGGTAACCAATGAGTGGAACAACCTTGACTATGCCAAGACACTTAAGGGCGAGTCGAAGCAAGATTGGTTAAGACTTCGCGATGAATTGCAAAAATTCGACCAATTGAAGCCCGCATCACTGCCGACCCTGTTGGTGGCCGGTGACGTGGGGAGTGAATCTCCCGAGGTTCGCATCCCACAATCAAAAGTAGTGACGGAGGCAATTGAACCAGCAGCCTTGGAAATCCTAGGAGGCGCACGGCTCGTTGCCAATCCACCAACCAGCGGAAAATCGACTGGCCGCCGAACTGCATTGGCGATGTGGATCAATTCTCCAGGCAATCCCCTGCCTCATCGCGTAATCACCAATCGCATTTGGCAATACCATTTCGGCACAGGAATTGTCTCCAACTCGAGCGACTTTGGTCGGCTAGGGCAATCACCCACGCACCCCGAATTGTTGGACTGGTTGACATCTTGGTTTCTCGAGAACGGTCGTAGTTTTAAGAAACTGCATCGATTGCTGGTGACCTCAGCAGTGTACCGCCAGTCGTCGCAACATCCCGCATCGTCCGTATACGCGAAGACCGACGAGTACAATCGCCTGTTGTGGCGATATCCTGCGCGCCGTTTGGATGCCGAACAGATTCGAGATGCGATGCTGGTGGTCTCAGGGCAACTTGATATCCGTAGCGGTGGACCGGCTGAACCGCATACTAGTTATCGTCGCACTGTATATACAAAGGTTACGCGCAATACTCCCAACCCGCTGCTGGCCACGCTGGATGCTCCGGACGGTACTTCCAGCGTTTCCAAACGAAGCACAACCACTACAGCAGTTCAAGCTTTGTTGTTGGCTAATTCTCCTTGGCCAATCGAACTGGCAAACAAGATGGCTGATTTAATTGTTCGAACCAACGATTCGCCAGAAGATCGCGTAGTATCCGCCTACTGGCGATGTTTTCAGCGCGCGCCGGATGACCTCGAATTGGAACGCGATCTCAACTTCTTGAAACTGCAAGAGGCTGCTGTAGCCAATTCAGGATCATCGAAGAGCGACGGTTCGATCGCATCGCTGGCCGATCTCTGCCACGTCCTGATGAATACCAGCGAGTTTCTTTACGTTGATTGAGGCTATCGCTATGACAAATCCAGCTCGCGGCAGCGGTTATGGTTCTCGACGAGACATGCTCGCTCGAGCGGGCGCCGGGTTTGGGGCATTGGCATTGCAGGGATTGATGTCCCAGCGACTGGTCGCTGATTCCGCCAGCACTCAAACTGTGGCGATGGGTGCACCGCACCTGACCCCGCGGGCAACGAACGTGATCTTTGTTTTTCTGGAAGGTGGACCGAGCCATATCGATTTATTCGATCCCAAGCCAAGATTGAACCAATTGGCTGGTCAACCTTTGCCTGCCAGCTTTGGGCCGATCATTACGCCGATGGGTGAATACGACGCACCGTTGATGGCTTCGCAACGCAAATGGAGTCGTCATGGACAAAGTGGTCTGTGGTTTTCTGACTGGATTCCCCATATCGCCCGTTGTGCAGACGATTTATGCGTCATTCGATCATGCTGGGGCAATGGCTTGAACCATTCCAACGGCGTGTGCCAAATGAATACCGGTTCCATTTTAGCTGGCCGACCATCGTTGGGGGCTTGGGTTACGTACGGTCTTGGGACGGAGAATACTAATTTGCCTGCGTTCGTCGTAATTGAAGATGAACCTGGCCGAGTCATCAATGGTCCACGGAACTGGGGAACTGCTTTCATGCCGGCTAGTTTCCAAGGCACTCCGATTGGAGCAGGGCCAGAACCAATCCGTTTTCTAAAGACCCCTGACTCGATTGGGGCCAGTCGACAATACGCAAAAATTCAACTGCTGGATGCCATCAATCGTCGTCATGCCGAGACTCGTCCGGAGAATTCGGAACTCGAAGCCCGCATCCGGTCGTATGAGTTGGCTTTCAAGATGCAAAGCGAGGCTCCTGATGCAGTCAACTTTGCCGAAGAAACGCATGAAACGGTCGAATGGTATGGAATGGATCGTCCGGAAACAAATGTGTTTGGACGCAACTGCTTACTGGCTCGGCGATTGGTCGAGCGGGGCGTGCGTTTTGTCCAGCTTTACCACGGAGCGGGGAGTCGCTGGGATGCACACTCCAAGATCGAAGCGAATCACTCGGGTTTGTGCCAAGGCAGTGACAAACCCGTTGCGGGGCTGATCCAAGACCTCAAGCGACGCGGTCTACTCGATTCAACGCTGGTGATTTGGGGAGGCGAATTTGGTCGCACACCGATGAGTGAAAAAGGAGATGGGCGAGATCACAATCCGTACGGATTCACAATGTTTATGGCCGGCGGTGGAGTCAAAGGTGGGCAGACTGTAGGTGCCACTGATGAAATCGGTCTGCATGCGGTCGAAGATCGTCTGCATGTTCACGACCTGCATGCGTCCATTCTTTATTTGCTGGGCATCGATCATTGGCAACTGGTATATTCGAACCAAGGCCGGCCGGAACGTGCCACTCAAAACGAAGGTATGGTCTGTAAGAAACTTTTTGTATAGTTCTTTTCTCAAACCCTGTAAGCTGGACACGAATGACAACACTCCCGAGCTTACTGGGCAAGCTTCAATAGGTGCTCAATGAATGATCAAAACATCGAACGAAATCGTCGGCTGTTTCTCAAGTCCGGCACAATTGGCTCAGGCGCATTGATATCTGCCAGCTTAAGCGCTCGAGGTTATTCGGCCATCATCGGTGCCAATGATCGTATCCAAATCGGCGTCATTGGAATTCGCAATCAGGGAACGGTGCATTTGAGAAGTTGGTGTGGACTGAAGGAAAGCCATAACGTTCAGGTTCGTTCGATTTGCGATACGGATGAAGCACTGTTTTCGCCAGCGATGAAGTTGGTCGCGGAACGCTCGGGAGACAAACCAAACACGAACTGGGACTTGAGGCACATTCTTGACGACAAGGCGATCGATATCGTTTCGATCGTCACGCCAAACCATTGGCACGCGTTGGCCTCAATTTGGGCCGCTCAGGCTGGCAAGCACGTTTATGTGGAAAAGCCGGCTTCCCACAACATTTGGGAAGGGCGCAAGATGATTGAGGCTTGGCAGAAGTACAAGATACGCATGCAGGTGGGTTTGAATAATCGCTCATCTCACAACGTTCGGCAAGCAATCGAGTTTCTGCACGGAGGTGGTATCGGTGAGCTGTACATGGCTCGCGCTTTGTGCTTCAAAGCTCGCGATTCCTATGGCATGGCACCGAACAGCGACGCCCCGTCTACGTTTCATTTTGATCGTTGGCTTGGACCGGCTCCTCTGCGACCCTACAACGAAAAACGGAGCCACTATAATTGGCACTGGTATTGGGATACAGGCAACGGCGATACGGGGAATACCGGACCTCACACGCTGGACATCGCGAGATGGGGCATGCGTAAGAACGAGCACCCCGTTGCTGTCTATTCGACTGGAGGCATCTTTGGGTTTACGCAAGACGAAGGCAAAACGTCTGGCACGCGCGTATACGGTGATGTCGAGACTTATGGCCATGACCGTACGACCCAAGAGACTCCCAATACGCAGACGGCAGCATATACGTATGCTGACGGCAAGATCATCGAAATGGAGACGCGGGGTCGTTACACCAATCATGAAGGAAGTGCCGGACAGGAAGTTGGAAACCTGTTCTTTGGAACTGACGGCTGGTTGGAGATTAGTGGCAATACTTGGAAAGCGTTTCGCCGACGTGAAAAGCAACCATTTGCTCAGTCAAAGGACTCCGAACGCGACCGCGCAAATCATTGGGCCAATTTTCTAGACGCTGTGCGATCGGGCAGTAACGATGAAATGCACAGTGATATCCACGAAGGGCACCTATCAACCACACTTTGTCATTTGGCAAATATTTCGTACAGAGTTGGTCGGTCACTGAAGTTCAACGGAAGGGAAGAGCGATTTGCAGACGATGCTCAAGCCAACTCGCTGCTCGCCAGAGAATATCGCCCTCCTTACGTTGTTCCCAACGAAGTATAAAGATCGAGCAAGTCGGCAGTAACTCGATATTCATCATCGATGGCCCGATCTACACGAAGGCTGACGCGACGATATTCGACAAGTGTACCAGCCGCCACGGAGCTCGAGCCCGCAAATAATTGGTCAAAAGGACGCAGAATCCTTGTGTGTCCGGATTCATCCACATGAGGTTGCCTGCGGAACCTGTGTGTCCTATGACACGGCGGCTCAGCAAGTCACTCCAACTGTCGGCCATACCAAGGTGGTTCAATCGCCACCCCAAACCCCAAGGCTGAGTACGCCGGACAGACTCCGGCAAGTCCGGCAAATCATGCAATCGATTGGTTGTCATCATGCGCACAGAGGCTGGAGACAACAACCGAACTTCACCGTACTTACCGCCCGTCAACATCAGCGCACAAATTACGGCCATATCACTTGGGGTGCTCAGCAATCCTCCCGCTGGCGAACCGAACTCCTGCCAGTATCTCGTATTCCAATGCCCACGATTTCCAACTTGATAATCGGGTAATGTAGCTCGCACAATTCGATCGCTCGAAAACCCGATTGAGCCCAAACCTGTGGACTTCAAACCTAGAGGCTCAATCACCTCGCGAAGGACAAATTCTCGAATCGTCACGCCGGAAATGCGCTGAATGATTTCTGCCAAGAGGATTATCGCTGAACTGGAATAACTGACACGAGTTCCCGGTGGAAACAGTAAATCGGCGTGAATGACCTCTTCAACGAACCGCTGCAGTGACGCGTGTTGATTCCGCAATTCGCCATTGTTGGGCAATTCGTCTGGCAACCCAGAAGTATGCGTAAACAAGTGCAGTACTTGCACATGCTCGCGTCCTTCGCCTTGAAACTCTGGGATATAACGGAGTACTTTGTCGCTGAGGTTCAATTGTCCGCGTTCGACTAGAATCATGGCAGCGATACAAATCACCGGCTTGGTGATCGAGGCCATGTAGAATAATGCATCATGCCGGATTGGTTCTGCATCGGGCTCAGGGCCTTGTCTCCCAAACCAGCGAACCGCCGCTAGTTTCCCAAATCGCCCGACACCAATTGCTGCCGACGGAACTGGAGCATCTGGGCCAGCAGTCCACTTTTCGAGCAGTTCGCATGCCGCCTGCAATCGTACCGAATCGATTTGAAGTTCCTCAGGAGTGACCTGCGGCACGTCAACAGCATACAGCTTGGACGACCGACCTCCTTGGGCTAACGCCAATCCGCCGCCAACAGCCATGTCTCGCAAAATATCGCGGCGTAATAAACTGTCTGAGCGGTTCAAATTCAATTCTCCTATAAAGCTGCATCGCAACTGCGAACCAGCCAGATTCGCTGCGTGGCTGCAATTGTTTGATCAGCATGCATGATGGGCGCGCAAACTAGTTCAGTCCTTTGTACAGCATAATTTTACGCGGCAGGAGAGCGAAGAACCGGATGAGCCAATTGAGCAGCGGCTCGGTAAGACCTCCTCTCCTGGTTTAAACATCTTTTGGACTCTCCTCCGTGCACCTCCCTGCGCGTGATCGAACCCTTTCGTGCAAGCTTCGATCGTATTGAGATCAACTTGACTCTAATCGTTTTACGCATGCATGCCCGGTCGCCGATTGCAATCTAATTGAGTGATTTCTACTGGCTGGTGAGCTGCGACAAATGGCCAAGCGATTGCTGAAACGCTTGACATTAGCTGTACAAAATGTCAGTATCGATTCACGCTGAAGGTGTTTCTAAAAGTGCATTTTAATATTAACGGAGCACTGAGATGTTGCAAGTAAAACGACGCACGAGCGGTTTCACGCTGGTCGAGTTATTGGTAGTGATCGCGATTATTGGCGTTCTCGTTGGACTGCTCTTGCCAGCCGTACAGTCGGCGCGTGAAGCCGCACGCCGAATGCAGTGTACCAACAATCTGAAGCAACAGGGCTTGGCCTTGCACAACTACCACGACACTTTCAAAACCTTTCCGATCGGGGTCAGTTATTCACTGAACAGTCGTGTAGCAGCTCGTCACGAGTATTGTGCGGGCAGCACGAATTGGCGGCTTTCCATTTTTCCGTTTCTCGAACAGACGAGCGCTTTTAATGCCGTCAACTTCTCCAGTGATCTCTGTTCACAGTGTGCTGCCGCGAGCGCCTATGGATTGTTCAGTGGTCCCAATGCGTTTCTCAGAGGATTGGTGATTCCCGTTTATAGCTGCCCGTCTTCGTCTCTCAACCGTACTGAACCAAATTGGTGCAACTTCGAGAATACACAGATTCCCGACTACATCGGTGTTATGGGTTCTACACCGGACCCAGCAGGCCGCGCGGGAGTCTGTTCAGCTCAAACCGCTTATGGCATTTTGTGTCGCAACGGCATGCTTGTACCAGGGGAAGTGAAACGCATCAGTGATTGTACGGACGGAACGTCGAACACGGTTTTGGTCGTCGAAAATTCTGGTCGTGTTCCAACTGTTGCGTCAGCAGGAGGCGATTTGCGAGGCAGTTACCACGGTGGCTGGGCGGGATATTATTCAATCGGAGGTAATCGGCGAGTAACTTCCTATACGGCATCAGAGCTGCCCTACGGTGGAGCTGTAAAGACACTGCGATATCCGCCGAACCTAAGGTCAACTGCCCAGGGAGCAAATCAGGTTTATATGTGGAACACAATTGTCAACTCGTTTCACCCTGGCGGTGTCCATGCGTTGTTGACGGATGGCTCGGTCCAGTTCCTGTCGAATAATACGGACTTTGTCAACCTTACTCGCCTCTTCGCTTGCGACGACGGCACCGTTGTTGTTGGCGAGTTCTAAGAGTTCACAACTTTGTTAAAGCTCGGTTCACGACCGATATGTGCCGTCTTTCGTGCACATGTCGGCTGAGTTCGGTATTCGACTGAGCAGATTTGCAATTTTCATCACCATCAATATTAAGGAGCCTCACGTGACGGTTTCACCGAATTCGAAGAATCGTCTCCATGCTTCATGGTCTGCAGTGGCCTGCACGATGGTATGTTTAGCCTCAGTGATCGTGTCGGGCTGTAGCAACGGACCTCCCGTTGGCACGGTCGAAGGGACGGTCACTTACAAGGGCCAGCCACTCATAGAAGGAATCCTGTACGTCTACAATCGGGAAACAGCCGAGGCCGGCGAAGGCAAGATCATCGAAGGAAAATTCAAGTTACTCAATGCGCTCACGACTGGCAATTACGTGGCATACGTTACGGCCATCCCACCACCTCCACCGAATCCAGAGAATCCGCCCGCAAATCTGTGGGGAAAATTTCCAAAAGATTTTCCTATGAAATATCAACGAGAAGACCAATCGGAATTAAGAATTGATGTTAAAGAAGGACATAACGAAGTCAAGCTAACGATCCCTGCAAAGTAAACACGACATTATTGTTGATCACGACAATTTAGTTGAACACGACAACTAGTTGAACACGACTGCAACTAAGTGTTCCCAGCAAGCGATGACATCCTCGTTCCCTGGCTCTGCCGGCAGGGCCTTGGTACGAGTATTGTGCAGAGCCTTGTTACGAGTATTGCAGAGCGTTGGGATATCAGAGCCTTGGGCTAGTCGGGCCGCAGGGTAATCTTATCATTTGTCGCGCAGGGGATTATGAATCGCCAATAATTCGCATCGATAGGTTCAATCACAAGTTGCGAAGTATAATCGCAATTGGATTTCGGTTTAATTGTCTTTGTAAGGGATTCGGTAATGAAAGACTTCATCGCTTGTCGACGGGCCACGTACCACGTTCTGCTTGCGTATGCAGCTTTAATCGTTTTGCTGGTGCAAGCAGTTGTATCACGATCCGCTGACAAGCCTGACACGATTCGAGGCCAGGCAACCATCTCGCCAAATGGTAGGTACAGTATTCCTGTAAAGGGAGGACATGGGCATCGTACGAGTGTCGGAACTGGGCATGTACAATACCCAGTTGTCGTTGTAGGCGGTACGCCGTACCAAATGGGATGGCAGCTTGGCAAGTTGATACAAGAAGAGATCAGGCGCTTTGTGCCACTTGCGGTTAAGGGGATCGCCAAGGAACTTGGGATGGAGGTCGAAACACTTCGCGATGTCTGGGCACGCACCGCGGCCTATACAGACGATCGCGTGGAACAAGAGTTGGTTGGGCTCGCTGATGGGTCAGGTGTACCCTTGGCCACGTTACAGGCAATGCATGCCGTCCCATTGCTCATGCCCTATTCCTGCAGCAGTATTGCAGCGTGGGGTTCCGCTACCGAAGATGGCCACCTCTATCAAACGCGAAATCTGGATTGGAGTCTCGAGGTTGGAGCTCACGAATTTCCGGTGATTGTGGTGTACATTCCGGACGTTGGCATCCCACACGTGGTGCCAACTTTCGCAGGCATGATTGGTGCTCACACAGGCTTGAGCGCGCGTGGAATTGCGTTGGCTGAAATGGGAGACGCTTCGGCCAAAGAAGCCCCCTATCACGTGCACGCTCCTCATTTTACAACGTACTTTCGAACGATGCTGTATGACGCCACAACACTTACCGAAGCCTTAGAGATCTTCAAAGCACAGCCTGCGACGAAGCGCTATCACTTTGTATTTGGCGACGGACTAAGCGAGAAACGAGCGGTAAAGGTTCGCGCACACTCGCCCGAACCAGCCGACCGTTGGTTGACGATCTGGAAAGATAATGATCCTCAAGATGAATTTGCTCCGCAAGTGCTGAGTTGTATCGTCTATAACGACGAAGGGCGAGGTGCATTTCCCACGTTGCAAGCATCTCATGGCAAGCTGAATGGAGAAAAGTTGGTTGATTTGGCAAATCGTATTCCGATCAAAGGTGGCAACGTCGAAAATGTCGTCTACGACGCGACGGGATTACGACTGTGGGTGTCGTATGCCAAAGGTGCTCAAGAGGCATTCGAACGTCCCTATGTATTTCTTGATCTACAAAAACTAGATGCCAACGGTGACGGTATACCTGACATTCAGTAATTTACTTGCGCGCAACAACAAGATGGTTACTCCAGTTCAAGGACTCCATCTTGGATTTGTTTTTTTGCAACAGCTGCCAATCTACGCACTTCGGATTTTTCCGCTTCAGAGAGGCATACTGGATTCAGCCCTTGCATGAAACGTATGGCCCGACGAGGACGTTGCTGTTCGATCCAGATTTTGATCAGTTTCGATTGCAGTAGAAATCGATGCTGATCGAATAATGCGATGTGCAATTCCATCAGTGGGATGGCTTTGGCAAACTGTTGAGTTTTTACGAAGTGTTGCACAATGGCCCCCAACTGCGTTTGGGTCCAGCGCGCGTTGGGGTAGCTTTCAGCAATCTTGCTCTGCAACACAATCGCCAAGTCGAATTGCCCTTGAGCGATCGCATCATCGACTTGTCTGTTGAGAAGAGCCAATGTTTGCGTGGGGTTCGCTGGTGGTTTGGCCAGCTCGGCGTGACGCGATTGCCTGGCCTCTCGTTCGCGCCGTGCAGCTTTACCAACACGTGAGCTTTTCCCTTCGCGGCCGGTAAAATGCGAAATCAAATCGTATCCTTCGCAGTCGACGTATCCGCGAGTCAGCATCCAAAATCCGATCGGAAGTCCCACCAAGAATCCGAGCAAATGGAAGCCTTCGCTGCTCGCCATGCTGTCGCCGAAGTAAAAGAAAAACACGTTCATGGCCACATAGAAAAAACCAAACATCAATATCGGGAGTTCAAAAGCGAGACTCCTGAAGCCGAGCAAGAAAAATACTTCGAAGTTGTTCAATGGTGCAAATACGACTACCAAAGCCAACATGGCAAACAGGACGCCCGATGCACCAAGTGCTGCGCCGTAGGAGAACCACATCATGGTTTGGACGACCAAACCGAAGAACATGCCAGTTAACAAGTACACTGCCAAGAATCGCAACCATCCCAATTTGCCTTCGAGCAGTAAACCGAAGGCCCACAAAAACATCATATTCCCGATTAAGTGCACGACACCCTGATGCATGAACATCGAAGTCAACCATTGCCATGGCAAATAGCCCTGTCCGTATTGCAACATCAGCCGATCGGCAATGCTAAATTCAAAAACCGGTTCGAGGTCGTCAAACCATTCATGGGGTTCACGTTCCTCAATACCTACGTCGCTCTGTTTGTGCAGTAATTCTTCAACGGAGTATTTGCGCCCTGATTGGTCGACAAAGTGACTAATCCGACTTTCATCTTCGTGAGGCGACGGGAGGCAAAAGCTGACAAAAAACAAGAGGTTCACTGCGATCAACGAACCGGTCGCAATTGGATAATGGTAAAGAGGAGCATCGGTGGAATAGGGAATTAACATTGAAACGCAACCTAAACTTTTTTGTGCTAGGTAACCTTAAACCGTGGGCGATGAACTCCACAACTTGCAGATTGCCAAATATTTAGCTATTGTGTTTGTTTGATTGTACCTTCCGCGTGTGTCGAGTGTTTGCAAACCGCACACGCCGCCTTCCTCGCTGGCTCCGATCGACTCGGAGAGTGCATTTTTCTTCCTGGAGAGAACCTATGTCTACATTGGCTAAGAAGTATCCACCCAAGGGATTTACGCTGGTGGGACGTCATTGCCATCATCGGTGTTTTAGTCGGACTGCTCCTTCCCGCTGTACAGTCTGCGCGTGAGGCAGCGCGACGAATGCAATGTAGTAATAATCTCAAGCAGGTTGGTTTAGCGTTACATAATTACCATGACACCTACAAGAAATTCCCCTACCTGCGAGGTGGGCGCAACAACCCTTCGAATCGCTGCGGAGATTATCATGGCCTAGTGTCGATGTTGCCATATTTCGAACAAGGACCTAGGGCCACGATGGAATCCGGCAATGCCGCGATCGATCCATTCAACATTCCGTTGTGGTGCAGAAAATGGATATACCACCTGAGACGAATACTGCAGATGCGGGTTTTGATGCTCAGGGTCGTGATTTGAGTATGGTGCAGGCGGCAGCCAACGCCGGTAAAGGAGCAACGAAAATTAAGGAGCTCGTGCCGGCAAAATATGGCAAAGCAGAAACAACACCCTTGAGTTTTGATGTTAAGAGTTCGTCGAACACGATCGATTTGAAACTGGATTAACCCAATTTTCCCAAAGCGGCCAAGCATGAGTTGGCATCGACTCGAGTCGAATGTTGTGGCGACCTGGCCGACCGATTCGTGGCTCACTCGTAAAGTGCTGGTGGCGGTCAGTGGTGGTCCCGATAGCGTAGCGATTCTGCGAGCGCTGCTGCGAATTGCTGGCAGCACAGCTAATCTAGTCGTAGGTCACTTCAATCACCGTTGGCGCGGGGTTGCCAGCGATGATGATGCGCGGTTTGTGCGCGACTTATGTCTCAAGCTCGAGGTCGCGTACTTCGAGGGAGAAGCAGATTTGGTTTGCGAATCCGTACGCACCGAAGAAGCTGCGCGCCGATCACGATACGATTTTCTCACGAACAC
This sequence comes from uncultured Pirellulaceae bacterium, assembly GCA_964625155.1. Taxonomy (GTDB): domain Bacteria; phylum Planctomycetota; class Planctomycetia; order Pirellulales; family Pirellulaceae; genus Aureliella. Next base: position 13,935 of record CAZVBC010000168.1, read on the forward strand.
TGCTTACCAAATTGGTGCGCGCTGTGTGGTCACCGGACACACGGCTGACGACCGAATAGAAACGGCGTTACACAACCTCTTTCGTGGTTCCGGGTTAGCTGGCATTGCTGGGCCTAGAGTTTTGCGTGTCCTAGGTGATGGATTACAGTTGGCCCGACCATTGCTTGGCACATTTCGCAGAGACGTGCTTGATTATCTGTCGGAGCTGGGCCAGGATTATCGCGTCGACAATTCCAATGCGGATGATCGTTATTCTCGGAACTTCCTTCGCAATCGGCTGCTGCCATTGGCTCGCCAGCATTATGTTCATGGTATTGATGCACAATTACTAACGTTCCTCGAAATCGCGCGCGAGAGTATCGACGCTCTATCCGATGTCGCGAGTCATTGGTTGGCACAGCAAGCATCTGCGGAAGCTGTACCACAAGTCGTTACAAGCCAAACTGGATTGGAGCGTCCTTGGTGGGTTTCTCAGTCGAGTCTTCGAGAGATTCCCCCACCAGTCCTTCGAGAAGCGCTGAAGCACGTTTGGCAGACACGTCAATGGCCACTGCAAGCGATGACGCGCCAGCATTGGAAGCAGACAGGTGTGGCGCTGCTGAGCGATAGTGGTCCAGTTGGGCAATGTAAAAATCTCTTGTCTTTGCCAGGTAACTTGCGCGTAGTGGCCTTCGATGGATGGCGGTTCATCGGACCACCCCAT
>CAZVBC010000169.1:0-14629 GCA_964625155.1 uncultured Pirellulaceae bacterium
GCCTGCAAGCGATGTTGGTTAAATGCTGGACTGGGGCGGCGCGCTAACGGCACTGGTAAACGAAATTGCGATTGTCGACGTATGAGTTTCCAGCAGATCCATAGAACGCAAATTGCCATCAAAACGATGCTCAACATTTGCGCGTAGGTCGCTGGGCGAATATTGCGTGGTCGATATCGCAGCGTTTCATTAAGCACATTGGATTGTTCCACTTCCGACAACACACCGTTTGCTAACTTCAATAAAGTCTGTGCGTCCATTTCCTGAAGCGGTACATCGCTTGGATTAATAGGAGGGAGTTGCTTTGGCGAGCGTTGTAACAATGGACTGTGGCGATACGTGTCCATTTGCTGCGAATCGACGATAAAACATAATCGCGAACGTTGAAAACCCAGATAATTGGCAATCCGAATTACAAATATGGCGTTCTCGCTTTGCCAAAGGTTGTGGTTCGAGAACAAGGATGTCGCAGCTGACAATACAACGCGTCCATCGCCTCGACGAGGCTGAGGAATATCACCTGTCGCTAAAAGCGGTTGACCTCGACCGGCCCGGGGAAAAGCGTTGTTTGGCAAAAGGGCAGCTACCTGCCAGTCTGAATTCAGTGGGAGAGGTAATTCGAGCCATCCGGTCTTAGCCACTGCTAACTCACTAACTCCGGAAGTGAGCGGATGAAACAGATTGATTTGACGAATTTGCAGAATATCGTCCACTTCTCGATCCAATACCGCTGAATCGCTCGATACCACTGGGCCAGGTTGGATCACACCGTAACGGGTTTGGCATTCGTGATTGCAAGCCAATAATATGGCGCCGCCAGCTTGCGAAAAATTGTAGAATTTATTCAAAAGAGACTGCGAGAAAACATTTTTGTCGCCGATCGCGACGATAACTGACTGTTGAGGATCGGCCAGCGATTCTCCGAGATTTGAAATTACTAGGTTCTGCTCCTCTAATAACATCTGAAATAACTCGTAACGAGATAGATCGATTTTTGCTCCACTCGACGACGAGTTTGGTTGACCAAGGCAAATTGCTTGGGCCAAGACGCAAAAGCAGATCCATCCCATACCCAAGAGTATGGTCAATCGGCGCAGGCTACGAAAATTAATCTTGTCAAAACATCGCAGGCCGGTGCCGTAGTAGGCTCTATTGGTTTGAGCCTTCAGTCTTATGGCGATGAACATTTTTCGCATCGCTCCAAGGCACGTCGAGCTGATTCAATTTCTGCATCTGTCAACTCGAATTGTTCGGGACAGTAACGAGCTTTTTCATACAGTTCCAGCAGCAGTTGCAGCGGCTGCCCAGCGGTTGGATTCTTCGTTGCAAGGTGTTGGGCTGCGCGACGAGGGGTCCACCAATCCGAAGCTGGGTTGTGACCAGTTCCAGCGAGCTGATGATAGGCCCTGACGATGTCATTTCGATTGCTAACTTCCCAAGGCTTTATCGATTGGCGCCTTTCGGTAATCGATTCATGCCAAAGACTTACAAACCATTTTTTTTGGATATAGCCAACGATCACTAACACGACGATCGATAGCACCAGGGACAACAAGGCAAGTAAGCCTCCATTGCCTATCGCATTAGCATTCGATTGTTCCACATTGCTTTGCGGGGTTGTTATTGTGGCAGAATCTATATCCGCGAGTTCTTCTCGCGCAGCGACCGATTCGCTCGTCGGTTCGGTTGCCGCAGCACCGCCCGCCGGAGGCTTTTTAATCTCAGGCGATGATCGCGATGGCTCAGAAGTAAACAGTCGATCGGATTTTTTTGGACGCTCGGGAGGGCGAAAGCGAGGATCGCTGGCAACTTGTTTTATTTTCTTGCCAATTCCCTTACTCAAATCTTGTAGTGATTTTCCCAGCGAATCGCTAATCGACTTTAAGTTGCTGGAGTTTACGCTCCCCGATGTTTTTTCGGACGAGTTGAATGGATCCGCTTGAGATTTACTTCGGGTATCGTCCGATTGGCTTGCTGGCCGCAATTGAAGCCGCTGATTTTCAACTGCCTTCTGCACAGTGTCCCAAAAATTCGAACCGCGCAAACGTCTAGCAAATTGTGAATCCAAGCCCAATTCAGTCGATTGTTTCTGAGTGGATCGGTTTGCTGATGATTGTTGGTTATTACTTTCTGGCACTGGTAATCGCCAGTTGCGCAGCGCGTCACCTACGTTCGACAATAACCCCGACTTTGGTAAGACAGATGGTGGTTGTTCGTCATCCGATGCGCGCGATTGTGGAATTGTGTTGCCAGAAAGCTCGACCTGTTGTTGGTCGCTTTGCATGGACTCCAGGATCGACCGCAAGAATTCTCGTGATTGTGGATCCGATGTTAGTTTGCGCAATAGCTCTGGAGACAAATCTCCTAGTACCTGGGAACTGTCCGCAATAGACTCGGCACCATCCAACGTGCGTGCGATTTCCAATAGCTGGCGAATCCGAGCCGAACTCAGTTCTAGTTGCTGCGGATTCTCACTTGCATTCTCGTCAAACTGAGCCTTTAGTTCTCCTTGCTCAATCGCACGCAGTATTCGCTGGAGACTCTTGAGTACTTCAATTTGCTGAACAAAGTCTCGCGATTCTTTGGATGAGGGCGACTGCCCAAGTACCGGAGGATAGCTGTTCTGAACCAGCCAGATCCAGACGCAGAGCAAAAAGCTCGTCCATATTCTCGACATCAGACTCTCGCAATTTGGTCAGAAAAACCGAAGCTCCCTGGTTCGACCGTCCAATCAGCCAGACTGGCCTCACCAAGGAGCATTATTGTCACACAAGTATCACAATTGCGAGTATCGACCTTCGATCTGAAACACGTTCGTCCTAAAATCCAATTCGAATTCCAAACCCGCTGCCATATCCTAGACCTGGATAACTACCGTAGACTCTCGAGTACCCCATGCCGTAGGTCGGAGGAACTCCGAATGTTCCCAAACTTGGCCCAACGCCAAAGGTCGAAATGGCTGGCGAGCCGTAAGGCGATGAGTATCCAAATCCACTTCGGTAACCGCCAGGGACGACAATGACCTGAGGGACTCGTTGGATTCCGCCGTAATAGGCTGCGCGGTAAGGAGTCATGTAACTTCCATACCCCGAACTGTAATGTTGATGGTGGTGATGATGTGGCGGTCGGTAACATCCTCCGTCAGTAATGCCATGTTCCGCCCGGACAGATTGAATCGTGATGCCGCTTGACATCAGACCAGCCACCAAACACATGCTCAACAGGATATTTTTCATAATCGATAATTCCTCGCACTTTCATCGCCCATTTTCGAGCTGCCACGAAACCAGTCACTATGACCGATTCGCCGTTCTCACTGCATTGCCGGTGATGTATGATCACTTTTCGTGCCAATTTCCCGGCAATCTAATTCAGCGTCGCGAAACATGAGATTATTCAGGTTTTTTTCAGCAAACTACAAGCAAAATCCGCTTGTCTGATATCAATTTGATTTCGTTGATGCGCAGAAGAGACACTTGAACGGACTTGAACGGTTACATACCTAGAATTTGGATCGATGCGGATGCGGCTCCCAAGCAGGTCAAGGAGATCATCTTGCGGGCAGCCAAGCGACTGAAATTGTCGGTCTGTATGGTGGCCAACCAGCCCATTAACTTGCCCGGCAATAATTCACTGGTCACCAAAGTCTTGGTTCGATCAGGGGCAAACGAGGCTGATAAGTACATTTGTGCAAACGCTCAGCCGGGTGATTTGGTCATCACGGCTGACGTCCCGTTGGCAGCAGAGTTGGTGGTTCGCGAAGTGCGGGTTATTGATCCTCGAGGCGAAGAGTACCAAGCTTCAACAATTGCTGGGAGATTGGCAACACGCAATTTGCTTGACGCCGCTCGTGGTGCTGGGATGGTTATTCCCGGTCCTCAGCCCTATAGTCAGCGCGATCGCCAGTCGTTTGCTAATGCGCTCGATCGCATATTGGCCAAATTCCCTAAAAGCGAATAGAGCACCAGACGCCGGACACGTTAGCCATTTAAGTGGAGTTGGCGGTAATGACGATTCGGGCTGGCTGTGTAATAATCTCGCATGCACCTTTGATCGCTGACATGCGTGTTTGTTGGCATAGTTTACAGGTACTTGCTGAGCGGAGACTTTGATGCGAGTTATGCTTTTCCAATGTTTATTTATAGGCTTGATATGCAGTCTGAGCACGTCGGCATTGGCGGATAATTGGCCGCAGTTTCGTGGACCGGCGCGTGATGGTCGATCCGGCGAAACTGGCTTGTGGAAAAAAATTGGTCCTAAGGGGCCGCAGTTAGCTTGGATGGCGGAAGGCATTGGCAAAGGATACGCCAGCGTGGCTGTTGTCGATGGACGCATCTACACTTCTGGAAACACGGGTGCAGGCCAAGCGATCTTTGCGCTCGATACGACGTCGGGACGTCAATTATGGAAGCAGTTAATTACAGAAGTCGATCCGAAACACAGCTACGACGGTTCAAGAACCACACCCTGTGTGGATGGCGATCGTATCTATGCCGTTGGATCGAACGGCAGTATCGTGTGTTTGAAAGCCAGCGATGGTAGAAAAGTGTGGAGCCGTCCCTTCTCGGACTGGAACGGCAAAATGATGAGCGGCTGGGGTTTTAGTGAATCTCCGCTGGTGGACGGCGACTGGGTTGTATGTACTCCAGGCGGCGACAATGGAATGGTCGTTGCATTGGACAAAATGACGGGAAGTGAAATCTGGCGTTGTGTATTGCCCAACTACGGCAGCGAGTCTGGAGTCAACGAGAAGGGGCTGCGCGACGGAGCTGGTTATGCCTCCATAATGATTTCCAATGGTGGCGGCGTAAAACAATACGTGCAATTGGTTGGACGTGGAGTAATTGGCATCCGAGCCAGCGATGGTAAGTTGCTGTGGCGTTATAGCTATGTGGCAAACGCGACCGCCAATATTCCTACAGTTTTGATCGAAAACGATCTAGTGTTTTGCTCCAGCGGTTATGGTACCGGCAGCGGACTAATTCAATTGAAGCCTGCGAAGGAAAACCAAGTGGAGATGGTCGAGGTTTATTCGCTGAAAGCAAATGAACTACAAAACAAGCACGGTGGTATGATTTTGAGCGATGGTTATGTCTACTGCGGTCACGGTAATGGCAATGGTTTACCAATCTGTGTGCGCATGTCAGACGGAAAAACCGCTTGGGGGCCTCAACGTGGCGATGGTAACGGTGAAGCTAGCGTGATCTATGCAGACGGTCACATCCTGTATCGATTTCAAGATGGAATGCTCTCCCTGGTGCTTGCCTCTCCCAGCACTTATTCAGTTGTGGCCTCATTCAAGCCAGCGTATCAAGAAGGCAAGTCGTGGGCTTACCCCGTGATTTCCGATGGTAAACTCTATTTGCGCGAGCAGGATAAACTAATGTGCTACCAACTCAAGTAAATGTGTAGTGCGGATGTTTTTCGTCCCCTTGCAGGCCTAGATAAATTCGTAAATTCTTCGATTAGTCATGGGCCAGCTAGATTGGCTCAGTCATGCAGCAGTCTAGTTTTTGCGTGAGCATATTCCTTGGTTATTAGTCGCGTTTGGCTGCAATGGCGATTGTCTTGTTGGCCATTCGCGTGATTAAGAGAGTTACAGGTTCGCCGTCAGTCTGACTGAGCCGACGTTGGTGCAAATTTGCATCCAACTCTACCAGCCTTTTCTTCACTTCAACGATGCCTGCCATACGATGGCGAAGCCAACTGCGCACTTTGCGCTGATCCCACGCAAGGACATCAAGTACACGAAAACGCTGTAACCAAGCGGACTCCAGACGCATTGAACTGGTAAAGTAGCCAGCCGGTGCCGTGATCGCGCGGAGTGATTTTTCCTGCGCCCATTCCGACTGTAGATTAGCGGCATGGAGTACCGGATGGATATCATAGACATAATCTCCAATTTGGTCGGAAATATCTGGCGTTTGACCAATGGGGGAATGCCACTGATAGACTTCAGGCGAGTCTGGATGATCGCACAACGCGGCAAATCTTTCGGCGGTAAAACTTGTACAACATGCGCCCCGGATCAACAATTGTTGGCGGCACTGGCCGGCTGATCCAATCCACCCTCGTTGAAAACCACCAATCGATTGAACGGTGACATCTGTTGCGGGCGCGAGTTTGATAATTGTTCCGCGACTTCGCCCAGCCATCGACAGAACTTCTGCTAACGGTGGACTAAATCCTTCTCCCTGGCTCACGCGTCGTCCCTGGGGACGTCTGTCCGGATCTATATGCAAACAAAACGCTTGATTGAGGCCAATGATTGACGGCAACTCCCCAACTACCAAATGTCCATGTACGTTATGAGATCTCAAATTAGCGGCAGCCAATAGGGACACGATTGGATCTCGATCTATTCCCATCACATCGAAGCGATTCGCCAAAGCCACCAAATCTGCTCCTACGCCACAACAGCAATCGATAACACGTTCGTTTGGCGGGATTAACTGAGCCTTAAACAAGGCACAGCACCAGTCGCTGGCTTGCTGCAATCCACGATCCGTCCACCACCATTTTTCAGCATCCGGAAATCGATTCACCGCGCGACGGCGCAGCCGAATTTGTTCGATTAACATGCTCGCTTGCCACACCGTCAAATCGCGGCGCAATAATTTTTCGACAGTTTCCAGGTTTGCACCTTGCTGCACCTGTGCTAGCCACTGCTGACCAACATTGAGCATCCAATGCCATTGTGCCATCCGGCCGTGCTCAGAAGTCAACGGACACCTCTCGTGAAAGTGGTACGAAAATCACTATCGCCAAATCTATCGAGCACATCACGATCCAAATAATTACGTCAGGTTTTGTGATGATTTTTCCAGGAACTTCATCAAACTCGATTGTGCTGAATAGGACAACGGCGCCAAGTTCCCAAGTGATTGATGGATGAAATTGACGATGATTATTCGAAGGCGATTGTCGCTCAGTAAGTAAGTGCCACTTTCGATAAGTGAAAAGCTCCTATCGGGATAACTCGTCGGTGTGCGTTTGCACCCGGTTTTCCTTTTGATTTCGAGACTAAAACCGAATCTCCCGTTTCCGCGAACCCTAGTTCTTAACTGTAACAAAGTGCTAGCGCGTTCCGGATAATCGAAAATGGTGCTGTCCAAATCGGATTGATGCAGAATAAAAAGTGGAAAGTAACATGTTCCCCAAAAAGCCGCTTGCCGCATTGATGCTACTCACTGGAGCTGCTGGTGGACCGTACCTGTTGTTTGAGACCGATGCTGGCAAACAGGCAAAATCTATCGCCGAAACGGTTTTTAATGTCAGCACTAGTAGACGCGAAAATAACGCCGCAAACCAACAAAGTACCTGGCAAGTTGCCGCCGATGGCACCGTGATACCCAACCCGGCCGCAGTTGGTGTTGGAAACATTTCTGAATTGAGTAGCCAGCCAATGGCGAATCCTCAACTTTCATTTGCGCCTGGACAGTTGGCCAGCCATCATGCTCTACCCACCGCTCACCAGTTACGTGACGTATTGCGTTTTGAGATCTCGCCGCAATCGGTCACATCGATGTTCAACCGGGTCAGCATGGTCCTTGCCGACGTTAACCTCGACGGCATGCGCGTACCATTGGTCACGGGTACGCAGTCGACGGACCTAGCCGGTACATTAACGTATTATTTTGATCGTTATCAACGATTGCAGAGATTGAGTCTCCATGGATTAACCGGCGATCCAAACCGACTTGTGTCCGAGTTGCAGCAATTGTACGACCTGCGACAAGAACCAGCGCTAGGCGGTGGTTTGTTCCTAATTACCTGGAACGGACAACCAACGAGTGTTATGCATATTGCTCCAGCAGCAGTTATCAACAGCAGTGACCAATACGCGAGATACACGATATTTTTAGAGTTGAATCTTCCGAGTATGCCTTATGGTTTAAGTAATGAGGCTGCGAATCTAGTCGAATCTGGCAAAGCCACTCGGCGCTGGTAAGCGAGAAATATGCCATGAAGTTTGCGCGCAATTCTGATCTATGTAATTGCTAACAGCTCGACGTAAGCGCACGTCCTCCCTGGATGAAATAGAATTACTACTTGGATGGGGCGAATAGTTCTCGACTAGTTCCTCCGATCCCTGTGTTGTAGGTTGTCACAAGATTCATCCACGGGTAAAAAATCATGCGCAAAGCATCTCACTTGCTGCTCATCGGCTCAGTTTGCGTCGCGATGACAATACTGTTTTATCGAGCCAGAGCTAATCAACTACCTGCGATTACGCCACGTCCTAGCTTTAAGATCTTTGCTGGCCCAGATCCTAGCAATCCGTCGGAGTTGTTTCGTTTGCTGCGCAATGAATCGGTTTGCGCAGAGCTAGGACTGTCTGACCAACAGCGTGACGCTGTTCAAGAAGAGGAGGCCAAACAAATACAAAAGTTATTGCAACGATCAAAAGATAGTCGCCATCTCCAGCTCCCTAATTCTCCTGAGGATCAAAAAAAGCGTATTGAAGAAATGAAAAAGATGATGGAAGAACAGCAGGCTGGCCACAAATCAGCGATCGATGAAATCTTGACGCCTGATCAAGCTAAACGATTCGCCCAAATTCTGTATCGCGTAGAAGTGTATCGTGCTGGCATGGCCGAGGCACTATTGAACGGGCGACTGGGTAATGCAGTCGAGGTAACCGAAGATCAGAGAGTCAATCTTACGGATAAAATCCGCCGCATAGAAAATGAAACTAAATTAAAAATTGACCAACTGCGGCGCGACGCTGAGCAAGCGATGTTGAATGAGCTTTCGACTGAGCAGCGCACAAACTTCGCGAATATCATGGGCGAGCATTTTCCCTACCACGAACCGAATGAATTCGAACAACGGCAAACTATGATGGAAACAATTCGGCAAGGGAAATTCAAGCCTCGCCTGAAAGTGATTCCCTAGATCACTCAATGTGCAACTGCTGTCAGTTCCGAAGGCTCTGACGGGTTCTGACTCGGACTGGTTGCATTGCACGCATCAGGTGCAGTAGATTCACCTTGAAAAGAAGCAACCTGACCTGAGATTCTCCAAAGGCAGACTATTCGGGTGTTGGAATTCAAGGATCGGGGTGATGTTCTGCGAGCAGAGTGAAACTTAGCGCGATTAGCTTGCGGCATTGACGCTGGTGTGCCACTTTAGTGACTTTAGCTTGCACAAACTCAAGGACCAATTTTCCTATGGAAGCTCGTACGACACAGGCGGACATGCGGCTGTTATCGCTGGACGTGTACCGCGGATTGATAATGATCTCACTGGCTTTTAATGGCTTTGGTCTGCAACAAACTGCGAAAAACAAATTGGCAGGTACTCCTGATTCAGTTTGGTGGCAATCCGTTCAGTACCAGTTTTCTCATGTCGAGTGGGTTGGTTGCGCGTTCTGGGATTTGATTCAACCATCGTTCATGTTCATGGTCGGTGTCTCGATGGCCTACTCTTACGTCAAGCGACGCACGAATGGAGAGAGTTGGTCAAGCATGTTGCGTCATGCACTGACTCGGGCTCTCATCCTATGTATGCTGGGGATCTTTCTGATATCAAACAATGCTCCGTCGACCGAATGGTCCCTCATGAACGTGTTAACTCAAATTGGCTTGGGTTATCCATTCTTGTTCATGTTATGGGGCCGGTCGAGGTGGCTTCAAGGGATCGTTGCGATCCTCCTGCTTGCCGGGACTTGGTTGCTATACACTACTGCCGCCGGATCGGGAATTGAAAGGGCCCACGGGAATTCTGCGTTGGGCGTTACCGCTGATTGGGCTCGTCAACACCTTTCTGGCGTGCCTACTGCGTGGCACAAAGGAGCCAACGTTGGAAATACTATCGATTTGTGGTTGCTGAATTGGTTTCCACGTAACAAGCCATTTGAGTTCAGTAGTGGTGGATATCAGACGATCAATTTCATACCCTCGCTAGCCACCATGATATTTGGGCTCATGTGTGGAGAGTTGCTGAGAGCAAATAAATCGTCCGTCTGGAAGATGGCCACGATTTTCATCGCTGGCGCACTGGGAATTGGTTTGGGATGGTGGTGTCAATCGTTAGGCTGTCCGATTATCAAGCGATTGTGGACCCCTTCGTGGGCTTTGTTCTCGACGGGCATTTGTTGTTTGATACTCGGCATGTTGTACGGTGTAATCGATGTTGCTGGATTTCGGTCATGGACGTTTCCAGTAATGGTCGTCGGAGCAAATTCGATCGCCGTCTATGTCATGAGTATGCTTCTTAAACCATGGACTGCTACGGCGCTGAAAACTCACTTGGGTCAAGATCTCTTCGAGTTGTTTGGAACCGATTACGAACCGCTGCTCAGGTACAATCTAGTTGGCTTGTGTTTCTGGTTTGCCTGTTATTGGCTGTACCGCAACAAGGTTTTTATTCGCATTTGAAATTCTCGCTGTGTAAGGTATTGACGTTACATCGCAGCAGTTTGCTCCTCGACCGGAACGCAGCATCGATTTGATTTTATAAACGATCTAGTTGGACTGCGCCACTTTGCGCGCCAAATAATAGGTCCTCAGCCCGAGCTATGCGTAATGCCGTGTTAGGTCAAGGCTACTAGCACGCGCAGTCTCGATGGGCACGCGGTTAAATTAAACGATATTGCAGTAGCGAACTGGAATCTTGCGCAACTTGCCATGCTCATGTCGTAATCGTTAGAATGCGGATCTTGAATTAGTTGGACAGCGACCCTTTCAAATTAATCGAACGTGGTGCTGTCCCATGAGTATCCGCGTTGAAGTAACTTACTACGGACAGAAGACAGATCACATGACTCGATGCATCCAAGTAATTTTGACTTGTTGGTTGAGCGGTTTACTTGTATGTGTTCTTACTTCGAACTTGGTCGCACAAAAGAAAGATCGAGAAAAGAAAGCGGTCAAGTCACGTGGAACATCCCAATCGCTCGACGCAAACGATGCCAAACATACAACGACGGGTCTACCGGATCCAGTCGAAGATCCTGAATTCTTGGAATACGGGATTTATTTGGATACAGCACCGCGGGCCAGCCAAACACAGCCGGTATTTACTCGCTTGCCAATTGCTTTTCAACCCCATGAACGTATCGCCCTGATTGGTAATACGCTGTTTGACCGAGCCAAACATTACGGACACTTCGAGGCCTTGCTTCACCAGAGATTTCCCACCCATAACCTAGTGATTCGCAACTTGGCCTGGTCTGCTGACGCGGTCGATTCGCAGCCACGACCGGAGAATTTCGCGGATCTCGAGCAGCATCTGGCGCACGAGAAAGTCGATACCATCATAGCGGCCTTCGGCTTCAATGAATCGTTCGCTGGAGCACAAGGACTATCGAAATTTCGCGACGATTTAGGCAAGTTCCTCGCCTCTCTCAAGACTAAAGCCTTTAATGGCCGTACTGCTCCCAAAGTCATTTTGGTTTCGCCGATTGGTAATGAAAATGTGCTGGGTGTGCCAGCGGCCGACTTAAACAATCGTCAATTGCAACTGTATGTACAGGCGATGGATCAAGTTGCACGCGAGCAACAAGTTGGCTTTGCCAACGTCTTTGATGCCACGTTGAAGGAAATGGAATCTCCTGGATCGGACTTGACTGATAATGGAATTCATTTGAACGAACAGGGTTATCAATTATTCGCTCAGACGCTCTATCGAACTATGTTTGACCAGCCGGCTCCTCCAGTTGATGAAACGATTCGACAATTAGTTGTTGATCAGAACCAGGAGTATTTTCGTCGCTACCGACCTCTCAATACCTTCTATTACACCGGAGGTCGCCGAAAGGATTACGGATATCTCGACTTCCTGCCCGCCATGAAGAACTTTGACTTAAGGGTAGCCAATCGCGATCGGCGTTTGTGGGATTTGGCTCAAGGTAAGAAGACAGAAGAAAAGATCGACGACTCGAATCTTCCTCCATTGCCGAAAACAAAGCAAAGTCGTGGTGCCAACGAATGGCTGTCTGCCGCTGACGAGTTGAAGGCATTTCAGATTGACCCGCGCTTCGAAGTGTCTTTATTCGCTGGTGAGGAACAGTTTCCTGACATCGCCGCGCCGATTCAAATGCGCTGGGACTCGCGCGGGCGATTATGGGTCAGTTGTTCGACAACCTACCCACATGTTTACCCTGGCAATAAACCGAACGACAAGCTCGTCATTTTAGAGGACAGCAACGCAGACGGCAAAGCTGACAAATCTTCGCTCTTCGCCGACGACTTGCATATTCCTTTGTCATTCGAATTGGGCCATGGAGGTGTTTACGTCTCCGAAATGCCTGATCTGACGTTCCTGCAAGATACCGATGGCGATGGCAAAGCCGACTTACGCAAGCGAATGTTGACAGGTTTTGGTACAGAGGATTCGCATCATGCGTTGCATGACTTTGTGTGGACGCCGGACGGAGACCTACTGATTCGGGAATCTATCTTCCATCATTCGCAGGTGGAAACACCTTATGGACCTGTACGACAGCAAAACAGCGGCTGGTTTCGTTTTGAACCCGATTCCCAGCGGCTGACCAGTTTTGGTACCTATCCCAGTACAAACCCTTGGGGCGTCACATTTGACGACTGGGGCCAGCACGTCGCCAGTCATCCGATTTATGCAGAAGCATTTCATTCGCTGGATCCACCTTATCCTCAACAACATCCAAAACCCGATGGACTGACAGCATATTCGGGAACGTGTGGTCAGGAATTTGTTGACTTTGCTACTTTTCCAGATGAACTGCGCGGGAACTTTATTAAGGTCCGTTACAAGCCAACCAATCGAGTCGAAATTCTGAAATGGAAAGAGACCGATTCTGGTTACGAGGAAGAATACGTCAGGGATTTGATCTTCTCAACCAATCTAAGCTTTATTCCCGTCGACATAAGTTTTGGTCCCGACGGAGCTCTCTATGTTTGCGACTGGTATAACCCGGTAAAGGGCCACGCACAGTATTCACTGCGCGACGAACGTCGCGATCGGCATTCTGGTCGCATCTGGCGCATCACGGCTAAGGGAAAGAGCTCGCAAGCGGCTCCTCGCATCGACGGCGCATCGATCCCAGAATTGTTGGAAATTCTCAAACGGCCCGAGTATCGATATCGATATTGGGCAAAGCGTGAATTGCGCGACCGACCAGCCGACGAAGTTAAACAGGCATTGGATAAGTGGGTGCAACAGCTCGATCCCCGCGACTTGCGATATCGCCATCATCAAATAGAAGCGATTTGGCTGTACCGTGGAATTCGTACAGTGAACGCGAAATTACTGGCTGACTTACTTGCCTGCGAAGATCACCACGCTCGCGCGGCGGCCACTGGTCAACTTCGATATTGGCACACACACTTGCCAAATGCGATCGATTTGCTGCGTGCAGCGGCCAACGATACAAATGGGATCGTAAGAATGCAAGCGGCGATCGCGGCCACTTATATTGGCACCAAGCCAGCCTTGGATGCGATGCTGGACGTTTTGAAACATCCCCGCGAAAAGCACCTTGCCTACGCCATAACCTGCGCGCTTGGTTCACACACGCTGCGGCGACATTGGGAAGGTAATTCAAACTATAGCATTGAGAAAATGCTCAAGCAGACGGTCGTTGATGACGGCTTGCGAGAGCCCTCGCCAACCGCAGCAGAATCGCAATTTGATCAACGGCAGGGCTTGAAGGTCGTGCAGGTTTCCTGTGTACCAGAACGCATGCGATTCACCGTGGAGAGAATCACCGCAGTTACTGGTCAACCACTGAAGATTGTATTCGTTAACCCAGACGCAACCGATCACAACTGGTTGCTCGTCAAACCTGGGAGCCTCGAAGAGGTTGGTATAGCAGCGAATAATATGGCTAAAGATCCAAAAAATGCGAACTCGGATTTTATTCCTTCCGAGAAACGTCAGTTGATTCTTCAAGCCTCGCCGATGATTGGACCAACTCGAAATTCACGAATCGCCGTAATGCGATTTACTGCCCCCGAGGAACCCGGCATTTATCCGTACGTCTGCACGTTTCCCGGTCATTGGATTGTCATGAAGGGTGAGTTGGTGGTCGGCAACGATCAACCAGACGTGGACCGCATGCTTGCCCGCAACACGCCAACTGTTGTGCGCCAATGGACGATGGATGATTTTCGCAACTTATCCATTATCAAAAACGAGCAGACCATTGCAGGCGGGATACGAGCATTTGAGAAAGCTCGCTGTAGTCAATGTCATGCCTTTTCAGGGCACGGTGTCAACCTGGGCCCCGACTTGGTAAATCTTACCCAACGCTTTTCGGGGGAAAAGTTGTTACGTCAATTGCTTGAGCCATCGTCGGAAATAAACGAGAAGTACCGCGCATGGCAATTTCTCACTACCTCCGGGAAAGTCGTAAGTGGCATGATTCAAAAAGAAACACCTCAATCGGTATTCGTGGTCACAAACCTATTGGCTCCCGAAAACACAATTGAACTGGCCAAACACGAAATTGAAATTAGAACACCCTCGCGAGTATCCTCGATGCCAGACGGATTGTTGCACGTACTTACTAAGAACGAAATTCTCAATCTCCTCGCGTTCTTAGAGTCTGACACGTTTAGGTCGGCTCGAGCGGCTGCGACCGCTCCACACGCCCACGGTAAATGAAGTCAAAATTGAATGCTGCGGGATGCCGTCCCGCTAAATA
>CAZVBC010000170.1:0-14564 GCA_964625155.1 uncultured Pirellulaceae bacterium
GATTTCGCTGGACCGACTTAGTTCTAACAACATATTCGAAAGTGGCGCTGTCCAATTAATCTCCATCGAAGATTTAGCAAGCACCAGTTTCCCGTAAACCGTCGGCGTTATATCGATAAGATGTGGCGGAGCCTCAAGTGCACCACGTTCCAAGGCGGAGCCGGCAGAGCCTTGGAACGAGTATTTTGTTCAGCTTGGAGCGAGTATTTTTTTGAGCCTTAACACGAGCACTTGCAGGACTGACGTTTAATAGGGCGTCTTTCAACTTACTAATCAACCGTGCAGAGTGTAGGCCCGCAAGTGCATGTCCGCGTGAGCTATGGCGACTTGGTTTCTGTCAGGTGAAATGCACAGGCCTCGTCCATCGTCTTTGAGTTTCATTTTGAAGAACTCGTGGTTGGTATCTCCCTTCCAGAAATACAGCCAACCACCGCTACCTCCGGATAAACCAATCCAAAAACCAGCCGGATGATAGGCAACACCCCAAGTTGTGCCTCGGGTTTTGTCTTTGGACTCGAGCAGAAGGTCCAGTTTTGGTTGAGTCAGATTGACTAAGGCGACGGCAATTTCTCCAACTCCTGCAAATGCATTCGTGACATTGGTAATGCCTCCGAGCGCAAGTTGACTTCCGTCGCCGCGCAGAGAAATACTCCGAGCGCCTCCGATATCGGCGCGAAAAGTTGTGTCGTATCCGTGGAGGGCTTTGACAGTCGCCAATTCCTGCCGCTCACCTGACGCAATGTGCCAGCGATTGACGACACCTTTGAGGTCACACGAGAATACAGAATTGCTGTCGGGTGCAACCACGACGTTATAGACGTGGCATTGATGACCGGCAAATTCCTTGATCAGCTTACCGTCGCTCGCGTCCCACAGTTTTACCAATCGATCGTTGCCACACGTGGCCACAAACTTCCCGTCGGGGCTGGACGCCAAAGAACGCAACCACCCTTGATGTGCCTGTATTGTACGTATAGGAGTAGGTTTTTCTGCAGCGGCCGGCCACCACACTAGCCGCCCGTCATATCCGCCACTGTAAAACACCTCTCCATCTGGCGACGAACCAAGACTGCGGACCCAACTATCATGATGTGCCAGTGGCGTTACCTGCTTGTTAGCCAATTCATATCGATGCACCAAGTTGTCTTCAGCGCCAAAAAACAGGTAACGGTTCTTTGGATCCCAGGCGCAGGCGATCAACGGGCGAGTGTGTTTGAATTCCCATGCGACTTTCGTTTTTTCGGGCTCAATTTTGGTTTCAGCGAGTATGTTCATGCTAATAGCTCCTTGATCGCACTTTTAGATGGATCGGCGATCGGAAACTTTCTTCCACCGATTTCAAAGTCGGCTGTCGAATCGACTCCCACGGCTTGCAGAAGCGTGTGAAAGACATGTCCGTGGTCGACAGCGCGTTCGACCACTGCCGTACCGTTTTCATTCGTTTTACCAATGACCGCGCCCGGTTGAATGCCGGCGCCTCCAACCGCTACACTCCACGCCGTGCCCCAGTGGTCACGCCCATAGGTCTTGTTGATCTTGGGCGTCCGTCCGAATTCACTCATGACACATATTAGAGTGTTTTCTAACAATCCACGCTCAGCCAAGTCGTTTACCAGGCAAGCAAAGGGCTGGTCAAATTCACCAAGCTGTTCGATATGAAAATCAAAATTCTCGTGATGCGAGTCATAATCAGCATGATTCACTTGAACGTAAGGGACACCATATTCAATTAACCTTCGCGCCAATAGGCAGTGCTTGCCAAATTCGCTGATACCATATCGCCGCTGGTCGGCCTCCGATTCACGAGTGATGTCAAACACTTGGCGCTGCTCCAACAAATCACGCGCTTGATCGTAAGAAAAGTGGTAGGCGTCGGTATCAGCGGTCTTGCGCCTGCCAGCAAATCGATCGTTCATCTGCATGCGCATTTGATTCCTGCGTAAATCGGCTTGGCCCGACAACTCGGCCGGCCGCTCTGTGTTGGGAGGCGGCTTTCCATCGTACATTGCAACGCTAGCGAACTTGGGACCGAGGTACGCCGCCTTATGAAACTCCGACTCCACGTTGCGCTGGCCTGGTGAACTGCGAACCAATATGTGAGCTGGCAATGGGAAATTTGACGGAACCAGCGATTTGGCCGCCACAGCTCCCAAATGCGGATAATCGACTCCGGGTGTTTGTTTATGACCGGTCGTCATCTCCACTACACCACGGCCATGATCACTGTTCTTGGTATCGAGACCACGGATCAGTGACAAGCGATGCATCTGCTTTGCGGTATGTGGCAACAGTTCACAAATGTGGACGCCAGGTACAGATGTTGGAATAGCACGGAATGGGCCACCTGTGTCCGTATTGGGTTTCGGGTCCCACGTTTCAAGCTGGCTTACGCCGCCATGAAGAAATACATTGAGGATACGTTTATGCCCCGATTTCAATTGCTCTGCGATGGCACTTGACGAAGTCACTAAACTCCCCATCCCCATCACGCTGCCGATCCCCAAAGCGGAACCTCCTGCAACGCGCGAGATGTTCTCCAAAAAACCTCGTCGGCTTAAATAATGTTCGTAGGGATTGCACAAGACAGACGTCATAATTCGTCCTTGTTTGGCGGGATGGGATCGGCGGATTAGGCACAATGCTACTTCGGTTGCGAAATCATCGACAAAGTTGTCAGCTCAAGCGGTTCCTTATTCGACGAAAAGCAGTTGAAAGTCTTATCTCTTAGCGAGTATGACTACCTGTAAGTTTTCATCGGCACAGCGCAGACTAAACTCTGCACAGAATAACCACTGCTCCGTTTTCCAAATGCGGAAAAAATGTATCCAATACGTTCGCTAAGTTTAACGTAACGATATTCTACCAAAAGTTTAGCCAGGTCAATTTGTTTCGAAATCGTCACAGCGCTGATTGACTGCGACAATTTGGACTCAGATAATCCCGAACTGAGCGTCAATCGTTGGTTGACACGACGGGGTTCGCTGGACTTTTTTTGTTCCAACCGATTTGTCGAACCGATTGGCGGCTCATCTGTTCCAGTCAGTTGTGTTTTGAGCGAGGGTTCTTCAGGTGACCAATATTTATGTAGGAAACTTATCGTTTCGGGCAACCGAGGATGATGTGCGGAATGCGTTCTCGCAGTACGGACAAGTTTCAGTGGTCAATATAGTCGTTGATCGTGAAACCGGTCGCTCGCGTGGATTTGCATTTGTTGAGATGCCAAACGCGGGCGAAGCCAGTGCGGCGATCGAGAATTTGAACCAACAGGAAATTGCTGGTCGACGAGTCACTGTGAACGAAGCTCGTCCGAAGGCAGATCGTCCCCCGCGCGGCCCGCGTTCCGGTGGTGATCGTGGCGAATATGGAGGTGAACGAGCCCCTCGCAGAAACTTCTCTCGCGACAACTACGATCAGTAGTGATCCACGAGCGAATGCGGGAAAGAATTGTTGACTAGAGGTTCTTCAAAATTCGTTGAGTGCAGTTCGGGTCCTGGTCGAAGGAGATGTTATCTCGATTGGCAACCAATGCGACGGTAGGTCCGCGCCAGTGTGGATCTACTGGCCGCTGGTAGGAGTCAAAATACATTGCTGATCCGTTCCACGCGGAACTCAGGCTGTGCGATGAATTCAATCGCGACCATTCAGCAAGTGCTGACTTCCATGATGCGCGCGTGATCGATGCCGTTGGTGCGTGTGACAGTGATGCGTAGTAGGTCCGTGGTTATGGCCGTACCGTTTTCTGCGCTATGGCGACGGAGCCTGTGATAATTGTCGGTTACGTTAGCAAATAAGTACCAATTGTTTCCTAGTTTGTATTCGATTCGATAATCAGCAACTGTTTCTGGTTGGGCTTGGCCCCATTTCATGCGTGATGTGTAACCGTCATGATGGCTGAGCGTCAGGTGACGATGCATGCCTGTGTCGAAGATCAATTGGATCTGACGAATGCAAACGGGCTGTGGCCAGTAGAATTCGATCCAGGCAGGCAACCCCTGTGCGGCTGACGACATCCAGCGGTGCAGTCCTCGACGTGCTCGCGCCGGTGGAGCTCCGCGTATGCCATGCACTGAGCGAGTTTGGCCCGAGCGAACTTGTTCACACTTTCCTATCAACTGCTCACTTGACGCGCGAATGGTCGCGGATTGGATCGTGCAGCCAACGTCGCAGGATGCGCGATTGATCAGAAACGCATCGTCCCTTAATAAACGCTGCTGAATGCGGCGGATAAGGTCTGAGTCGAACGCAATTTCGCATGGCTCGACTTGGCACTGGCTGGCCAGGGCGGCTGCGGTTCCGACTCCTTGGCCGACGACGCCGCAGGTCGCCATGACGCGCGTCGACGAAAAAGCTACGTGAGTTGCCGACAGGTTTCGACCAGCAAACATCAAGTTTGACAAGTCTCGTGCGATACATGCTCGTAAAGGAATATCGTAAAGCCAAGGAACGATATGTTGTTCGCATGGTTGTTGGTCCACGGCATCGATTCCTTCGGGCGGATGCAAGTCTAAAGACCATCCACCGTAGGCTATAGCATCCGGAAATTCTCGCGAGCGAAGAATATCATGCTCGGTTAAGATATGCTGACCTATGAATCGCCGGCTTTCGCGTTTGCCAGGCAGAAAGCCGATCCATTCCAATGCCCACTGGGAAGCTTGGAGTGGATCGTGATGTGTGTCTGCACCAGGTGGTCCATTCTTGACGTGATCCCAAATTCCTAGCGCGATTGCGAGCAATTCATCCCGAATCGCTTCATTGTCGCGGATGGTATCCAACATTCCTCCCCACTCAGCCCACCAATAACCGTATTCGTGTGTCGGTTCTTCGTGGCCCGGGGTCGCGTACAATCGATACTTGAGATCCTCTCGCGAAAACCGTCGCGACCAATGAGGAGGCGCAAAGGGCATTGGCCGATCGTGTTTGCGAGCTTGCAAAAGAATGGTGGATCCCAATCGAGATCGATCCGCCTGGGCAGGTGCAAGGGACTCCTCGAATTGCTCGCGGCCTTCTCGACCTTCCATGAATTTTGCACCGGCCTGTGCGCCCAATCGGCCATCGCCCGTGCAGTCGATGAAGATTCTCGCAGTGATGCGGAACGCGTCCTCAGTGCTTGTGCGCAAGGCCAATGCGGCAACGATACATTCCCCTTCCATTTCTACGGTGACCACCGTCGTATTGAGCAACAAATTTAAATTAGGTTCACTGCGACATTTGTCGTACAGGATCAAATCGAACATGGCTGCGGAACGCTGAGGATTTCGCACACTGTTCTCCAAGCGAAGCTCCTCAACGATGCCCCCTTCGCGGGCTTCGGTCTCAAGTTCAGCTCCGCGTTCAAAACTGCCTGTTCCGTTGGCTCCCACAATATGCATGCGCACTTCACTGGAAGCATTGCCACCCAGTACTGGTCGATCTTGTATTAAAATGACTTTCGCACCACAACGGGCTGCGGCCAGTGCGCAGGGAAGGCCAGCGGCACCGCCGCCAGCAACCAGAACATCACAGTCCAGTTTCTTGTGATTAGTGAAAAGCGACAATCATTGAGCTCTAATTGAAGGGCAAAAAAACGAAGGTCATCAATCCATCGCGCCTGCGCTCAGACTCAAGTCTACAGTATAACCATGCCCTATCGTATCGGCGCGACGAGCATTTTTAACCCAAGGCTGGCTGCATACTTCAATGGACCACAATGATTCCTCTTCTTACCAAATTGCCTCCGGTGTACAAGTACGCGCTTCGGACAATTGGCTGCAGGACGCTGAGCCAATATCCCAGCGACGAAAGTTAATCGCGGATACGTCTCCGCAGGCCGTCCGCAATTTTTGGATCGGCTGTGCAGGGCTCGCCATACTCGGACAACTCGTCTCGGCGGGGCTTGTCACTGCGGTTGCTTTTTTGGATACGTACTTTAGATATCTGACCTGGCAATTGCTCGGTGGACAGACTGTTTGGGCTTTCACCGAATTGCATGCTTTAACGCTTTCCTGTTTTGTCACTCCGAGTATTGTGCTGATTGCAATCAACCCAGTTTTGCTTTGGCGAGAAGGCCTGGTACTACGTACTGCAATCGCTTGCTCCATTGCTTTGACGTCGCTGGCGATGATTATAGGGTGGCTGCACAGCAGCTATCGGATCGATAAATTGCCGTTACTGATTCCCGGATTGGCAACTTCCGTAGCATGCTGGTTGGCAATTCCGATCGTTCTTTGCTGGCCCAAATTTCGAAAGTTTCCACTAGCGAGATGTGCTGTATTTGCTGCACTGACCTTGCTCATCGTGTGTGTACAACTGAGGCTGATGGTTCGGTTTGCCTTTAGCACTTGGGTAGCCAGTTGGGTAACGATTCTCGTATGTGGGTTCGCGTACTCGCTGGCTGTCAGAACATGGAGCTCCTGGGCCACCTTCGAGTCATCGGGCTTAGAAGACAAGGTTGAACGCACATCCAGTCGAACACTAATGGAATTAATGGTTGTATGTGCAGTTGGAATTACGGGGAGCGCAGCTGCGGCATCGTTGGTTGTAACCGATTGGCGTTGGATGTCTGTGTCTTGGAGTGGAATTATTCTTATGGGCGGGCTGACCGCGATAACACTAACGAGCTTTAGTACGCTTTGGCTACGTGCAACACTGAACGACATACATTGGCCTTGGTTGACTCGCATTGGCTGGTTTATTTTGCTGGGAATTTGTCTGGGCGGAATTGGCTGGTCAGATATTATGTTCAGCCCACGTGGTCGGCTTTCACCGATGCAGTTGTTTGTCAATGCGATAGTTACCGCATTGACCGCCTCAGCCGTCGTAGTGGCATTCAACTGGATTTGCGGAATTTGGTTGAAATATTGTCATTGGCGCATGTTGTAATCGATGAATCGTGGCCGCTGACTAAGTGAGACGTGGCGTTTTATTCAGTTTCATTTTCAGATTATGCTTTGGTAAAGAATTGCGTCCAATGCACATGCCGGAGACAACATTCAGCGAGGAATCGCGTCACAGCCAAAAGTATTTCAACGATGAATGAAACGAGTACAACGTGAAATGTCCGCTTTGCCGCAACAGTAGTAGTTTTTCCTTTGTGGCCCATGGTTACGAAATTCGCGATTGTTCGAGTTGTGATCATCGCTTTGCTGGAATCGAAGTTGCAGCCGAACACACCCACGAGATATATGGCGATGATTATTTTCAAGGAGGAGGCGCTGGATATCCAGATTATTTAGCCGAGGGACGGATTTTGCGCGCCCATGGTCGATGGTATGGGCGCCGTATCGCGCAATACTTACGACCCGGCAAAATGTTAGACGTTGGTTCTGCGGCTGGTTTTATCTTGCAAGGTTTTACGGATTGCGGGTGGCAGGGCATCGGTATCGAACCGAATCGAGCGATGGCTGAGCACGCCCAGAAAAAGTTGGGGCTAGACGTGCGCGTGGGCACATGCGAATCGATGGATTGCGAGCATGGGTTTGACGACCAGTCATTTGATTTGATATCCATGATTCAGGTGGTGGCACACTTTGTAGATGTATCAACCTCGCTGAAGAACATAGCCCGTGTTACCAAACCGTCAGGGTACTGGTTGGTCGAATCGTGGAATAGAGCCAGCATCGCGGCACGCGTTTTTGGTCAGCGTTGGCATGAGTATTCTCCGCCGAGCGTGTTACATTGGTTTAGTCCACGTACATTTCGAGATTTGGCAAGTCGATATGGCTTTCGCGAAATTGCCACTGGCAGACCTGCGAAATGGATCAATGGTGGACATGCCAAATCGCTGTTGCAGTACAAATTGAACAGCTCGGCGGCTGGTCGTATGGCAGGCAGGCTCCTCAACGTATTGCCGGACTATATGCCTATTCCCTATCTGGCTGACGATTTATTTTGGATGTTGCTGCAGAAATCTTGACGCGGGTCCATGGCGAGCGTTCGCCCCCCTTTCACAAATTGTGAATTCTAATGATGATGCACTTTCGAGCCGGTTATGGATGGTGGCTAAAGTGTATGGACAGGGATTGTGGCTCGAACTGTATTTCTAGATCAATGGCTGACAGCATAGTTGTGCGAAAGTTGCGAATTCGAGCCTGCTCCTTCCGTGGCCACGTTGAGCAGGAATCAGCAAGGCAATCGAGCGTACTTCTTGGCGGGCAGACGAGGAATGACAATTGACGGTTTCACCATCGCGCAGCGGCGTCTTTTCGGCTGGTACTGACAAACGATTGGAAGCTTTCAGCGAGAGCATTTCGTTTGATCATCGGTTGTTTAAGCATGACATTCGTGGCTCGTTAGCTCACGCGCGCATGTTGTGTCGGCAGAAGTTGCTGACCCCGACAGAATTGAAGCAGATCGAAGACACGTTGGAGGATATTGAAAAACAGCTCGAGCGCGGCGAGATGCCATTGCGTATTGAGTTGGAAGACATTCACATGCATATCGAGCAGGCGTTAATCGAACGCCTGGGGGATGTCGGAAGAAAACTACATACTGGGCGAAGCAGAAATGATCAAGTGGCAACTGATCTGCGCATGTGGACTCGAGATGCTCTCGATCGCGTAGATTCTCAATTGCGCACGTTGCAGCTCGCGTTCCTGAATCGTTGCCAGCGCGATATGGAGGTGATTCTACCTGCTTACACACACATGCAACGGGCTCAACCGGTATTAGCACCTCATTATTGGTTAGCCTACATCGAGAAATTCCAGCGCGACCGCGAGCGAGTGTCCGACAGTCGTCGCCGAGTGAACTGCTGTGGCTTAGGCGCGGCAGCGTGCGCAGGTACCAGTTTGCCGATCGATCGAGAATCGACCGCCGCGGAGCTTGGTTTTGAATCGGTTGCGGCCAACAGTATCGATATCAGCAGTGATCGAGACTTTGTGCTCGAAACGGCCTTTGTATTGACTATGATCGCGGAACATCTCAGTGGCTGGGCCGAGGAATGGATACTGTGGTCAACTGTGGAGTTCGGTTTTCTAAAATTGCCACAGCAGTTTTGTACAGGATCTTCGATCATGCCCCAGAAGATCAATCCGGATACATTGGAACTGACGCGTGGCAAATCGGCTCGCGTCATCGGAAATCTCCAGACCTTGTTGGTGTTGGTCAAGGGATTGCCACTAGCCTACAACCGTGATTTGCAAGAAGACAAACCACCATTGTTCGACTCGTTTGAAACTGTGGAAGCTTGTTTAGGCTTGGCAGCACCCATCGTCGAGGGGGCGGAACTGTGTCGGACGAAGATTGCGGATCGGCTGGAACAAGGTTATCTTGACGCAACGAATTTGATGGAGCACTTGATCAAAAATGGCATGCCTCAGCGATCTGCCCATCATTTGGTGGGAAAGCTTGTCGCGGTTGCCGCAGAAGCTGGCCTCCCTTTGGCCGGGCTGAACGATCAGCAACTGATGAGCGTCGATTTGAGCTTGGACAGTTCGCTGCGCGAGGCGCTCGGAGTGGAAAAGGCGATTCAATCGTACCAAAGCTTTGGCTCTAGCCATCCAGATCAAGTTAAATCCCGGATTCAGTTCTGGACAAACCAATTACAATGAAGCGGTGGAAAGTTCGATTTTTGCGGCGATTGGGGATATTTTCGTCGTCATTGGGTGGTGCCAGTCCATGGTAAGGAAATGGCGACCACCAATGTTTTGAGAGTGGTAATGTCAAGTCAGACGAGGTCTCGGATTGGGTTAGCCTCATTGCAATCGCATTCGCAGCACCCCACTGCGCTGGTAAGGCTGACTCTCAATGCGTTTATTCTGGTCGGTTCCAACACCTGGTTCTGGGTGTGTCTATGGTTGTTTGGGCTTTCCATATCTTCGCACGGACAAGATCCCTTCTCGGAATCGACTGCTGAACCCGTCGCAGAAAATCCACTGCTGGACACAACCGAGGAACCTGCGGCGACTCCAATGGCTACATCTTCAGAAGCTGGTGCAGCGGCCAGCGATACACAAAATGATGCTGGGCTTCTCGAACCTCTAGTTCGTGCACTGCGCGAACACCCTCCGCAGAATCCCGGCGAGATGGCTCGAGCCATGCAGTGGATGGCCAAATTAAAACACTGGAACGAAGTAGGTCGGCTGTTGCAACAGGTCCAGCAATTCAGATGGAGCGACGATCAATTGGCAGTTTTGTCGCGGGCAGGCGGAGCAGCGTTGTGGGTTCGTTTAGGAGGACGGGAGGAGCTTACTGCAGAGCAGCGCACATTCGTTGCTACTATTCACGGTGCACCCAGTCGACTGGCTCGCGATCCTACACGCATGAATGAATGGATCGATCAACTCTCCAGCTCTTCCGCTTCGCATCGACGGTATGCACAGATGCGTTTACACGATGCAGGCAAGCCCGCGATCGAACGAATGTTGGCACGCTTGCTCGAAGGTGTTCAAGGGGGTGCCTCCGTGCAACTTCTTGGAACAATTGTTCAATTTGGTGAAGATGGACTTGACGCAATACGAGCCGCTAACTTTGTGAGCGATCATAATCAAGTGGCTCGTTTGCTGGAGTCCATGGCGGCATGGAGAACCAACGAATTCAGTCCAGAGTTGGCGGCTGCACTTTTCAGTATTCGTTTTTCTGAAACGCAGCGCGCTGGAATGGCAGCGAAAGTCCTCAAGCAGCGTGGTCGATTACCTGAAGAGAACGATGTGCGGCGCTATTTGGCTGAAAGATTCGCTCAGCAATTGGCTGAATACCAACGAGTGCGAATTGAAAAGCGAGGTTTGACGGACTTCGTTTGGCGCCCAACCGCCGATGGTACGCGCGTCGAGAATGTTCCTGTTGCACTCGAGCAACGTGCTCTGGAACGCTTGGCTCAATTGGCGGCCCATCGGCTGACATGCTCCAGCGCCACCCAGCAAGATTTGGTTGAGTCGGTAGTTGTACTGTTACAGCGTGCGTACAAAGTTGCACCGGGTATTATGCCCGCCGTCGCAGCAGTAGGGCATGCCGATTCGGCCAATGCAATTTCTGGTTTGTTAATCTCTTTGCCAACCGATGTTAGGCGAGACTTCGGTTTGTGGCAAAAAGTGATCGCAGTCAGCCAAAAATGGCAAATGCACGGTGCCGCTATTCGAGCGATCGAGATTATCGGCAGAGGCATCCAATTAGAAAGCGGTCAGATCGCCACTGGACTGGAAACACTTGCCGAGTCGCTTAAGGACCCTCGCCCGGTCGTTCGATACGTTGCATTCGAGGCGATCGCGAATCTTGATCCACAGACTGCCTACTGGGGTGCAGACCGGCAGTTGCGGCTGGCGATCGAAATGAGTCGACTGGAAAGCGGCCCAAACGTTTTGGTGCTCGGATTGCGGGAGGCGTTTCGCAGTGCTGCGGTACAGCAGCTTGAAACTCAAGGCGCAAAAGTCCTAACCACCAATTCTTTGTCGGAGGCGTTGCGATTATTGGACCAGCCTCATCCGGTCGAGATGATGTTTATAGTGGACCGTTTAGCAGAACACACATTGAGTGCCGCCATCGAGCGACTTCGTAATTCGCGGCGTGGTGCCGCACTGCCCTTGGTGATTATGACGAGCGATTTAGACGATATCGATCGCGCCAAGATCGCAGACACACCAGGGACAATCACATCGGTATTGTCGCGAGATCCCAACAACATGGCGCGCGTACTCGCTAGCCTGCAAGAACAGCTCGACACTCGAGCGTTGACGACAGACGAACGAGTGCGCTTGGCCAACTCTGCTAATCAGTTTATCACTCGCATCGCTGCGGATACACAACGATATAGTTTTTATCCCCTACGCGAAGCCGAGGCGGAACTTGGTCGCTCAAATGTTGCGATGCCAGTCGAACTGAAGCAGAACTTGTTAGCGGCGGTTGGTTCGTCAGACAACCAAGAAAAGTTAATGCGCATGGCGGCTGATCGAAGTTTGGGGGGAGAACATAGAATGGGGGCTGCACAAGCCTTCAAGCGATCTGTTCGGCAATTTGGGGTCCGCATGCGGCGCACTGCTGTTGGAGACACGTATGATCTGTACAATAGGCAGGGGCCAACTGATGAAGTTACCGTGTCCGCCATCGGCTTGATCTTGGATTCGCTCGAGGCAGGAGCCGGCTACAAACAATGGTCCGATGTGAAATAACCCAGTAGGCGCTGGGTGGGTTGCAGGGCAGTTTACGAACCCACAAGGAAATAATGTCTCGGTACGGACTCCAACCACTCAATCGCGATACTGGTCCACCGGTAGCCGGGATAATTGGAACGAGTCCAGCCATGGAGGAGGTCTACCGCATAACGCGTCGCGTGGCGCGCAGTAATGCTTCGGTCTTGTTGCTCGGCGAAACCGGTACCGGCAAGGAACTAATTGCTGGTGCGATCCACAAGTTAAGTCTACGGTGCAACGGGCCATTCGTGAAAGTCAATTGTGGTGCGCTCAGCGAGAGCCTGTTGGAATCCGAATTATTCGGACATGTTCGTGGCGCATACACCGGCGCCGTCAATAATCGCACGGGTCGATTTGAAGCTGCCCATACCGGCACGATTTTCTTAGACGAAATCAATAGTACGTCGCTTTTATTGCAAGTTAAGCTCTTGCGAGTGCTTCAAGAACGCGAATTCGAACGGGTTGGAGATACGACGACGATCACCGTCGATACACGAGTGATAGCTGCCAGCAATCGAGATCTGGCCAGTGAAGTGCATGCCCAGCGATTTCGTGAGGACCTTTATTGGCGATTGAATGTCGTCCCGATCCACATACCTGCGCTGCGCAAGCGTCGCGAAGATATCCCTGAGTTGGTCGTTCATTTTTTGAATCATTACAGCGAAATCAACGATCGCTACGTCGTCCATATTCAGTCACAAGCGCTCGAATTACTACAGAATTACGATTGGCCAGGTAACGTCCGCGAGTTACAAAATTATATCGAGCGTGCTGTCGTGATGGCTGAAGGTGACGAGTTGACTGCGGACCTCTTGCCCCCAGTTGTTGTTGGTTACACTGCCGAAGCTGAAGAAGCCAAGGTGGTCGTGCGTGGGGTCGATTTTGAGTCGCTCGCCGAGGAAGTTGTGCAACGTGGCATCGAATCTGCCAGCAGTGATGATGGTAATCTGCACGGCCGCGTCGTAGATCGCATTGAGAAAGAATTGATCGCGCAAGTGCTCAAGCAATGCGGTTACGTGCAAACCAAGGCGGCAACGCGATTGGGCATCAACCGCAATACTCTACATAAGAAGCTCAAGGAATATGATCTCGAACATCTCGGCCAGGCACCGGATCCGCCTGGTGATCAGTAAGAATTCCTTGAATTTGGCTAGGTTACATAGAATTGGCAATTACTAATGCGTCTGTTGCGAAGTCTGTTGTACTTGATTTGTGGTTTGACAGACTTTGCTTCGTTTGTGGTTGTATTTACGGTGTCGCGAAGTTTGGCCGAGGATGCTACCGGCTCGCTGCAACTTGGAATTCTTGGTGCTGGGTTATCGCTCAGTGCGGCGATAGCCAGTTTGGCTGCCGGGTTATCATCACAGTATGTGGATAGCCGCCGTATCTTCTTAACAGGCGCGTGGCTGGTCGTGCTTGCCATCATTGGCTGTGCGGGACTAGAGCGAGGCAGTATTTTATTCTTGGCCAGTTACTGGACTGTCGGTATCGGGTTAGGGCTCTTGTACCCGCCTCTAATTGGCTGGTTGAACCAAGGCGAAGACGCACATGCAAATCGACTTGGAGTAAGCCGAGTCCTGATTATTTACTGCGTTGCGTGGAATTCGGGCATGATGTGTGGCCAGTTGGTTGGGGGCACGTTCTTTGCCTGGGGGCCAACTTGGGCGTATGGAATTGCATTAGCCATTGCAATGGTCAACATTGTCTTAGCATACTACGCAGCCAGGCAAGTCAGGCAGTTATTACGTAGCCATCGAAACGAGCAAGCCGGTGTATCGACAGACATGCAATTGGCGTTGGCCTTCAAGCGCCTAAGTTGGTTAGCCAATATTGGAGGCATGTTTGGTGGTAGCATGGTAGTTCATTTGTTGCCAGACTTGGCTGTGAGGATTGGCGTACCGCCTGATAATCACGGCTCTATGTTAGCAGGATTCCGTATTGTGGTGATAACCACATACTTGTGCATGCACGTGTTAACTTTTTGGCACTACAGTTTGGTCACCGCCATCTTGTCACAAATAATAGGTGCTGTGGGGTTAATGGTCATTGCTCAATCAACATCTGGCAGCATGTTAGCGATTGGGTTGGTGATGTTGGGGCAATTAGTTGGTTACAACTATTTCTCCGGCTTGTTCTACAGCACCGCAGGCAGCAGTAGTGAGCGTCGCGCGCTAGCGGCGGGCATCCACGAAGCCACCTTGGCGGGAGGCATGGCGCTGGGAACTTTGCTGGGCGGAATGCTGGGCAGCTATATCAATGTTCGCTGTCCATATTGGCTGGCGGCTGGTGTTATGTTGCTGTTGATCGCGGTCCAGGTACTGGCTTGGCGCGCATGGGTTCTTCCATTACGGCGGCAGGCGGTGATCCTACCGGTAAAGGATTGAGTCACTTGCCAAAGAGGTCGACAAAGTACATTCGGTTTTGGGGAGTTAATCGAGCGAACTCTTGCGGTAACCTGATCGT
>CAZVBC010000171.1:0-14422 GCA_964625155.1 uncultured Pirellulaceae bacterium
TGGTGGGCGCAAGTCAGGCCGCAGCGCTCTCAGCCGATGGTCGTAGATTGGCCTTAACTGCCAATATTCCTTCGCAAGATCAAGTTACATTTATCCCCGGCGCACCGGATCGGAATTTTCAATTGCGTTGGTTGGCGTGGTTGATGGCTTGGATCGGAGGTAGCTTGTCCGTCGAATGGATTGCCAGACGGCTCCATCGGCTTGCGTGAGCGCGAAGAGTTTCGTAATGAAAGATCGGCTGAACTGCCACTACACAACTCGTGATATAAACCAAGTGAGCGAGCGAAGGTTGTGCGTGAAAATGATGAAATTGACTAGTCGCTGAACGGAAAAACTTAAAACATAAAATACAAGGAGCTTGCCAGTAACTCATGGCGGACCAAGACGGCGATCGATTATCTCAATCCATACGTTCGCAATTGGCAGCGGTGCGTTCGACCATTCGTCTTTATGTGGCACTGGACGGATTATTGTTGTCAGCGGTGTTATGCATGTTGGTCTTCTGGATTGCGGGGGCTATCGATTATTTGCCGGTTACGGTCGGTTCCAATGAGACACCGCAGTGGTTACGTGCTGCCATTTTAATTTTCAGTGTGATGGCTCTTGGTTGGATTGCGATCTGGCGATCTGGACGGAGGTTGGTTGCCAAGTTGCCGGACTCCAGTTTGGCACTGCTGCTCGAACGTCGTTATCCGCAGCTGAACAATGAATTGGTAACGTCCGTTGAATTGGTAGGGGCCAAGGACCACACGGCAACAAATGTGATTGCATATGGCGCGATGTTGAATCGAGTTCATCAAGCGGTTTCATCGCGAGTCGGTGGTTTGCCCACCAAGCCGTTGCTAAATTGGCGGCCCATTGTTAGGTACGCCATAGCCGCTGGCTTTCTGTTAGTCACTTTTTTTGTGGCGGCAGTGTGTATTCCTGAGTGGATGACGATGTGGTCAAAACGACTGTTTGCATTATCGAACGAGAGCTGGCCCCGTCGATCACGCTTGCAGGCGGAGGGCTTGCAATTACAACTACCTGCGTTCACAGGGCAAACAACTGCGGACCGAACTTTAGTTCTGTTCGAGAATGGCGTTGGACGTGTACCGCGTGGTGCGTCACCTGTCCTGCAAATACTGGCCGACACTAGCGCGCAGGAAGTTCCGACGGTGTGTACGTTATTTTATCGCGATT
Organism: uncultured Pirellulaceae bacterium; assembly: GCA_964625155.1. Classification (GTDB taxonomy): domain Bacteria; phylum Planctomycetota; class Planctomycetia; order Pirellulales; family Pirellulaceae; genus Aureliella. Next base: position 1,183 of record CAZVBC010000171.1, read on the forward strand.
CGTCGGGCTCTCGTGGGCGAGCCAATTTGCGCCGCGTGGGAGGAGCTCGGGCGGGATGGCAGCAATTTTCGCTTGAAGGGCCACCTCTGGATGGCTTGACTTCTGATTTGCGGTGCGACGTCATTGGCAACGATGCCCGATTAAGCAACTTAATGATCCAAGCCATCGAGCCGGCTGTCGTCAACAGTCTGTCGCTGGAATGCAAGTATCCCAACTATCTGCAGGACGAACTTAGTAGTCGAGCAACCGCTGAGCTGCTGCCATACCGCAATGGTCTTGTAATCCCTGAAGGGACCGAGGTCGTTGCAAAGGGGATCTCCAGCAGCCCGCTCAGCCAAGTACAGTTTGTCGTTCATGGAGCTGGTGTGCCTAATTCTGTCGAGCCATCTCAACCAGATTTGACCGTCCGCTGGATTCCCGTTCGCGGAACACAATTCGCTATTCCCTTGGGTGTTTTGCGAGGCGGCTTGGTTTTGGAAATACGACTCTTGGATCAATATGGATTGGCCTCCGCTCAAGTTGCACGCTATGTAGTCAACGTGGCCAGTGATGAAGTGCCCGAAGTCCAGACTCGCTTAGTCGGAATTGGTACCGCGATTACGCCACGAGCAAAATTGCCGATCAAAGGTAAAGTCCAAGACGATCACGGATTGCAGAGAATTTGGGCAGATCTAGCAAAAGGTGAGGACGTACCTTGGTCAGTCGACCTGAGTATTTTGCCGGACAATCAATTGGAGACGTCGCTCGACCTTCAAGAATTGGCTGAAACAAAAGGGTTTAATCTCGAACCGGACGCGACGCTGGGATTAATTGTTTCTGCTCAGGATCGCTTTGATCTGGACAATCAAAAACATATCGGAGCCGGACCTGCTCAGCAGCTTGCAGTGGTGACCGATGATAAACTGCTGGTGATATTGGATAGACTTGAGCTCGAACTGCGGCAGCGGTTTGAATTGATTATTGCTGAGTTGACCCAGTTGCGTATTGTTCTACAAGATATTGCCAAGATCGACTTGAGCACGTCGGGTACACCATCAGCCGAGGAACAGGCCGATTCCGGTGACGATGCCAATAGTGCAGCCGATCAAGCTCGTCGACTGGCCGTATTGCGAGCCCAGCAGAGTGTCTTGCAAGCCGACAAATCGCAGCAGGAATTGGTCGGTGTTGCAACGCGAGTTGAAGACATTCGTATGCAATTGGTCAATAACCGACTCGACAGCCTTGACCGACAAAAGCGACTCCAGGAACGGGTCCACGCCCCTTTGAAATCAGCACTGGAAAACGAAGTCGAAAAATTGCGATTGCGATTGAGTGAGCTGCAATCTGCTGCACTTTCGGCTAACGATAAACTCGATGCGAATCCTGCGATTGAGGCTCTTGATAAGTTGCTGGTCGTGCTGGAACAAATTAAAGCCAACATGCTGGATATCGAGTCCTACAATGAGATCATCGATCTTGTGCGGGGGCTGTTGGAGTCTGAAGAGCGGTTGCTCGAAGAAACACAACAGCAGCAAAAGAAGCAACTGCTGGATCTGTTCTCACCTACTCCGTCGAAACCCTGATCGGAGTATTCGGTTCATCCGTGTTGGCTTGATTCGCAGTTTTGGCGAATGTGTTCGAGGACACGCAGGTGAATGCGATGGACAATCCAGTCGGTCCAGATCGTCCAATACGATAATGGATGAATATCGAGCTGATACCAAGTGCTCCCCTGCAGTAGAGTTCGATCGGGGCTTAGCTGCTCAAGACGAAACTCGCCGCGAACGCTTCGAAAAGCTCCGTCCAAGTGGGGCGGGTGAAGGTGACGATAAGGAGTGAGTTCGAACATCGGTTCAGGTTGATCGCGGACATCAAAGGCTAAGCGATGCGGTTCATTCCAAACAGTGATCGGTTCGACAAAAGCTCCTGTAGTGAACTCGCAATAGCGAATTGCCCCCACGCCGGTGCCTTTGATTTTAGCACGTTGTGGGTAAGCGATTCCCAAGCGAAAAAACCACTCTGGACGAGTGTTGATGTCGGGAAAGTGAATCACGTTCTTCCACACCACGTCGATTGGAGCGGAGATCTCGATCTGCGACACTACTTCAAATTCAGGTTGCGGGCTGAAATAGTGCTCAATGGGCACGAGTAACGGCAGTATGGCAAGGCAACTGTACAACCCGCGTCGCGCTAGATAGCGGCGATGGTACTGCTGTAGAGCAATCGCGCGACCCAGCAAAGCGCCCAGCAATCCCAGTGGCACAACGATTGGTACTGCCATAGCGACACAGATGACGCCTTCGATACCAAACATGATGAATGCACAACAAGCAGCGACCAAAGTCATGGCCGAATGGGAAAGTGTCGTGCTTAGTGAAACAGGGGCGGGTTGATTGCGTACATAGGCCGCAACAGCGCCTGTCAATATTGGTGCGCCAAAAAATAATGCGGCTCCATAACTCTCAAACCCGCTGGTTGAAATCACTACCATGACGAGTATATAGACAACTCCAACGGCAATGCCGCAGACTGACGCTTTGGTACCATCAAGATCGGGCTCTGGCGGCTCATCGAGCGGATTGTACCGCAAGGGACTGTAAATCTCGCTCAACGACAGATTCTCCTCAGTGGTTGAATCACCATCATCCTGCACAGTCGTCGCTGGTCGCCCGTGAGCGGAAGTGGGCGAGTCTTGTATATTGGACGGATCGATATTATGCGAAGGCAATAGCGTCCAAAGACAAATAAACACGAGATTGACAATTGGAATGGCGATCAGCAATCCCATCCATGGAGACCACCTCAGATCGTTTGAGCGACGAACGCTCATCGTCACGCCGATCCACAGGAAGGGAACCGCCCAAAGCACCCAAGCCATCCCGAACCAAAGTGGCGCGTCGGCGGTAAAGTACTCACGTCCGGCCAACCAAGGATTGAGAAAATCAATGGGTGTGAACAACCTACCAGCCAGCAGATAGATCGCGATTGCTTCGACAAAATATTTCAGTGGCACTAAAACCAATCCCGCCGTCAGGTAATCCGAACGTGTGATTTGGCCTTCGAAGCTGAAAATTTTATACAGCCATCGCGAGGCCGTATAAATGGAATTGGAACCGACTGAATCTCGTGTGATCATTGCTGAGAGTGTTTCCTTGCGTAGCGCGGGTGTCCTTATGATAAACCAAAGGTCCATGTAAACAGTGTGCCAACAGTTGCTGCCAGTGCTTGGTTACAGCTTTATTTGAGGGATCTGGAGAGCGATGCTCCTGCTGAGCCGATTATGCGGCGGGTCGGTAGGAATCTTGCACCGCAGCGCGAATCCAAATTCTTCGCTGTAACAAAGGACTAGAAATAGAGCTTGGCCGTTGCCCACCCTATGTACCCGTATTTAATGCTTGCCAGTTAACTGACAATGAGCAAATTCCCATCCTGCGACACGCATGAAGGTTGGTCGAGCTTCTAGTAAACAATACTACCGAGATAAGTCATCTAAGAAACAACTTGCCGAGCAGCCGAGTTCTATGCGCCTTGATTATGGCGGCCTGGATTATAGATTTTTCCTAGTGGAGCAAGTTGGTCGAGCATGAATTGGAGAGTATCTCGCAATTTTATCATCAAGGGATCGTCACCTTCGCGCGGCGATTTCTGGACATCGACATCAATGGCCTCACCGACATCAATGATTGCATGTAATGGCGAGTGGATGCGAGCGTAATCGTTTAGATCCTCGTCCAATCGTTCCACCGTTTCCAAGACGCGAGTTTCCGTGGTTGGCAGTCGCAAGTAGTCGGGAGGATATGATCCCAACTGTTGAGCCAGGTAGATATCAGCCAAATCATGCCAGATTTCCGCTCGGCGCTGTGGTGCAGATTTCCCGCGTATCAACTCCGGGACGATCGTTGTGCGCAGTTGCTTGATGCGCCCGATCAATTTCTGTGGCTGTTCGGCACCAAGCCACTTTCGCTCCAAGGGATTGAGCAGATGATCGATCAAGCGCAATTGGCGTTCATGAATCGATCCCAATTGCGATTTCCCGATAAACTCGATTTCTTTTAACGAGAGTAAGGCCTCGCCGATGCGTTCGATGCGTTCGAGCAAACAGGGACTTGGTGCCGACTCCCACGTCAAACGGCGTTCAATCGATTGCAACACTGGCTCGACAGCCCGCTGGAGGTCTCCTTTAAAAACATACTTGATGGCTATCGGGTGTATGACGATTCGGCCAGCTTCTGCTTTGAAGCGTCTTCTTGCGGCTGAGCGAGCTAGAAAAGCGACCCCATCCAACATCGGCTGAAGCAGGTCATTGGTTCGAAATACTGTACCTTCTGGAAATACGATCAATGGTCGCTTGGCGGAGACCAGGATTTCAATTGCCGTTTCCAATGACTTACGATCGAGTCCTTCTCGGAAGACACTGAATCCTCCCATCGCACGCATAGCAAATGCTTGAAATCGGCTTTGTTGAAACAGGTGCCAACTTGCCATCGCAAATACATGCACTTTGGCCTCACGAGCGAGCCACCCCAGTGCCAGCGGGTCGGCGTATCGGCAGTGGTTGGGGGCCAGCAAAATTCCACAGCGCTGCCGTAATGATTCTTTAAGTCGCTCGACGCCCCGGACCTCATGAGATACAACGCCTTCGTACTTGGCCAAGTACCGATCGCACAATCGAAAAGTCTGAATCAACGTGGGAAACAGATTTCCTCGCAGTGGATCGATGAATTCGTAAGGTTTCTCTACAATGATGTCTTGCATGGCTTCCTAGACTTGACCTGTTGATAATTTGCACCTGCCGCAAATCGGAATTAGCTCAATCAATCCTAGTTGTACAGCGTCACTATTGTTCATCCAAAACATGTCCGGTTTTTAGCAGCGAAAGCTAGGGAAACCGAGTGCTTACGTACTTCGGTAAATTGGCCTGCCAAATACCTTTCACTTTATCGAATGTGCCGCTGTCCAACTAGGTTTAACTTGTTTGAGTCGCATTTTTCAAAGGGAGCGCGATGCGGACACCGCTTTGGGTGAACATTGACTCTCGATTAAAGCAGTATTGCAACCTGCGAGTCTATAGATTTACAGCGAAATAAACGGAGCGACAATGTGGCGTTAATGAAAGATGTCCCAGCTTGGAAAACCCAGAGAAAAATTTTAGGGATGTCAGCGATCCTGCTCCCCTTTGATGCGTCTGGGCAAATTGACTGGGCTGGATTGGAAGGGCACATCCAACGAACGTTGGCTTGTGGGTTAGTACCAGCGGTCAATATGGACACTGGTTATGCCAACTTGATTGACGAGGAAACTCGCATCGCGGTTTTGCGGCGAACTCAGGCTGTGGCTGCTGGCAGAATGTTTGTCGCAGGAGCGTTTGTCAGCGATTGTCCAGGAGCTGAGCTAGCCCGCGATAAATATCTGCAACAAATTGAATCGATCCAGGGGCACGGCGGCACTCCGGTCCTATTTCAGTCGTTTGGTTTGACTTCGCAAAACGACGATAAACTGATCGACTCCTACCGTGAGCTAGGGCGACATTGTCAGCGATTTATTGGCTTCGAGCTCGGGACGATGTTCGCACCGTTCGGAAAGATCTATTCCTTAGATGTCTACCGCGAGCTGGTAAAAATACCACAGTGCATGGGAGCCAAACACAGTTCGCTCGATCGCCGATTGGAATGGGAGAGGCTGGCGATCCGCGACTCTTTGCGGCCCGAATTTCACGTGTTTACAGGGAATGACTTGGCTATCGACATGGTCATGTATGGCAGCGACTATTTATTGGGGCTGAGCACGATGGCTCCCGACTTATTCGCCCTGCGGGATCAATATTGGTTAGAAGGTAATGCCGAATTCTTTCATTTGAATGACTGGCTACAGTATTTGGGATTTTTCGCTTTCCGGCGACCGGTGCCTGCTTACAAGCATACGGCGGCACAGTGGCTTAAGTTGCGAGGGTGGATCGCGTCGAACTTGACACATCCCGCCAGTCCCTTGCGGCCCGACAGTGATCAAGCGATATTGCAAACACTGTTGGAGGATGTTCGTAAATACACCTCGTTATGCGATCAATCGTCTTAACGCATCAGCTAAGTTTTTCAAATGGAGGACCTGGTAATGATTAAATCAATGGTAACAAGTTCACCCAGCCTTTTAGCCGGCGCTGTCGGATGGTTGCAAACAATCGCCTGGGTGGGAGTTTGGGTAGGAGGTTGTGGAGTTTGGGCAATCAACGCTTGCGGCCAGCCGGCAGGAGATCCGGCAATTATTACGGCTGGGACGAAGCTGGAATTGTTGTGGAACGAGGGTGAATTCACTGAGGGTGTCGCAGTGGCTGGTGACGGCCAGGTTTATTTCAGCGACATTGCGATGTCGGGCAAAAATCCAGGCAGAATCATGAAATTCGATCCTGGGTCGTCGCGCACGAGTATTCATGTTGCCGACAGTGGCCAAAGCAATGGCCTGTTCTTTAATTCAAGCGGCAAACTGCTGGCCTGCTGTGGTGCCAACGTCGGTTTGCGAGCTCTTTGTGAAGTGACGACAGACGGGAAAATGAAGATTTTGGTCGACCGATTCGAAGGGAATCGCTTCAATGCGCCAAATGATTTGGTCGTGACTCGAACTGGACAAATCTATTTCAGCGACCCTCGGTATGTTGGCAAAGAGTCGCTTGATCTGAAACACCAAAGCGTTTACCGATTCGCAAACGGCCAGATTGAGCGCGTGACCAACGACATTGCAAAACCCAATGGGTTAATGGTCTCGCCAGACGGCAAGACGCTGTACGTTGCAGAGACCGATAATGGAGCTACAGGACTGGAACCAGCCGGCACGCCTGCCAAACCAGGCCGTTATACTCTGAACGCCTTTTCGATCCACGACGATGGTTCACTTGGATCGAAGGTTGTTCTGGTCAACTACGGAGACGAGCCGGGAGTTGATGGTATGACTGTGGATCAGTCTGGGAACATTTACGCAGCGGTGCGCAAAGAATCTCGCCATGGAATCGCAGTATACCAACCACAAGGCAAAGAGATTGCCTTTGTTCCCACCGAGCCATTACCCACCAATTGCACTTTTGGAAAAGGTGCTGACGCAAAGACTCTGTATATTACAGCGGGATCAGGTTTGTATCGCATCAAGCTCAACGTTCCCGGTTATCATCCGGAACTGGCTTCTAAGTAAATGCAACTTCTTCAGAAATTGAAGTCTTGATGAAAGTGTTTTTCGATTCAAAGGCTGCTAACGAACATCAGAAGCGACTGCAGGGTGCATGGTTATTTCTGTTGTCGTTGGCAGTGTTTTTTGTGTCGTGTATTATTCTGTACACACTGTATGTCCTGATGCGTCTCAAAGGCGCGATACAGCCCTTCTCGATTCCACTGGGATTTGTTTTTGCGACAATTTCTTTGGTGGCTACCAGCGTATGTATGCACTTGGCTGTCGAAGCGGTGAGAAGAGAAAAGCGAACCGATCTGTACAGATATCTGGTTTTGTCGTTTCTGCTCTCGTTGGTCTTTTTTGTCATTCAGGCGTCGTCGATGGCTTGGATGATGTCGCAGTACTACGAGGCAGAAGCACCAAATTGGAATCTACATGGGCTGACATTTTTTCTGGTGTTCCTACATGCCCTGCATGTTATTGGAGGCATGGTGGCTCTATATCTGGTCTTAATGGGAACGAAACGCGACATCTATGACCACGAGAGTTATTTTCCAATCCACTTTTGTGCTTTGTATTGGCACTTTCTAGATTTTGTTTGGGTCTGCATGTTGGTGGCATTCGCGATTGCGGCCATCGTTTCCAAGTGAATGCAGGCTGGCGCGGATTTTCTAGCTCGTAGCGGTTGTTTCGGCCCGGACGGTGCGATGTATAATGGCACCCCTTGCCGAACACATACCACCAAAAGGAAACCTAAGTGACTGCAAATCCTCAACCAATCAATCGTGGCCAGTGGATGGCGTTGATCGCCGCACTTTTGGGATGGATGTTTGATGGAGCGGAGATGGGCGTTTTTTCGCTGGTCGGTCGGCCAGCTTTAAAAGACATGTTGCAAAACATGCCTAGTTCCGATGTTAATCTCGAGTCGCGTATTGCGTTATGGTTGGGTGTGATCGTGGCAGGGTTCCTGGTAGGTGCTGCAACTGGAGGTGTCGTTTTTGGCTGGTTAGGCGATCGTATTGGGCGCGTAAGGGCCATGACTTTGAGCGTCTTATGTTATGCGATGTTTACTTCGCTCGGTGGATTTGCGCAAACACCTTTGCAGTTAGGGTTGTTACGATTCGTCGCAGCACTGGGTATGGGGGGCGAATGGTCGTTGGGTGTGGCACTTGTCATGGAAGCGTTTCCGAATCGTTCACGTGCCTTTATGGCGGGCTTGATTGGTGCGGCAGCCAACGTGGGTTACTTGTTGGTTGCCTTTGCCGGTTTGATGGTCAATTCCTGGATTGGGCCTTTGGAAAGTACCATGCGCAGCATGGAGTTGCCGGATTGGTTGATCGCCAATCCCCAAAATCAAGGTTGGCGAGTGATTATGATTCTGGGCATCGTTCCAGCGGCATTGACCTTCTTTATCCGATTGTTTGTTCCAGAATCCCATAAGTGGGAAGAGGAAAAGAGCAAAGGCTCGACGGCGCATTGGGCGACCAGCGATCTGTTAGGCGTCTTGGTGGGCGTGCTTGGACCAGCCATCATGGTGTATGTGTATGCTTCGTCGAGCACTTTAGGTATCCAGCACTCGTTTTTGTTGCGTGCCGTGGTGACGATCGCTGGACTGGCCATTGCAATTGTCGGTTATCTCTATCCTGTGCGGCGATACATAGGTCGGCAAAATGCCAGTGGCGCCACGCAGTCTGAAACCAGCTCGACGATTCGCCGAATGTTATTAGCTGCCGCACTCAGCGGAGTGGCGCTGCTGGGAACCTGGGGCGCTACTCAGAATACTCCTGCGTGGGCAAACAAGTTGACCGAGCCACAGAAGCAAGTTGATGGCATCGAACGCAACGCCAAAGAGTATGTGTTGTTGTGGTTGTCGTTAGGCGCAATCACAGGAACCGTCGCGGCTGCGTTTGCAGGAGATTATTTCGGAAGACGAAAGACCTATTTTTGTTTGTGTGGAATGTCGCTGGTTTCCGTACTGTGCCTGTTTCACGGCAATGCCAGTTACGGTCCGTCACTGCTGTTTTGGGCGTATGTGGCTGGTGCCTGCAGTGCCTCGTTTTATGGTTGGCTGCCTCTCTATCTGCCTGAGTTATTTGCGACTCGCGTGCGCGCTACCGGACAAGGATTCGGTTTCAATTTCGGCCGCATCATTGCGGCAGTCGGCTCACTGCAGCTTGGAAATCTCGTGGCTTACTTTGGTGAAGGCTTGACAATTGGTCCATGGAAGTTGGCGGGTGGCTATCCGACAGCCTGCACATTGCTCAGCCTAATCTACGTAGTCGGCATGTGCATTATTTGGATAGCTCCCGAAACTAAAGGCAAGCCCTTGCCGGATTAGGTTGCTCGGCGGGACCGAAACTTGTTGTCAGTACCGCAACAACAGACCTGCGGTTATTGAGCACGCTGGCTGTGACTACTGATTGTTTGATGCCGTTGGTTCAAGTCACCTTGCTGCCCTGGAATAGGGAAAGACACTTGCTACGCTCCGCGTTTGGTCGGATACTTTACTGCAGGGGCATACTGTCACGACATCGAGTGTCGAATCAATCATGGGAGGGTCGATCATGCTTGGTTTCCAATTGCGTCCCACCTTCGAAATCTTGCTTGCAGACTCGCGCGAGATGGTAGTCGAAAAAATCGGCCGAGAATCTCTTCGCCACCAGGATAGTTTACTCATGGTGCATGGCGAATACGGAGAGTTGCATTTGCCGCCGGTTGAGTATCGCATTTGGTCCCCGCATTTGAGTTTCTACGTAGAACAGTATGGAGAGATGGCACGGATTCAAGGGCGTTTTGCGCCGCGAGTCGAAGTTTGGACATTGGTGTGGATCTTTTACCTGTTGCTTGGCTTCAGCGCATTTTTTGGATTTGTATTGGGGTTTTCCCAAATGATGTTGGGCACCGACCTGTGGGGCATGGGTATTGGCTTCTGCGCAGTTGCTTGTTGGTTGACATTGTATGTTGTTGCGCAAATTGGCCAGCAATGGAGTGCTGACCAAATGGTCGCATTGCGTTCGCGATTGGAGAATTTTCTCATCAGCGCAGAAGTGAACGCCGCTGAACCAGCGCAGTACGCGTCGTAAAATTCGCTCCTGTTGACAACCTGTGGAGTAACGATTGTTACTCTTGTTCGGTTTCGAAAAACGCGATTTCACGATCGCGTATTTCATAGCGCCAGGTTGGCCCATGATCACGCCGTACGTTTCTGGCGAGATAGTTCAGAATCTCGCGTCGCTTCGCCAATGGAGTTGAGGTCGCCGCTTCCCACCGTTCATCAGATGGAATGTCAATCAGCATCGTGCAGGGACTCATTCCCCTCTCATATGAAAAAGTCAAACGAAGATGGTCTTCCACGTAGGTAATCGTTCCAGCGCGTGCATTGCCTTGGATTTCGATTCGCGTGACCGCTTCATGAAAGATCTCGTTGACGATCTCCGTCAGTCGTTTGTCGGCAACATCGCGTAGGGCGCGATCGAGATTCGGAATTGGGTTGCCAAACCCATCTCGATAAACGCGCCAGAGACTATCCGCAGAGCTTTCTTCGGATTGTGGCGGTGCTGCCACAGGGGTAGGAGGCAGGGTTACGCCTTCACTGAGTTTTTGGAAGTGTAGCTGCTGGCAAACTCCCTTAGGTCCGTCAAGTTCAAGAATGTAGTTTCCAGGCGGCCAAGTAAGAGTATCAAAGAGTAATTGGATGCTCCCATTGAGTATCGTTTCGACTCGCCCCCAATGAAGATTTGCGCGAGCATCTAAATCGATAACTCGATAATCACCGTATCCGTCTCGACCGTAGGCTGGCAACCAGATGATCAACTGCTGGCAGTCTGAATAGTGAACAAACTTGGCGGTTACAACGCCAAGTTGCCCAGCGTTTTCACCAGTATTTTCAATCTTGCCAAGTACGATGACACCAAGATATTGAGCCGCAGACTCCATCAAGTTCACTCTTTATTTCAAATCTCGTGGCGTTTTCGTTGAACTTACACTCCGAATCGTTTAGCAAATTAGCCGCTACAGCGTACTTGGACGTAATGAGATTGCAGTTGCAGCAGAGATTGCATACGTACGCCTACGAAGGCTGCGGGTTAAACGCTGTTAAATGACTGCGGTTAACAGGGGAATGTAATTGCGCCAGCTTTGTTGCACGCGAACAAAAGTTGAGCAAATCGAAACCTTGCAAAATTCCGATTTGCAACAGACGGCTCGGTAGGAACCTTGCTCTCCCATTTGCGAACTCTAATTGTTAGCCGTGCCTTAGCACCAGTGCTCGGACACGGCTAAGAAATGAGATTTGAGTCTCAGCCGGTGATGTGATTCAGTTTAATAGTTGTAGCCGCGCTCTCCGTGCTCTGCCAAATCTAATCCCTCAAACTCCGATTGGCCGCTGACTCGTAGACCTACAATCGCATCCACTAACTTGAGCAGGGCGTAGCTTGCAATCAGTGCAAACACCGCACATCCCACGGCGGCACCAAGTTGCAAGCCGAGTTTTTGAAAAATATTGACATCACCTGCTTTTCCTCCGAACATCTCCGCACAAAAAATTCCTGCCAGCACAGTACCCCAAAAGCCGCCGACGCCATGCACGCCAAACACATCGAGCGAATCATCGTAGCCAACGCGACGTTTGATGGTGGTGGCAAATAAATAACAGATCGCCGCTGATGTGCCACCTATGATTACCGCGCCAAATGGCCCGATGAATCCACTGGCTGGCGTTACGGCTGCCAGCCCTGCAATCGAACCAGTTGCCGCACCCAACACACTAGGTTTGCGCAACTTGACCCATTCAATTGCCATCCAAACCACCGTTGCGGCCGACGCGGAAAGGTGAGTTACCATCAATGCCATGGCTGCATCTCCGTTGGCTTTCAAAGCGCTACCTGCATTAAAGCCGTACCAACCCACCCACAGCATGGCCGTTCCAGTAACTGTCATGGTCATATTATGTGGAGGTTGGAGCTGTTGCGGATAACCGGCGCGCGGCCCTACAAGAATACAGGCAACCAAGGCTGCGAACCCAGCCGTAATATGCACGACGATTCCACCGGCAAAATCCATGATACCAAGGTCGTACAACAGTGCCCCTTCTCCAGCCCAAGTCATATGGCAAACGGGTACGTACACGACCAACAACCAAAGGGATGAAAAAAGTAGCACAGCCGAAAACTTCATGCGTTCCGCAAATGCACCTATGATCAACGCTGGCGTAATAACAGCGAACGTCATTTGATAGGCAGCAAACAAAATTTCTGGAATGCTACCAGTGACCGAATTCGCTGTGATCCCAGCAAAGAAACATTTGTCGAGCCCGCCGACAAAGGCATGTAGACCAATGGTTCCTTTGCTCATGCCTACTGTGCTGAACGCCAAACTGTAGCCACACACCATCCATAACAAAGAAATAACTGCAGTCAGCGCAAGGCATTGCATCAAGAGGGACAAAACGTTTTTGGCGCGCACTAACCCACCGTAGAATAGTGCCAAGCCGGGGATATTCATAAACAACACTAACGCAGTGGACACCAAAATCCAAGCAGTGTCGCCTGAGTTCATCGTTCCAGCGGCAGCATCCTGTGCAGTGGCGGTATTGGCGAGCGTCAACACTCCGATTGTGGCGACTAGGCCAATTTTTCCAAAACGTCTCATATCCAGCTCTGTCAACATGCTTGATCCGCCTTATTTGATTGCAGTGTTTTAGAAGCCGCGCGATTGCCGAATATCTTCGAAATCTCGAATATGGTAATCGATGCCAACGTAATCGAGAACCTTGCACAACCCACGCAATGCGACTCCAAAGCCGTCAGGCCCTGAAAATCCTCCGAATTGCCCTCCTCCTTTTACGTGTGGCTCCAAATCCAAAAACACGCCTGGTGCGCCTCGTTTTTTCATGCGCTTCTCAATCTTTGGAATCTCGGATGCCAGATCCCTCAAGATGGATTCGTGACCAGTATCGCCAATGTGCGCGGGAACAAAGTTCTTAAGTGAAGCTTCGTCGACATGCTCGAGCCTCTGCGCTGCCGATGGGTGACGATAGTCTTTGATGTGTAACCATCCCATGCCGTTTTTCATGGCCAAGTATCGTGCGAACGCTTCGTCGGGAGTCATA
>CAZVBC010000172.1:0-14374 GCA_964625155.1 uncultured Pirellulaceae bacterium
CTGGATTAGGACACTCACCTATTACCTTGGCGCTAGACGAGCCGTTGTTTGTCAACGCGGTCGGTAGAAATTTCTATCTGGCAACTGGTTCGCGAGTCATTGACAGTTCGATCGATTCAATCGGTGACCGTTCCACAATGACTACGGTACGCTCGCCACACGGGATCGCCGTCAGCCCCATCCTTGCGCCCGATGTCGACGTCACAGGCCAGACTCGCGTTGATGATCCCGATGTTACTTCTCCTGGAGGTCAGGGTGCCAACCCTTTCAAGGATCGTGGCGCGTACGATCGAGCGGACTTTTTGGGGCCAGTGGCTGTACTCGTCCGTCCTGTGGACAACGATGCGGATTTCGTAGACGCAGACCGAACCAGTACAAATTTAAGATTGATAAGCGGCACGCTTGACTACTTCGCCATCTTGATTCAAGAATCCAACGGCACGGGCCCTGATCCCAGCACAGTGACAGAGAATTCAGTTCTGCTCACAGAGAATGGTCGTTTATTGTTACCTGGCGTCGATTACATTTTTGGATACGTTCCCAGCAGCAGGACCGTGCGTCTCACACCCTTGGCAGGTATCTGGCGCAGTGACAGTGTGTACGAAATTACGCTTAATAACCGAACTCGGACACGAGTCGACTTAGGTGATGGCAATAGTGTACAAGATGGTCGCATCGTTTCCGCCAATTTACCGGACGGTTCAGCCGCCACGTTAGAATTTGAAAGCGGATTCGTGCTGCGGCTTGAGGAGACTCTCACTTTACAAGTCCCTGCTTCGGGCGCTGGTGCTACTGGGTTGATCGATGGGCATACGTTTACAATCACCAACGGAAACTTAACCGTAACTTTTGAGATCGATACCAATGGTTCGGTTACACCAGGCCGTCGCGCTGTCACGATGCCTCAAGTGGCCACACAAATTCAAGCGCGCGATGCATTGTTGGCAGCACTGCTGCTGCCGGCAAATGCCGACCTCAACTTGGCACCTAAAGCGTTAACCAACGGACGCATTCATCTGGGAACAACGTCCTTTCATTCCGTAAATGTATCCAATGCACTACTTTCCGTTTCTGGAAGGCCCGACGGTATCGAAGATGGACAAACCATCGTTTACACTCCCGCAGGTAGTTCACCAATCACAATCGAATTCAATCTAGATGGAGATCCGGCCGTTGCTAATGGCAGGATTGCAGTGCCGTTCATGCGAACGGATACCTATCTAGAAGTCGCCGATAAGCTGTCGCAGGTTCTTAAGAATGTGATTCGCAATGATTTCTATCAATCGTCACATGTCGGTAGCGGTGTCGTACACATTGGTGGGCGTGTGGGCGATACATTGGTACTGCAGTCCGCTAAAGGAACACTTACCGGTGCACCAGGTACTACTGGATCGTTGATTGTATCCGTGCCAGCAACCGGAGGATCAGCGATTGCCGATGGCCAGACCTTCCGAATTTCACGAAACGGCGTAAATGTTGTCTTTGAATTTACGAAAGACCTGATCACAGGTCAGGGTAACGCTGTTATTTCAATTCTCAATTCCGACACAGCGGCTCAGCTTGCCTCGAAAATTGCCAACTCAATCACGCAGGCAGGACTGGGATTATCCCCTTCCGTTCTTGCAAACAATACGATTCGGTTGAACGAAACCCGCGCCCATGTTGTTGAATTAGCTGGATCGTCACTGACCTCAACGGGAATTGCTGGCGGCGCGATTGCCGTTCCCTTTGTGCCGGGTGCGGGCTTTACTTCTACACAAATGGCTCAGCAAGTGATTTTTGCGCTGAACAACTCTGGCCTGCCTATCAACGCTACCTACGTTGGGAGCGGCACAATAGTCATTGACGGAGTTTCATCTGTAAATAATGCGGTATCGAGTTCGATTCCGGTTATTCGTGATATAGCTGGTAATCCATTGCTCGCTAATCGTCCAACAACGTTTACGCAATTCACCATTGCTATGCCCGAAGTTGGTTTCGATTATGGTGATATTGGAAGCCCCAATATCGCGACGGTGCAATCTGCTGACGGCGCTCGCCATTCGCTGTTACCGATCGATGTACCACAATTGGTTCTAGGAGCAATCGTCGACGCTGACACCGATGGTCAACCGACGTCGCTTGCTTCGGGGGACGACGGGGATTCACTGGTAACATTAGGAACGATGCCTCTAATACTGGCCAGCAACGGTCCTGCAGTGTTAAATGTCCCAGCATTTTCTCTGGCGCTTGAAGGTCAGTTTGTTAGCATCACTGATCCAGGGCTCCCTGCACCCAACACAGTTGTTTTCGAATTTAGCACGGACGCCAGCTTGGTAAATCCAGCGGCGGTACGCGTTGCAATTACAAACACGTCCACAGCAGCGCAAGTTGCAACTGCATTTGCTGCTGCCGTGAACAATGCTGTCCTCGGTGGCAGGCTGTTGCGCATGGCTGCAGGAGCCGACGGAAGCCGAGTTTCCTTGTTTGGCGACGCTTTACACACTTTCGACATTAGTACTGCTCCGCTGGTCTCGCGTAGCGTCACGACCGACACGCGCCTGATCGTACCTAATTCGCTCGGCAGCTTCGTAGATGGCCAAACTTTCACACTGCAAGATGGCAATGGTCGCGTATTAACTTTTGAATTGAATAACACTAACTCTAGCAACCCAAACCAGTCGGTCACGATTGGCAATGTACCAATTAACATCGATTTGGTGACTGCTACGCCAAATGGATTGGCACAAACATTGCGTGATGTGATTAACACCCAGATTGCCTTGCGCAATCTGAGCTTGGCGCCCGTTACACTGAATGGTCTGACAATAGCACTGGTTTTGGACGACGAGGAAGGTGTTCAATTTGCAGGTTTGTTTAATGCAAACACCGGTCCCACACCTGTAATTGTTAATACGACTGGCGCAGGAGTGCTGGATGTCTGGATCGATTGGAATCGTGACGGGGATTTCGGTGATGCCGGCGAACGTGTTGTCAACGGTAAACCAGTACAAGCCGGTGCCAACGTGCTGCAGATCACCACTCCCACCAATGCCTCCATTGGACTTGCCAACACTCGTTTTAGAATTAGTGCCGGTGGTAGTGCCAATGCGGGCGGATTGGCAATCGGTGGTGAGGTCGAGGATCATATTATCGAAATCATCGCTGGTACTCCTCCAGTTTCCAGTGGAGAGTCCTACTCCGTTGGTGAAGATACGTTCTTGAATGTGCCCACTGGGGTGGGACTGTTGGTTAACGACACCGATGCCAATTCGGATCTGTTGCGAGTTTTTGACGAAGATCCGTTGGCCGTTGGGATACAGCCCCTGATTGCGCCGAATGGAGGTTCATTGGTTCTGAATCCTGATGGCTCATTCACTTATACGCCTTTCCCCGAGTTCTCTGGTATAGACTCGTTTGTATATCGTGCGTTCGATGGCCGATTGGTGAGTACAGTACCTGCTACCGTGACAATCAATGTCAGTCCGCTCAATGATCCACCCAGGGCATTCGACGACACGTTAACTGTAACTGAAGACACTTTGATCAATCTTCCCGGCTCGACTTTCTGGGCCAATGATTGGCGTCATGTTACGAATCACTTTAGCGAGAATGTTCAAACCCTAACGCTGGTTGGCGCGCGAATCATTCAGCCAACAGGAGGTTCGGTGAGCGTGGTCAACGACACGTTGGTATACACGCCTCCAGCGAACTATAACAATTCGTTCGGCGGCCCTGCGTTGTTGGAATTGACCATCCGTGACGGTGGCGGTGCAGGCGCAAGTGTCAATCCGCTAGAAGCTAAGAGTACACTTACGATCAACCTAGCGCCCGTAAACGACGCACCAGTATTCAACATCTCAAATCCTAATCTCGTCGTGGATCTGGGCGCTCCATTAGTCACAATTCCCGGTTTTGGTGTGAATATTGCTGCTGCCGCTGGGTTGTTACAAACACCCGCTTCCGCAACAGACGAAGCGAGTCAGTCGTTGAATTTCGCTTTGACAGTGTCCTCACCTGAGTTGTTTGAAATCCAACCCACACTTTCCAACTCGGGTGTGCTGAGCTTTAAACCCACACAAATGATTAGCGGTAATGCGATTATTGTTGCTCAATTACTCGACAATGGTCCTGGATCGCCAGCTCCCAACTCAAATACTTCGACACCAGTAACCTTTACAATCTCTGTCTCATCAATCAACGATGCGCCAACTTTTGAACTTCCAGCTACGTTAATTGTTGATGAAGATCAGGGAACGGTCGTTCGGAATTCCTTTGTTACCAACGTCCGACCTGGTCCTGTCGATGAAAATAGTCAACAATTGCGCTTTGTTGTTTCCGCACTCGATACTGCTGCTTTTGATATTCAGCCATCCCTAGAAGTCAATGGCACATTAACGTTTGCTACTGCAGCCAACGTGAATATTGCTAATCGAGGCCCTCTGTTGGTTCGAGTGCAATTGTTTGATAACGGTCCAAATTCACCGGCCCCGAATACTAATCAGTCGATCGTTCAGACTTTCGCCATCAACGTCACGCCAGTGAATGATTCTCCTGTTGCAAATGCTTTCAACGCATCGACTCCCGAGGATGCTCCAATAACAATCCAATCCTCGACCGTATTGGTAGGTGACATCGGGGGGCCAACTCCTGACGAAGCCGGACAGGGATTGCGCATAACACAAATCGCAAGCTCGACTACACGGGGTGGCGCGATCACTCCCAATATCGTCAGTGGCGTTGTGATTTCATTTACTTACACTCCACCTGAGAATTTATTTGGTGCAGATGAGATATTGTATGTTATCACAGATGATGGCAGTCCGAACCGAAGTGGAACAGGGACGATTACGATTAACATCGACCCTGTCAACGATCCACCTCAGTTCTCACGTGGGCCTGACCAAGTGGTTCTCGAAGACGCGGTTGCGGTAATCGTACCTAACTGGGCAAGCAATATTTTGGCTGGTCCAATTGCGGCTGGAGATGAAATTCAGTCACAAACCGTGTCATTCGAATTGGCTGTGGATCAACCCGGGCTTTTTGAACAACAGCCGACGATTTCCTCTACCGGTACTCTGCAATACAAGGTGGCTAAGGATGCCAACGGAGTGGCGAATGTAACGGTGACGGCTGTCGACAGTGGATCCAACGTGGCTCCTAATCGTAATCGCTCTATACCATCGACTTTTAAGATCACCGTAAATTCGCGCAATGATTCACCTGGATTCACTCCTGGTTCGAATGTCAATGTGCCGGAAGATAGTGCTGCTTATTCACAGCCATGGGCTACGAAAATCGTCCCTGCAGTTGGCCTCGGAGCCTCTCCCCCAACGGCTCAAGACGAGTCCAACCAAAATATCACCTTTGAAGTCGGTGTCGATAAACCAAACTTGTTTGCCGTTCAGCCCACGATCTCAACTACAGGTGTGCTGGCCTTTACGGTAGCGCCCGACGCAACGGGTGTAGCCGTGTTAAGCGTAGTGGCTCGCGATAATGGACCTTCCGGGCCAAATGACGAAAATGCTTCTGCAAACATCTTGTTGACGATTACGATCGCACCAGCAAACGATGCACCGGTGGCAACGAACGACACGTATTCAGCAAACGAAGATTCGGTCCTACGGATAAATGCGGCAGGTATTTTGACCAACGATGCTGATGTCGATTTGCCCAACGACAAGATCTTTGCGATCGCGGCCAGCATCGTAAGCGCTCAAGGAGCAAGTGTATCAATTTCCGATGATGGATCGTTCACCTACGATCCAACTAGCGTACAGGTACTCCAGCGATTAAATGGCAGCCAGAGTGCTATTGATACATTTACTTATCGTGTACGCGACAATGCCAATCTGCAAAGTGGCTTGGCTACGGTTACTATTAACGTCGCGGGAGTCAATGATGCTCCCGTTGCCAACAACGATCGATTTTCGGTTGGAGTCAGTCAATCACAATCCCTTACTGTCTTGGCAAATGACACCGATGTCGATTCTCCAATTGATGTGCGTACGGTCGTCATTGGAAGTTTGCCGACCTTTGGAACTCTAACCGTAAATCAGAATGGCACTGTAGATTACGCCCCCAGCCCAGGATTCCGCGGCACGGATGTCTTTACCTATACCGTCCGCGATACTACGGGAGTGATTTCCAACGAAGCGTCAGTTATTGTTGACGTAAACAGTGCCCCCGTTGCCGGAAATGACTCAGCGGTGACGTTCAAGAACAAGTCGATTGATATCAACGTTCTTCAAAACGATGCAGACGTCGATGGTTCGATCAACGTTTCGAGCGTCCAAGTCGTGTCGGGACCAACTCCGAGCGGTACAACGCAAGTGTTGGCCGATGGCAAAGTGCGGTACACTCCAGCCACTGACTTTTTTGGGACTGCACAGTTTTCATATATTGTCAGCGATGACTTGGGGACATCTTCCAACGTAGCTGTCGTGCAGATTCAGGTGCAACGTAGTCTATGGACGAACCCACAGAATAGCTTGGATGTCAATGCCGATACATTTGTGTCTCCCATCGACGCACTGGAAGTAATTAACTATTTGAATTCTGGACGGCCAAGTGGATTGCCGACTGCGAACGTAGTTCCTCCACCATTCTTAGACACGAACGGCGATGAATTTGTAACACCCATTGATGCACTGCTGATCGTCAATTTCCTGAATACTCGTGGCGCCGGCGAAGGAGAGGGGACGGTGCAGGTGGATGTCAACCCAATTACTCCCGCAGACATGTTGGCCACTGTCGGTCCAGGAATTGTCCGCGAGACACTGGACATTCTGGATGAAGTTCGGCTACAAGAGGTACCAGCGCATATGGCACCAACGGGCGACGATGGCAACTTAGATGCCTTCGTAACAGACCTTGTGCGAGCTCAAGCGGTGCAAGCTCATCCTGTGGAAGGCACTTCGAGCGATTCTGAAGAAATCGATTTAATCTTAGACGATTTGTTTGGAGAATCTTCTTTAGACCTGCTCTAGCCAAAACCATCTTTTGGCAAGTTGACTGAAATAAGGGGCCAATTCGTCGTGGCCCCTTAATTTTTCGGATTCGCGTCAGCGCTCGGGCAAGAACTTGCTGCCTGTTGCGGTGGACGCGACACCTCTGTCTGCGGGATAAACGATGACAAAGCAAAGAAACGGGTGGTAGTTGAAAAAGTGGCTTGCGAGTGTGGTTGGAATACTGGAATGGGCAAGGGCGATTTGGCTTTGCTGATAGGTCTAGCTGAAGTGGCGATACGCTACAATATGCTTTGAAAGTCCGACGTCATTTCACCGTTCTTTTGCTCATAAGTGGCTGATACAACTCTTGCGAGGTCATACATCGGCGGGTGTGAACTTTGACAATCTGCAGCGCTTCGTTAATCCCAACTCAGCCATTCTTCAATCACAACTCGAAAAGAGAAACCGTAATGCACCGGCGTATTTGGCTGGCAATAGCCTACATGCTTATCGCGCCCCTTGGCACAGTATTTGGATTGGTGGACTCAATCGCAGGTGAGACGCAGGCCGGGGACTTGCGGGCGCTGGACGGCGAATGGATCTATGTCGAGGATCGTACCGAAGGGCGTGCGCTCGAACGACTGGGGCCTCCCATGAGTTCAAAGTTTTCTATGCGAGTTGAGGACGGCGCAGTTGTTTTGGTATACGGCCATGGATCGGGCCACCGTAATGTGCGTGTTGCGCTCGATGGAACTATCAACGAGATCGTCAAGCCGCCAGAAACCGTGAGTTATCGCGGTATGTGGGCGAATGATACGTTCAGCTACGAAGTGAGCTTTGTGCGGGGACCGAACAAAGAGACGGACGGGCTGATTCGGCGTGAGTTTCGTGTGACGGCCGATGGACTGGTTGTGCGTGTTGCGCGTAATGCAGCGGCAGGATTTGAGTCGGTTGGCCTGTACCGCCATGCCGAGGATATCGATCTGCCCACGCCGGCCAAGAGCGCGATCGGTGACTTGGCCTGGTTGGCCGGCGCTTGGGTAGGGACGCGAAGTTCGGGATCGTCGATCGAAGAACGCTGGAGCCCGCCGCTTGGAGGCGCGATGCTTGCTGTGTCGCGCACGGTCAATACTCGCGGCAGGATGTCCGCGTTCGAATTCCTGCGCATCATTGAACGCGAAGGAGGACTAGTGTATGTCGCACAGCCCGGCGGCATTGCGCCGACAGAGTTCATTCTCACCGAACTGACCACGACGCGAGCCGTGTTCGACAACCCACGCCATGACTACCCGAAGCGAATCATTTACCAGCTTTCAGCCGACGGTGTCCTGACCGCTACGGTGGGCTTTATGAAAGGTGGCACTCCGGGGCGCTTCGAGTACAAACGCGAAGGCAACTAGTCTGCTGCACTGTCACGTCTTAGATTAGGGATCGCGGAAATTGGAAAGTAAGTTTCCTACCAAGCCGCCGCTTAAGTGACTTAGCAGGAGCTTCGCACTCCAAAAACTGAGCTGCGATAAAGCGCTAGACGATTTAGTTGCTAACATGGGATTCGCAAAAGAGGTCTCTCGTTCACGTGGCGCAGGCACTCTTTGCGTCGTCGATCTTGTCGACCGCGCTAGCACATTTGGCGAACGCTTCCTACGCTCGCGGCCCATGAAATAGATGCGCAAGCGCGTGAATCGGTTTTGCGTATAGACCAACTGCTGCGAGGAAACGATCAACATCCATATATCTTGCCGGAGCAGTTGTGATGATTTACATGATACGCTTTCTGCTGGGGACATTTGCTTTCGCCAATCTCGCCAACATTTTTGCGGGCGAGAATACTGTACCGCGTTTCCCAAATCACTTGTTCGTAACTGCGAATGCAGACGCTCAGGACATGTGGCCATGTTTTTCTCCTGACAGCAATTCTCTGCTCTTCACACGCACGATCGATGGCAAGAGATGGAATTTGATGACGGTCAGTGTCGAGGGTGGCGTGACAGCACATTTTCCCAAAGATTCACCGGCCCTTGGAACACGTGCCAATTGGTCGACCAAACACAACATCATCGCTTTCAATGGCCAGGCACCTAATGGGCGATTCAACCTTTCGTTGGTCAACGGCGATGGCACTGAATTACGCGTGCTCTCATCCGCTGGGTTCAACGATCAAATGTCCTATCCGTCTTGGTATCCGGACGGAAGGGGTCTCGCAGTTGTCGACTTCAGTATTAATAACGGCAGCGCCATCAAGAAAGTCGACGTTGTGACCGGCACAGTGCTCACGCTGACCAACCCCGAAACGCATTGGGCGGGTGTACCACGAGTTTCACCAGATGGAAACTTGATTGTCATGGGTGGACAAGTACATCGCGGACAAAAATACTCTCAATATCAAAACCAAATCTGGTTCTTGAATCAACAAGGCAACCTGAAACAACTGGATGCGCAGCGAGGCTGGGCTCCTTGTTGGTCGCCAGACGGTAAATGGATTGTGTTCGCGTCAGATCGAGGCAGTGACAACGGCCAAAGGGCTATTTTTATTGCCTCGTGCGACGCTATGCAAGTCCGACAGGTGACTCCGTTCGAGTTGCATGCTGGTCACCCAACTTGGTCTCCAAGCGGAAAGTATATAGCCTTTTTTGCGTCGCTCTCAAAGGACAGTGGAACTAGCCCAACCAAGCAGGCCAAAGGCTTGGCGGTGATAAAAGCTGATGAGGCACTCTCCGTTTTTCTTCCGTAATCGTAGGTCGGCAAACTCGATTAGCACAATCTACTGAACTTGGGTAAGTAAAGCAGTCGGCAGGAGACCATATAGTTGGACCGGATGCGATCGGGAAGACTTAAATTAATTCAGAGATAGGGGCGGCCTCGACCAAGCGTTGGGGGCGGCCAGCTTGATCGATAACGCGAGCGGATTCGGGCGGGATTCCTAAGCGGTCGTACAGCGTTGCGACAATTTCTTGGAAATGTACGGGACGCCTTTCAGCGAATTCACCTAAGCGATTAGTAGCCCCGATAACTTGGCCTGTTCGCATGCCACCACCCGCCAGAAGTGCACAACTTACCTTGGGCCAGTGGTCTCGTCCAGCGTTCGCGTTGATCTGAGGAGTTCTACCAAATTCACCCCAAACGACGATTGAGACATCATTGAGCAATCCACGTGCGTCCAGATCTTCAATCAATGCGGACAAACATTGATCTAGTTTACTGCCATGATCTCGTACCAGTGCAAAGTTCTGACTGTGGCTGTCCCAGCGACCGTAGCTGAGAGTCACGCAGCGTACACCTACTTCGACTAATCGCCGCGCAAGCAACAACTGCTCATTTACCGTGGGCGCACCATCGTATTGAAACTGGTATGGTCTGCCATCTCCATAACGTTCACGCACGCGAGGATCCTCGTTTGAAAGATCCAAAGCATCAAGTAAGCGACTACTGGTGAGAACGTTAAATGCTTGTTGCGTGAACGTATCGACACCGTCTAAGAAACCCTTGTTATCGATGTCCCGCCGTAAACAGTCAAAACTGGCTAGTAAACTTTTGCGATCATCCAGGCGATCGATTGTAATCCCTTCCAGTTTCATATCGGCCAATCCCGGTCCTTCGGGCTTAAAGCAACCGCTGGCTGGTCCGAGGAATCCAGGCGAACCAGAATCCGACCAGGGTGCATGTCTAGTCTTATCAGCCAGCCCAACAAATGCCGGGACAGATTTATCAACTTGTCCCAGCAACTTTGACGCCACCGCACCAATGCTCGGATGACCTCCCAGAAACTGCAGTTCACGCGCCGACCAGCCAGTCATACATTGCCAAGCATCGTGGGGTCCAGCCGCTCCGACGACCGAGCGAATGATCGCACAGTGATTCATGATTCTGGCGAGTCGAGGAAAGACCTCGCAAATAGCGATTCCTGAAACGTTGGTATTGATCGGGTTAAACTCTCCGCGTATTTCAGCGGGAGCATCGACTTTCAAATCCCACATGTCCTGATGGGGAGGACCGCCTGCTAAGAAGATATTGATCACCGACTTAAACGAGTTGGTACGCGCGCTTGCGTGCTCTGTACGTAACAAATTGGCCAGCGAAAAAGAGGCGGCTCCGATACCAAGCGACCCGACGCGCAGAAATCCACGGCGTGAAAACCCCGACCTCGTGGAAGAGCTTGAACGGCCAGCAATCGTCAACATAGCGTCACCTCGATTCCAAATCCAAAGGGAATTAAGGGATATTTTGATATTCATGTCCACAATAGTCAATCGGCTGTTGAATGCACTCGCTGCCTTCGAAATTCTGAAAGAATTCGCTAACTGGCGATCTTGACACGTTGCATATCTAGTGTACTATTTAACTAGTTAACCAGTTCGCAGAAACTGACTGGAAGGGTACGGACATGTTTTTCTCAATTGACCCGAGCAATGGGGTCGCAATTTACGAGCAGATCGTTCGTCAAGTGAAATTTGCAGTGGCCGAAGGGACGCTGGGACCCGGTCAACTATTACCCAGTGTTCGCGTGCTGAGCCAACAGCTCGCACTCAATCCCAACACAATCGCGCGTGCCTTTCAGCAGTTGCAAGCGGACGGGGTCCTCGAGTCGTTACGAGGTAGAGGCTTGGCAGTTTGTTTGTCTGCCACTGAGCACTGCCGCCAAGCTAGGCAGCTATTGATTGCTCAGCGACTGCGGTCGGTGCTGGCGGAAGGGTTGTACAGTGGGTTAGCTGCCGACGAGCTACAGAGGTTGGTCGCTGAGCAACTGAGTGAGTTATCTGGAAGTGTAAACACATTGGCAAATGTGGTCACCGGCAGCGAAAAATAAAGTTGACACAAATAATCCTGGATCACTTAAGCATCCTATGGAATGCACAATGGGGAAGATGCTATGACAAGTGTGATATCGGCCAAAGGGCTCGAAGTTCATTTTCGCGGTTGCGACGCGTTACGCGGAGTCGATTTGTCGGTTCCTGCAGGAACCGTGTTCGCGCTGCTGGGCGAGAATGGTGCTGGAAAAACGACGCTGATTCGTGTTCTTACAGGCTTCTTACGACCGTCGGCTGGCCAGTGCACCGTTTTGGGGCTCGACCCATCGCGTGACGCCATAGAAATTCGCAAGCGAGTTGGTTACGTATCGGATGCGCCCGCGCTGTACGATTGGATGCGTGTGGGTGAGATCGGTTGGTTTGCGGCATCGTTTTACCCAGACGGATTTCTGTTGCGATTCCGAGATGCAATCGATCGTTACGAGGTTCCCTTGGATCGCAAAATTCGCCATTTGAGCAAAGGCCAACGAGCCAAAGTGGCGTTATCGCTGGCGCTGGCGCACGATCCTGAACTGTTGATTTTGGACGAGCCAACTTCGGGCTTGGATCCACTGGTGCGTCGTGAGTTTCTTGAGAGCATGCTCGATCGCGCAGCGACCGGGAGAACGGTATTCCTTTCTAGTCATCAAATCTCAGAAGTCGAGCGAGTGGCTGATGACATTTCAATTCTCCATCGAGGACGATTTCGCATCACATCATCGTTGAGTGATCTGCGCGAGTCGATCAGCGAAATTACAGTCAGTATGCATGATCCCTTGGCGGCACTGCCAGATTTTGATGCTACGACCGAAGTCCTGAGCGAACACACAGAGGGACGTCAGCGTCGATTTGTGGTTCGCGGTATGACTGCCGATCTACCGAAACAATGGGAGCAGCGTCCGGGTGTCGCCAGCGTTCGGGTCCGCAACGCAACATTGGATGAAGTGTTTGTCGCTTGCACTCGTGGTGGACGAATCCACAAAGAACCTATGGGTAATTCAGCGACCGAGCTGCAAAAACATGTTGGATAAATTTGTAGTTTCGTTCAGCCACAGACATGCACCGCTGCAGGCGCGCAGGAGACCGGCGATCCGCATGTGATAGTCGACCCGCACGTGATAGTCGACTGCGAATCCAGCGTGCTCCAATCCATTATTGCTAGAGGCGAAGATTGTCCAGGAAGCTAATGATGATACAAAACAATCTGGTAGTCCGACGATTGATTTGGAAAGAGATCCAGCAACTCAAGCCGCTGGTCTTGGTCCTGCTGGTAGCAAGTTTGTTGTGCCACTTGCTAGTTTCCTTGTCGAAACCAGCCGCAGGAATTGTCCATCCAACGGCCGATGCGCACCAATGGATCTTACTTGGCATGCCAGGACTTTTTGCAGTGGGAGTCGGCGCTTTGTTGATCGGCCAAGAAAAGGAACAACGCACTTTGCTGTGGCTTAAGTCGCTGCCCGTACCGCCACGTCAAATCATCATGACCAAGTTGTCGGTAAGCCTTGTGGCACTCGTACTGATTTGGCTAATTAGCGTACTCATATTGCTCCTATTTGTTAGTCGGATAAGGCTCAGCGAAGATCCCGTGGTCATACTGACTTGGATTTCACACACGCTATTCATTTTACTGGCCGGCATGGCCCTGGCATGGAAAATCAACTCATCGTTTGCCAGCCTGTTATGCTTAGTGCCAATCGCTTTCGTGCCGTATGCGATATCTTGGGGAATAACTGTCTTTATCGAGCAACCTTACTACTTTCGCGCAGATGCACGACCATCGCTGTTGTTGGCTTGGCAAGCGATCCTCAGTCTGGTTGCTGCGAGCCTAGTATGGCGATTCGGTAAGCAGTCGCTAGGGGCAGCAAAGGTTGTCAGCGGCAGCATTGATGCTCGTACTCAAGTCCAGGCAATTCAGCAGCGCACGATTTTGTGGCGATTGTCGAGCCCCATTCTGACACCTTTTTCGGCGCTAACTTGGCAGATGTGGGCACAGTCGCGCTGGTTTCTGTGTGCGCTGTTGGGCATGGCGTGCCTGGGTGCGTGCTTTAACATATTCTCGAATCCGCTTGGCGTGGCGGCTGTGATGTTAGCGTCAGTCTGGTTAGGTGTAGTGAGTTTTCAAGGTGATCGATTGCACAACCGTATTCGGTTCCTAGCGGACCGGGGTGTACGCCCACGACGCGTATGGTGGACACGCCAAATCGTACCGATTGTAATGCTGGGAATCGTTGCACTTTGGGCATGCGGTATACATGGCTTTCAAAACGTCAACAAGTTCGAAGTCACTGCTGTCACATTTGCAACTATCGCGGGACTGTTCTTAATGGCCTTGATGGCTTACTCGCACGCTCAATGGGTCAGCCAAATTACTTTCAGCCCGATTGTCGCAGCAGTTGTGGCGCCCATGGCTGCTGCGGGTGCCGGACTCTACCATTCATACGTCGGCCCAAGTTTGTTGCTTGCACCGATTTGGATACTGGCGCTATGCACGCCAATTCCGTTCATCGCTACCTATGGTGCGATGCAGCGATGGATGGAAGGGCGATTCGGTTTTTCTTATTGGGCCTGGCACTCAAGTCTATTGTTGGCTTGGTTGTGTATTCCAGCCATGCCACTTGTCTTTGCAATGCTCACGGTGGAGTCCATGCCAGCCGAAATTGC
>CAZVBC010000173.1:0-14359 GCA_964625155.1 uncultured Pirellulaceae bacterium
TACTCTCTATTGGCCGAAGGCCAATGGAGGTAAGGGGACTTGAACCCCTGACCTCTTGCATGCCATGCAAGCGCTCTACCAACTGAGCTATACCCCCGGGTTCGTGTTAGATGTGGAGATTATCAGGACTTCCCTGCACTGTCAACGGTCGATTGAATCAAGTGAGCGGCTCGGTGGGAACCTCGCTCACCTCAATCTCCCGTTTCTTGAAACCATAATTCTAGTTGTAACAATGCAACAATCGTTGAAAAATAGTTGAATGCCTGCGCAGAGCAAAGAAATCGAAGGGCGATCATCGATTACTGGTGGCGAATCGCAGCGAGTTCTATGCTTGATCAACGATCTTGGCACGCAACTGAGCAGAACATTGTGCGAGTATGTTGGTTACCGCTTGTTCAACTTCTTGGCTTGTTAGGGTACGCTGAAAACTTTGAAACTGTAATTCAACTAAGATGCGTTTCTTTTCAGGGCCGTCTTTTTTGGGATCGCGATAGGTCTCGCGATACACTACCGCTTGCAGGAACTGGCCTCCGGCTGAGGTGCAGGTCGCGTGCAAGGTGGACCAATCAATTTGTTCCTCCAAAATAAAATTCAAGTCCCGAGTTACTGCAGGGTAAGTGCTAATCGGCTGAGCCTGGCGCACTTCATGTAGATTCTGCACGAGAATATCCAGCGACAGTTCCGCGATTGCAACGGGATCTTCCAAGCCCATGCGTTTGCGCACACTACTGGCTACCAGGCCGACGAAACCCAAAGTTTGAGAGTCGAGTTTGTACTGCAAGCCACTACCAGTTTCCAACAAGCTGTGCTCGATCAGCAAATACTCAAGCTTTGCTTGCCGATGGCATACTTGGTTAACAATTTCCTCGACCAGCCCTTTAGCAAATGCCAAATCACCTTCCGTTACGATACCAACGATGGTCTGTTCCTGAGGCAGCGATTGCTCCGGGTGGCGGGGCAAATAAATTGTGGCACATTCGTACAATTGTGCGTGGCGAAGTGAGAGTGCCTGGTTCGTGTGTCGCACTGCGAGGAGACTTGGACCCAAGCCGCGCCGCAACAACTTGGCTCCTTCGAGCAAAGGTGTTTCGGTTGCAAGTGCAGGCTGGTCAGACCATAAACTACCGCAGTCGTCCAAAGATGGAGTGACAATACTGGGAGTCAATGCCTCGTCGATCCCGCTGGCACTGAGCACTTGGCGAACGCGCGCCAGCACAACATCTTTTGCGCGAGGTGCAGCGATTGTCAGTGGCACAGATACATCTTCAGGAATTTGGTCGTATCCATAAATGCGAGCAATTTCTTCGATCAAGTCGATTTCTCGCACTAAGTCTGGTCGCCACGAGGGAGGCAAAATGGAAATGGACAGCGAGTCAGAAGCAACGATACGACATCCCAGAGCCTGCAG
The DNA here is from genome assembly GCA_964625155.1 of uncultured Pirellulaceae bacterium. Taxonomy (GTDB): domain Bacteria; phylum Planctomycetota; class Planctomycetia; order Pirellulales; family Pirellulaceae; genus Aureliella. The sequence continues at coordinate 1,409 of CAZVBC010000173.1, forward strand.
AATCTGTTCAACACGATCTCTGGCAACCTCGATACCGAGAATTCTGTAAATTTGGGCAAAGCGAAACGCGATGGTCGGTGATGATACTGATGCGGAACTAGCTTCGGTTCCCAGTGCCAAATTAGGAGAACTGGCACGTTTGTCGAGGCTTCCCGTAACCAGCGATCCGCCTGCAACTTGCAAAATTAATTCACAACATCGGCGACTGGCCCAGTCTAAAACCTGTGAGTCGGGTTTGCGTTCGAAGCGGTGCGATGAAGGGCTGTGCAATTTCAATTTGCGAGCGGTTCGCCGAATGGACATCGGGTCAAAAGCAGCAGCTTCGATCAGTACATTAGTGGTTCGAGTGGAAACTTCGGTGTCGGCTCCACCCATGACACCGCCTAACGCGACGGCACGGTCGGCATCTGCAATGACAACCATCTGCGCATCCAATTCGTAGGTGCGATGGTCAATTGCCAAAAACTTCTCGCCGTCTTGTGCAGTTCGCACGACGATACGTCGATTACGTATCAAATCCAAATCGAACGCATGGAGAGGTTGACCGCATTCGAACATCACATAGTTGGTCACATCAACCACATTGTTAATCGACTTGACGCCGATTGCCTGCAAGCGTCGCGACAACCATGAGGGGCTGGGGCCAACCTTGATTCCTTGAATCACTCGTGCAGTATATCGAGGGCAGTGGCCAGAGGTGAGGTTTTCAACTTGCAATAGGCTGGCAATTGAAGTTTGCGAGCTCTCTGGCAATTGCGGTTCTGGAATTTTCAGCGACTGGCCCAACAAGACTGCTGCTTCGCGAGCAACACCGATATGACCAAGGCAATCTCCACGGTTGCTGGTAACTTCCAGGTCGATAACGGTGTCACTGCCAACTTGCGCAGTCGACTCGTGATTGAGTCCGCTCATGGCAAAACGGTGAGCCAATTCGTCTGGAGTAACATCCAAGCGAACGTACTGTGCAAGCCATTCCCAACATACCAGCATGTTTCAGCCCAGTTCCCTTCCAGTTGCTTTGCTTGCAGCCACCTCAGAGTTTTCTCGCCGTACAAAGACACAAGATTTTTTCGCCGATAGGCAAGATCAGAACTGATGCAAAAATCGCAGATCGTTGCGATACAGATCACGAATGTCCAATACTCCGTGCCGTCTCATGCACAATCTTTCGACTCCCAAACCGAATGCGAAACCGGTAACCTGTTCAGGGTCGTAACCGACCGCAGACAACACATTTGGATCGACCATTCCGGCACCGCCAAACTCAATCCAATTTCCATTCCACAGGAAATCGACTTCCACGCTTGGTTCGGTGAATGGAAAAAAACTTGGGCGAAAGCGAATCGAAACATCTCCTCCGAGGTAGTTCGTCGCAAACATCCGGAGGACGCTTTTTAACTGCGCCATGGTCACCTGACGGTCGATCCAAAGCCCTTCCATTTGATGGAACATTGGAAAGTGAGTTGCATCCGCTTCATCGGGTCGATAAACACGTCCCAAAGAGATAATGCGTACCGGAGGAGCAACCGATTCCATTACGCGAATCTGAACAGTACTGGTCTGGCTGCGCAATAAACAAGCGTTATGACCGGCCCCATCGATTGCCGTTTGGCCAGCAACGCTCAAATAAAAGTTGTCGAGCGGATCGCGAGCAGGATGATCCTCGGGGATATTAAGGGCCACAAAGTTGTGCCAGGTATCTTCGACCTCAGGGCCCTCGGCAACACCGAAGCCCAATCTTCCCATTATCTGCTTCAGATGCTCAATAGTCTGCGTAATCGGATGCAAATGACCTAAGCAAATTCTGCGGCCCGGAAGGGTTCGGTCGATGTGCGGTGTTTTTGATGATGCCGATGGCTGAGCATTGGAACGTGCAACAGCGTGATCGAGTGCTGACTGAATCCTCAGCTTTACTTCATTCAGCTTTTTACCACCGGCGGGACGATCCAGCGCCGCCAGGTTTCCCATTTCTTTCTGAAGCGATTTCATTTGGCCACTGCGCGCACCAACGTATTGCACGCGAGCATTCTCTACCGCGCCAGCGTCATTCGCCGCTTGGAAAGCATGCTCGGCCTCAACTGCCAATCGCTCCAGATTCGATAAGAAAGCTTCCAGTTCCATGAAAGACTCAGGCTGCTAACGCTGCCTTGACTGTTTCCACAATTTGCTGGAATCCTGCAGGATCGTGTATCGCCAATTCTGAAAGCTGCTTACGATCCAACGTGATGTTTGCCTTGCCTAAACCATGAATAAACTGGCTGTATCGCAATCCGTTTTGCGCACATGCGGCGCTCAAGCGGGTGATCCAAAGCTTTCGAAATTCGCGTTTGCGGACTCGACGGTCGCGAAACGCAAATACTCCAGCCCTAACCAATGTTTCTTTGGCGGTGCGCAATAACTTACGACGACCACCCACAAACCCCTTCGCTCGTTTTAGCAGCCTACGAGCAGCTTGACGCCTGGCGGCACCTTTTCTGGTTCTCATCTATCAATACTCTTACGTTGCGAAACTCAGGTCCTAGTCGTGTAATGTGGCATATCAAATAACCACAAGCGGTGCGAGGCGCATTTACCGTGAACGACCAGCGTTGTACCCAGTTTCCTTGACAAATTCCTCGCAAATTACTGAATTCGGCTGCGACAGTTTGCTAGCACACAACCGTGACTGTTTCTGTTATGAAAAGCCTGTTTTAACAACTCTTCAATGGATGTTAGTAACTATTACCGCGAAGGGCATCATGGATCATACGAGTAAACGTGTCATCTAAGACTCGAGTACCACGCAAGTTACGCTTGCGCTTTTGGCTCATTCTGACCGCCAGATGGCTGGTACCAGCTCCACGGTGCTTTACTTTTCCATTCGCGGTGATTCGAAACCGCTTTTTAGTGCCCTTATGGGTCTTCATTTTTGGCATATTTATCTCCGGCTAAACCACCTGGAGGAGAGGTTGCAGCATAATTTGGAATCGAGCAGTGTAAGTGGCTTTTGGCTGATCGGCAAGAGCATCCATACCAAACACCACTCTCCGCCACAAAATTCCGCAGATTTAGGGCAGGCTTGGACCGGAATTCATGGCCAAACGATGATCTGCGAGTCACTTGCTGGTCAACTCGATGTCTATGATGTTCGACTTTTTTTGTACTTCAACTTCAATGGGTTGCTTAAAGTACTTTGCAGGGACTTTTTCGGCAACTGCTGGGTTTCCCGCGTCGTCGGCGCGTGCTCCTGTCTTGACTTTTACAATGCAGGTGCCGACTTCGGCTCCCATCGATTCCATTGAATACTCAAGCGTATACTTGCCTTGGCTGTCAGTGACACTGTACGACGGCCTGCCTCCAGCTTTGGGTTCAAACACCACCGAAGCACGCTGGAGAGGGACGCCATCCAACGTCACTACGCCAGTGACCGGCGCGACGCGCATGTCTGAACAACCAACGCACATCGTCAACGAACAAATTGACAAGAGTGAGAAAAAAAATCCAGATAACGACAAACGCGACATGGCAATACTCCTAAGCGACTAGTGCATTGTCACAACGAAGAATTAGGGTTCGCAGAAACGGGAGAGCAATTGTTCCTACCGAGCAACCGTTCAATTAACTCAACAGAAGTTAACTCAACAGAAGTTTCGCCCTCCCGATCACAAAAATTAATCAGTGACAAAGGACTAGTTCGAAAGGGCATTCGAGATGACTTGGCCATCTGCCATGGCTCCCAAGTACTCGTAGACGCTATCAAGTGCGTCGCTTGGGCGCCATTCGATTGTCTGGCTGATGAAGTGAACTGAGCCGTCCGCCATTGCAAATTGAGCCCCTCCAGTGTGATAACTGAACGCGCCCCGAGCACATATGCTGTTGTTATTTAATCCAGGATTCTGTGGATCGCCTGTCAAGTTACTATTGATATGCCCTTCCCCAATTCCCAACGTATTGGTGTTGCCAAACACCGGATTGCGGCGGGAATTGTTTCGATTGGTGTCCCAGCGATTACCGTAGATGACTGCGGCCCCGCAAGAAATTGGGTTTCCCATCGGAGAAACGGCATTCTTGTATGACCTTTCGCCCAATGCGATCGTATTGCTCAGGCCATCGGTGATCTGACCAAATTTGGTTTCTGAATTCATCGCCATGATTCCTTTTCGCTCCAAGGGAGCTGCCGTATCACCAGGAATCCATCCTACTGCACCAGAATTCCAGCCTACATAATTGGAAGTGGCAATTTGACGTGCCGCGTTGGAGAAGCCAGTTATCGGGCGTTTGTCATTCAAGTCCGGAGCTACGTCAGAAGGGCAACGAAAGGAAGCAATGCGCTGTTGCATCAGGGTCAGCAATGCCGGAGTGTCGAGTGCAAGTCGCATATCGATGTCGCCTACTTTGAGTGCATCGACCATATTCTTCTGCTCCATAAATGGCATCACAAAGGCAGGCCAACCCCAACTACCCCAACCATTGGTTCCGGTCCCAGTGGTCGCGGACGTGTGCATCAATCCTGTCGAAGCAATCCAACCCGGTGGAAGCTTCTTAAACGTCGATTCATAATTATGCAGCGCCAGTCCGAGCTGCTTCAGATTGTTGCTGCACTGCATACGGCGTGCTGCTTCGCGCGCAGCTTGAACCGCAGGCAGCAGCAGTCCCACTAACACGCCAATAATGGCGATCACCACTAACAACTCAACGAGAGTAAACCCCTTCCAGCGCGCGTGCATCATCGACCTCACTTACTAAGGCGAATAGGGAAAGAATCAGCAAGAAGAAATTTGGAACAAGCCAATCAGGCTGGGACGTACAAGAAAAAGGGTAAGCAACTGTACGCGACGTAACTATTTGTTTCCGAAAATATTTTGTTTGCCAGCAGACGGAGCCGGTTTCAAGCACTCGATTTCGTTGATCGCAGTTCAATGTCATCAAAGCCGCGAAGCTGGTCGATCGTTCAGTTGATCGGTTCCCATCCTCGCATTAATCGTAATACTAAAGTATTAAATTATCCGTCGAAATGAGCGAGGTCAAGCAATGTAGTTTCCTCAGCGCTTCTACGAGCCTATGCCGGGACTGTGAAAGCTTGAAAAAAATATTCACATGAGCTCGCCCGCGATTAGCGAAAAATGTCAAAATTGTTTTGCATGCGAACTGAAATAACCAAACCGCAATCAAAAACACCCTTTTTTGATCGACAAGCATCACCATGAAATCACTGTACAGCCCACGAAGAGATTTTCTCACTCTATTAGCAGCAGCCGGCCCAATGGCAAATGCGATCGCGAGTCCTCCGGCAAGAGGCGTGGCACAGATCGCAATTACGCTGGACTTGGAGATGAGTAGAAATTTCCCAACCTGGGAACAAACTCATTGGGATTATGAGAAAGGAAATCTCAGCCTGGCTGCAAAGCAGTATGCTGTGGATGCATGTCGGCGAGTCAAAGAACGGGGCGGAAGGATTCATACCTTTGTAGTCGGGCAAGTTCTGGAACATGAAAGCGTTGAGTGGTTGCGAGAGATTGCTCGCGACGGGCATGCGATTGGCAACCACACGTACGATCATGTTTATATGCTGGCGCGCACTGCAGAAGAAATTCAATTCCGCTTTAAGCGCTCGTCGTGGTTGATCGCTGGTCGAACAGTACCAGAAGTCTTGCGCGAAAATGTACGCTTGACCAATTTAGCTTTGAAGGATCGCATTGGTATTGAAGCCAACGGATTTCGCACTCCAGGTGGTTTTTCTACCGGGCTCGATGACCGAGAAGACATCCAGCGCATGTTGCTAGATTTAGGTTTTCCGTGGATCAGTTGCAAATATCCTGCACATGCAGGCATTGAGAGCCTATTTGGTACAAACCGGGCTCCATCGAAGGATGCGATCGACAATATTATTGCGGCGCAAGCTGTAGCTCAGCCATATCGTTATCCCAGCGGTTTGGTAGAGATTCCCATGAGTCCAATCAGCGACATCGGTGCATTCCGCACAGGCCGTTGGCAACTGGCGCACTTTCTCGATGCAATTCGCATAGCCGTTGAATGGTGTATCGAACACGGAGCCGTCTTCGATTTTTTGGCTCACCCGTCCTGCCTGGGAGTTGTTGATCCCCAGTTCAAGACCATTGACCTAATCTGTGATCTGGTCGAACGGGCGGGCACTCGAGCTGAACTGCAGACTTTAGACAAAATCGCAAGCAAGGTTTTATAGGTATAATTTCTCTTAGACTCATGATGATCGAGCTCGTGAAGATCGCCATTCACGCTAGTGCGCCACTTTCGATTATGTTGTTAGAACTAAGTCGTTGCAGCGAAATCGTTTAATGCGCAGTCAAAGTTGACTGCGCATTAAACGATTACAAAGCTCGGGCTTAAGACCACATTTGGACTGCAAAGTGGCGATGTCCATTTAAGCTTTGACAAACAAGAGTGCAGTGGCCAGCCAGCAAATGTTACTCCGCAAGTGTTTGTAGACTATGCACAAGCCAAATCAAAATAATACCACGGCAAATCGACATGCGAGGCCGAGTGGATACGGGGCTAACTACTACAGATCAATCCTTAGTTTCGGGGTCGTGGTGATATGCTTTTGCGTACCTACGTTGTTGCCTCACGACGCAGTCGCACAGGGTCATGCACCGGCGCAAGCCGTCAAACAGTTGTGGGCAACCAATGGTATGCGAGCGACACTTTTTGCGCACGAGCCAGAGGTCCGTCAACCAATCTTTGTACAGTGCGATGATCGCGGACGGCTGTGGACGATTCAGTATCTGCAGTATCCCAACCCTGCAGGGTTAAAGCGTGTACAAGTCGATCGATGGTCGCGAACGGTCTACGACCAGATTCCCTTGCCTCCACCACACGGTCCCCGTGGAGCCGACAAGATTACCGTCTTGGAAGACCGAGACGGTGACGGGCAAGCCGATCATTTCACAGACTTTGTCACTGGATTGAATTTGACGACCGGAGTTGCTTTTGGACATGGGGGTGTGTTTGTTTTGAACGTTCCCTACTTGCTCTTCTACCCCGATCGAGATCGCGACTGTGTCCCGGATTCCAATCCGTTAGTTCTGCTTGAAGGATTTGGCATGGAAGACGCTCAGTCGTTTTCCAATCATCTCACATGGGGACCGGATGGTTGGTTATATGGAGTCAATGGCAGTACCACAACTTGCAAAATTCGCGGTATCGAATTTCAACAGGGAGTATGGCGTTATCACCCAGTTCGCCAAGAATTCGAGCTATTTTGCGAAGGTGGCGCGAATTGCTACGGACTGACATTTGACGACCGTGGTAATTTGTTTTACTCGACCAATGGTGGACCATTTGTGCATGGCCTCCAAGGAGGGTATTTTTACAAGAGTTTCGGCAAACATGGCCCGTTGCACAACGCCTATGCTTACCATTACTTTGGCCCACTGGAATGCGACCAAGCGCCCGGTGGCCCGCCGACTGGCGGCACGATTTACCGTCACGAGTTGTTCCGAAAGACTCTCGGTGGACAGTTCATCTGTGGAAATTTTCTCGGCCACACTGCCTCGGCGTGGAGCATTGCTGCGACCGGTAGCACTTTTCGAGCAAAGTATGCCGGGCCCTTCCTTGACGTGCGCGACACGTGGTCTGGACCGACTGACCTGTGCATCGGTCCGAGAGGCGAAATCTATATCGCTGATTTTTACGACCAACGCACAGCCCACCCCGACCCCGATGCAACTTGGGACATAACCAATGGTCGCATTTACCGCCTCGATGCACCCGTCAAAGCCGACAGCTCTATAGCCACAGACCATGCAATGATACCGCCAGTAGTCGACGTTCGTGAAGTCGACTCGCCTACTCTGGTCGAGCTCCTGTGTGGTTCGTCAGCCGCATCGCGCGAATCGACCGTTTGGTTGAAAGATCGTGCATTGGTCGAGCTAGCATCGCGGCGCGACAAGACCGTTTTGCCACGGCTCGATCAATTAATCACTGACTCGAGAACTCTACAACTGACAACTATCTGGGCACGTTATGTGACCGACGGTCTGCCTGATCACTTGGTTCAGTTGCTACTCGAACACCACGATGAAAACGTGCGCGCGTGGGCGATCCGTCTAGCGGCTGACGACAAACGAGTTTCCCCGGAACTTGCCAATCGATTCGTAGAACTGGCTGAACGCGAAACGTCGCCAGTGGTTCGATTGGCATTAGCCACCTCTGCCAAGAGATTGCCGCCAGAGCAGTGCTTGCCAGTCGTGTGGTCCCTGCTGGAACTGGAAGACAAAATGAACGATGAACGTGTCGATTGGTCGATCTGGTGGGCCCTTGAAAGCCAAGCAATCTCAGCGAGCGAGATGATTGAAAACTGGGTCCACAAAACTTCATCCCGGACGGGGAGATTAACATCCAGGCTGCGCAACCTTCTTGTCCGTCGATATGCTGCCGAAGGGACTGATGACAGTTATACAACTTGCGTGCGCATCATCAGGTCGGTTCCAGCTAGCCAGCGTAGAGAGGCATTCTCGGCTCTGCGCGACGGCTTGACCGAGAGGGCAAATCAGCCGCAAGGAATTGGGCAAGGAGGCTTATTCGAGTTCGCCGCAGTGCGAGCAAACCTGAACGGCTCCGCAGCGCCACAGCAACTTCAGCCTGTGAATAGCGGACTGCGAGAATTGATTGCCGAATATTGGAATCTGCATCGCGATACAGCGGTAGCCTTGGAGTTGGGGTTACTCACCGAACTGCCTGATGCGCATCATGCCTTAACGGACTTTGTAAAGCTTCATTCCAGCAGCTCAGCCAGCGATGTACCAGCCGATTCAGACAGACACGACAAGCTGGAGTTATTAGTCAAGTATGCTCGTCATGAATTGCTACCCGAATTGCTCCAGTGGTACGCTCGGTCAAGTGAAGAAGCTCTCAGCCGCAAATTGTTGCAGGTATTGGCTCGATTCGAAGACGAGTCCGTTGCGGACCGGCTGATAAGTACGCACGCGGGTCGGGGGGATGTGGTTCGACAAACAGTTTACGAAGTTCTGCTGTCACGCAAGACTTGGTCAAGAAAACTGCTGACTGCCGTTGTGCAGGGATTCGTCAGGTCTCAGGATATTTCGATCAGCCAAATTGCGAGTGTGGCGCTTCACCAAGATGCTGAATTGGATGCGATGGTCGGGAGAATTTGGGGAAAAGTTGGACCCGGTACCCCCGAAGAAAAATTAGCCATCATGCGACGATTTAATAACGACTTGCGAGCTGCGACCGGAAATGCTGAGCAAGGCAAACCGTTATTCACCAAGGTTTGCGGCAACTGTCACAAATTGTACGGCCAAGGCGGCGAGATTGGGCCAGATCTAACCAGCACATCTCGCAAAGACTCCGCAACCCTGTTGGCAAACATCGTCGACCCCAGTTCCGTGATACGCCGCGAGTATCTCAGTTATGTTGTGCGTACGACTTCGGGAAGCGTGCTCACTGGACTGATCGCCGAACAAAATGCGGCGACAATTACCATCGTCGATGCAGAAAATCGCCGCACAAAAATCGGACGCGATGAACTGGAAGAAATTCGAGAATCCGCCATCTCGATCATGCCGGAGCGATTGCTCGAACAGCTTTCACCTCAGCAGTTGCGAGATTTGTTCGCTTACCTACAAGACAAGTGATCAGTTTGAAAACGGCGGCTAATTCCAATAAGTCCTTTGCCTACGAAGAGTGAAATGCACTATGAGTGTGCCGCATGTTTTGATTACAGGTGGTTACGGCTGTATTGGAGCGGAAACAGCGAAATGGTTGCTGCGAAACACCTTTGCCCAAGTCGTCGTTTGCAGTCGCGATGTTAGTGAACAGCGAACCGAGCGAGTATTTTCGGATGTGGCACGCGAGCGGTTGACCGTCGTTGCAGTTGATGTGCGGGATCAATCGCAACTAGCCTCTTTGCTGTCCGAGTATGGCATCACTCACGTGGCACATTTGGCGGCCCTTCAGACCCCGGACTGCAATGCTCATCGAGATTTGGGGCTACAAATCAATGTGGCGGGAACGCAGAACTTGATCGAGGCATTGAAGTCCCAGTCTACGAAAATCGAACGATTCGTATTTGCCAGCTCCATTGCAGTATACGGACCGCGCTGTGTGTATCCGCCGGGAATCGTTCCAATGTTGGCTGCACCTCAGCCAGTAAATGTCTACGGTGTCTGGAAACTCGCGGGTGAATGGATATCGAAGCTTTATTTCCAGGACACTCAAGTTCCCACCTTGTGCCTAAGACCAGGAGTTCTCTTTGGGCCGGGGCGCGACGCGGGCCTAACATCCAGCCCAACTACCGCAATGAAATGCGTTGCTTTGGGCTTGCCTTATGAAATCCCGTTTCGTAGCCGCCAAGACTATCTTTACGCTCCGGATGTTGGAGCAGCTTTCGCTCATGCGTTGATTGGAGCGTTTGAAGGATTTGGAATTTTTACTCTACCCAGCCACTCCGTCGATACTGAGCAGTTTGTCACTGCTATCAAGAACGCGGCCAAAGAACTGGAGATCGCCACCAATTTCAGCATCACTGTCGGTCGCGCAGAAGTACCATTCATTAGCGAACTTGACTACGCTCCATTTATTGAGAAATTCCCACGCGTGCCACACACTCCTTTGGCAGATGCCGTACGACAATCTTTGTCCACTTTCATTGAACAACGTCAACTTGGTTGGCTCACCGAGCAGTCCGTGTCCCGGTAAGAGTTGACACTGATTTACAACTGGCTGGATGCGTATTCAGTGCATGCAGTTTTTGTTATAACGTTCAACCATCATCGAATCAAACTAACAACTCGTCTTGAGCTACGTTACTGAGACCTGTGATTTACAATTGGCGCGACCGAGCCTTTATTGGACGTGTTTCAATGCCCCACGGTTTTTCGAAGGCTTGGGGCGCCACGCTTATCATTCAGTAACTTATACCAGGAGGAGTTAAGAAATTGTCCTCGTGTAGTGAGACAGCGCATCATGAATCCCTTGATAGCAGAGTTCTTGGGTACGGCAATCCTGGTCTTATTTGGTAACGGAGTCGTGGCGAACGTAGTATTGGCCAAGACCAAAGGTAATGGCGGAGGCTTGATCGCGATTACGATCGGATGGGGCCTTGCCGTATTCGTTGGGGCACTGTGTAGTGCCCACGCCAGTGGAGCCCACTTGAATCCAGCACTCACAATCGGACTAGCCGTTGCTGGCAAGTTCGCTGTCGCCAAAACGCTGGGTTACATCTTGGCCCAGTTACTAGGCGCCATGGCTGGCGCAGCATTGGTCTACTATTACTATCGCCTTCATTTCTTAGCGACCGAGAACTCCGACGACAAATTGGCCTGCTTTTGTACTTCACCAAATCTCGGCAGCAATAGCCAAGCGTTCTTCTGTGAAATGATTGGAACTTTGATGCTAGTCCTGCCCATACTGCTGATCGAGCCGGTTACGCTGAAAAATGTTGCGTCAGCGGGTGCAAACGAATTGCCAAGCATTGGACTGGGAACGCTTGGGTTGGTTCCGGTTGCTCTATTAGTTGTCGGAATTGGATTGTCCCTGGGCGGAACAACTGGATATGCCATCAATCCTGCTCGAGATTTTGGTCCGAGATTGATACACCATTTGTTACCAATTGTGGGCAAGCGTGATGCGAACTGGGGATACGCCTGGGTACCTGTTGCAGGCCCAATTAGTGGGGCTGTTCTTGCGGCGCTGATTTATTTGCTGTTGACCTAGATCGCTTAGATCACAAACGGTTATGCGACTGGGCGTTTGAAGCCTTTGTTCACAGTCCTTTGTCCACGAAAAATAAAAAAAAGAAAACTATCTAGCACTACGCTCCTTTAACGTAGGCCCAACTCACATTAAACTTGCGAAACCTTATCCGACCATTGCTCACAAGCAGAATCTTAATTGCGTGCTCATTCTCACGAGCTTTTCATGCGTTGAGTTCAGCAAATCGTGATCTTATGGTCTACAAGGCTTCTGGAAGTTCCAGAAGTGTTGCTTTTTTGTTTTTTCTTTTTCCTTGAAAGGGAATCTAGATGAGGGTAGGTAGCAAGGGTTTTACGTTGGTTGAGTTGTTGGTGGTCATCGCCATTATTGGTGTGTTAGTGGGGCTGCTGCTTCCCGCAGTGCAATCTGCACGCGAGGCTGCGAGGCGCATGCAATGCAGTAATAATTTGCATAATTTGGCTCTGGCGGTACATAACTATCACGACACGCACAAGCGATTTCCTGCGGGCAATACTGCATTTGCTCCACAGAACGTTGGAGCGACGAATTCCAGTGCCGGTGCCGATCCGACCGTAAACGGATATTTCTACGACGGTATGTGGGGATGGGCCGCCTCAATTCTGCCGTTTATGGAAGGAGGGAATTTGTACAACCAAATGAACTTCTCCGGTCGTCCTTTTGTGAACGAACGAGGTGATGCGTGGTTCAACACTTTTGGGCCTGACAACACTCCGTTGGCTCAATTGAACCGTGCCGTTTCAATTTTAATGCCTCCGAGTCTATCCTGCCCCAGCTCGCCATCGCTGGGAGGTGAAGGGCAGTACAAGGACTATGCAATGAATGCAGGTCAAGGACAGGCATCCGCAGCGATTCCGGTTACTGGAACGGCACTGAGTTCATGCTGTCCATCTCGATCCATTGCGTCAAATGGATTGGGAAACAAGAATACTTGGTACAAGATGGGTGACATATCGGATGGAACATCCAACACATTTCTGTTTACTGAGCAGGCCAAGTCCATCATCGGTTGGTCGCGGCCAACGAACCCGTTTTTGTGGGTCAACCATCAAGACCAGGGACTTGCCCTGTCCAACCAACAGGATCGGCTATATCCACCCAATCCGAACCCAGTGATTATGACACGTCCGTCGGCTCAAGGTGGCTGGGGATTGGTTGGTCGTGCTTCTTGGAGCTTCCACACTGGTGGAGTACAGGTTGCTTTGTGTGACGGTAGTGTGCGTTTCATGGCTGGAACCATTG
>CAZVBC010000174.1:0-14215 GCA_964625155.1 uncultured Pirellulaceae bacterium
TACGCAACAGTGGTATGATGTTGCACTGCGAAGATCCGCAAGGAATGGGTGTCGATCAAGACTTTCCGGTTTCAATTGAATTTCAATTGCTCGGTGGAAACGGCAGTGCGCCTCGCACGACTGCCAATTTGTGCACGCCTGGAACACACGTGGTTATGAACGGGCAACTTTTTAAGCCCCACTGCACTAATTCCAAGTCAAAAACCTACCACGGAGATCAATGGGTTACTGTCGAGGTTGAGGTGAATGGCGCGGGCAAGTTCAGGCACATCATCGATGGCCAAACGGTTTTGGAATATGCCCAACCCCAACTTGACCCGACTCACGCGCAAGCAAAGAAACTGGCTGAAGCCCGCGGAGGTGTGCTAGCCATATCTGGAGGGTACATCTCGATACAAGCCGAAAGTCACCCTATCGACTTTAGAAAGATTGAGTTATTACCACTACCCGGCAACAGCGTTGCTCAATGAGCCCTAAACCGTATCGGGGCGAGTCGAGCTTAGGCAGCGGCTCGCAAATAAGTTACCGCTGAAGTGAAGAGCAGTTGTCTCAACTGCTTGCATACAATTTGGACCATTGTTTTTCACTGGTAGATCATTTTCCAGCACGTTCCTTTGGCGATTTACTTGCGAAGACGAGCCACAGATCAATATTCTCCATCGCACCAGGAGGGTTTGCACCCTTCCGCTACAAAGTGAGTGCCATGTGGCGTTAGCCTTTCGGTATACTTTTAAGTGCCGCTGGCTTGAGGTTCTGCGGTTCGGCAGGAAGGGCCTGAGATTTGCATTGCGAGTTGTCTGTTTGGGTGAATCGCCTTCACCGCTGCGGTGTCGTGTTTGGCAAGTTCGCGAATAATGTTCAACACTTACGGAAACACTTGTGACAATTGAAGAGGAAATTCCCGGAACCAGTTTGTCTCTGGCCGATGCAGTTGCTAAGTTGCAGCTTGATATTTCTGCGGAGCAGGTTGGCAGAGTTGAAGCATACTGCCACGCACTTTGGGATTGGAATTCCAAACTAAATTTGACGCGACATACGGATTTTGACACGTTCGCACGCCGAGATTTATTGGATACGTTGCGGTTATCAAAACTTCTTCAGGCGGGAGAAGAGGTGTTGGACGTGGGGACTGGAGGAGGCGTGCCAGGTTTGCCATTGGCCATATTGCGTCCAGACCTTTGCATCAGTGTTTGCGATAGTGTGGGCAAAAAAGCGCGTGCAGTTCAGGACATGGTGCAAAAACTGAATTTGCCAGTTGCTGTTCATGCCGCAAGGGTACAAGACGTACTTGAGGACCTACGGTACGATACTCTAGTAACACGTGCCGTTGGTTCGCTCAGCCAGCTTTGCGGCTGGTTGCGAAAAGACTGGCATAACTTTCGTCGATTGCTAGCGATTAAAGGCCCTCGTTGGGACGACGAAAAGGGTGAAGCAAGGCATCGTGGTTTGTTAAATGGTATTCGCGTACGTCGCATCGATGCCTATAAAATGCCCGGGACCGAATCTGAGTCTGTGATCTTGCAGATCGAACGGCCTCGGCCTGGTACCTAGCTTCAGAAACTGAATGTTGCCATCGTCATGGAACAGAGATGACTTCTATTGCTATCGGAACTAGTGCATTGTCACAGCTTAGAATTAGGGTTCGCAAAAACGGGAGAGCAAGGTTCCTACCAAGCCGCCGTTCAATTGACTCAGCAGGAGCTTTGCCCTCCCGATCCCAACAACTAAGCAGCGACAGAGCACTAAACCTGGTGATGGCAGTCAGTTCAGTTGTTTGTGGTTAGGTACGGGCAAGGATTCACCTAACCGCCAGTACATCCACCGCTTTTGATTATTTAGGCCAGAGCTAATGAGTTCCTATTCGCTGACACATCTCAAGCAACTCGAAGCAGAAAGCATTCATATCATTCGTGAAGTGGCCGCCGAGTTTCAGAAACCGGTGATGCTGTATTCAATCGGCAAAGACTCGTCGGTCATGACGCACTTAGCCGTGAAAGCTTTTTATCCAGCCAAGCCACCTTTTCCGTTTATGCATGTCGATACGACATGGAAATTCCGTGAAATGATCGACTTTCGCGAGAATTTTGCGCGCAAGACTTTGGGTTTAGATTTGATTGTGCATATTAATGAGGAAGGGCGCAAATTAGGCATCGACCCAGCTGAAAACAGCGAAAAGCACACGGACGTCATGAAGACTGATTCGCTGAAACAGGCTCTCAACAAATACGGGTTTGACGCAGCGTTTGGTGGCGCTCGTCGCGACGAAGAAAAATCCCGCGCGAAGGAACGTGTCTTTTCTTTTCGCGATCGCTTTCATCGATGGGATCCGAAAAATCAGCGACCCGAATTGTGGAATCTCTACAACGCTAAAGTAAACCCTGGCGAGAGTATTCGTGTGTTTCCGTTGAGTAATTGGACTGAGTTAGATGTCTGGCAATATATTCATTTGGAAAAGATCCCCATCGTGCCACTGTATTTTTCCGCTGAACGACCTGTAGTTTGGCGAGGTGGAACTTGGATCATGCAAGACGATGACCGCTTGAAACTTCGCGACGGTGAGCGCATCGAACAGAAAAAAGTCCGCTTCCGTACGCTGGGGTGCTATCCTCTTTCGGGAGCAGTCGAATCGGAAGCCACTACATTGCCACAGATTATCCAAGAGATGCTGTTAGCTAAGAACAGCGAACGCCAAGGGCGGATGATCGATCGCGATTCTGGCGGTGCAGGGATGGAAGAGAAAAAGAAGCAAGGCTATTTCTAACGTGCGCCCAAATGCCTGAACGCGTCCACAGCATCCAAGTTATTACAGCCAACGGCAACCTACAAATCCAGCACCTAACATGAGCCATCAAAGCGACTTAATTGCGACCGATATAGACGCCTACCTCGCACAACATGAACGCAAAGAATTGTTGCGGTTCATCACCTGCGGCAGTGTGGACGACGGCAAAAGTACGTTGATCGGTCGGCTGCTTTTCGATTCCAAGATGCTGTACGAAGACCAATTGGCTCAATTGGAAAATGAGTCTAAGGTCCACGGAACAACAGGCGGAAAATTTGACCCGGCGCTAGTTACCGACGGGCTCAAGGCAGAGCGCGAACAAGGCATAACCATCGACGTGGCCTATCGCTATTTTTCGACCGCCAAGCGTAAGTTCATTATTGCTGATACACCTGGCCACGAACAATACACTCGCAATATGGCGACCGGCGCTTCGACCGCCGACTTGGCCGTCATTCTGATCGATGCCCGGCATGGTGTCCTTACACAAACCAAGCGGCATAGCTTTATCGTCTCGCTGTTAGGAATTCGGCACGTCGTGGTGACCATCAACAAGATGGATTTGGTGGGTTTCAGCCAAGAACGGTTCGATCAGATTTGTTCCGACTACCGTAATTTTGCTGCTCGACTCGATCTACCCGATCTGCATTTCATTCCGATTTCCGCGCTTAATGGCGACAATGTCGTTGACCCGAGCCAGCATATGTCTTGGTATCGCGGCAGTAGTTTGATGAACTTCCTCGAAACTGTGTATATCGGTTCGGACCGGAATCTTGAAGACTTTCGGTTTCCTGTTCAATACGTTAATCGTCCGAATCTGGATTTTCGTGGGTTTTGTGGTTCGATCGCTTCAGGAATCATTCGCCAAGGAGACGAAATCATGGTGCTGCCTTCGCGCCGCACCAGTCGCGTCAAGCGCATCGTGACCTTCGACGGCGATCTGGCGGAGGCATTTGCACCTCAGGCAGTCACGCTGACCCTAGAAGACGAAGTCGACTGCAGCCGGGGTGATATGATCGTACGTCCTGGCAATGTCCCCAAATCTACCAACGAATTTGACGCGATGTTGGTTTGGATGAGTCCTGATGCAATGGTGCCTGGAAAGACCTACTTATTCAAACACACTACATTGACTGTGCCAGGACAAATCGACTCACTGCGCTACAAAGTCGACGTCAATACGCTGCATCGTTCGCCGACTCCTGATCTGCAGTTAAATGAAATTGGGCGATGTACGATTTCACTCAGCCAGCCGATTTTTTACGACGGTTATCGTCGAAATCGGAATACGGGGGCCTTTATCGTCGTCGATCGAATTTCAAATGTTACCGTAGCAGCAGGAATGATCACCGATCGCGAAGCCGATCGACGTCAAAAAGTGGCTGCTTGGGAGGTCGATAAAGCTGCGCAGAATGCTGCAACTGGGAAAGTTGAGTTAGTGTCGCCGGACGAGCGAGAATCACGGTTGGGCCAGAAACCGGCCAGTCTCTTGTTAACTGGTATCAGTGGCAGTGGCAAGACGACGATTGCACGCGCAGTCGAGCGAGCTCTGTTCGATCTTGGACGCTCATCAATCATCCTGGATGGCGAGCAATTGAGGCGCGGGCTCAGTCGCGATTTGGGGTTCTCGTTCGGTGATCGATCAGAAAACTTGCGACGTAGTGCTCATTTAGCACGCTTGCTTAACGAAAGTGGGTTGGTTTGCATCATGGCGCTCGTCGCACCGAGTCAAGAAACCCGCGACAAAGTTGCTGAGCTGATCGGTCGCGATCGGTTTCTGCTTGTCCACCTTGATGCTCCTGAGGAAATCTGCCGACAACGCGACCCGCGTGGCCACTATGGAGCAACGACGGATTCAACGGAGCAAGTCACATCGATCGATCATGCTTACGAAGTTCCGAGCTTTTGTGATTTGCACTTAAGGACTGACCAAACATCCATCGAACAGTGTGCGCAACAAATTGTCGACCTATTAATTGCACGTAAATTGATTCGCCCTTGAAATGTTAGAGTTGGTTCAGAAGGTTCGACAAGTCCGGTATTGTCGCCGAAGATTTTGACTTTGCTAAAGAACGAATTATGAAGCCGATACGCAGACTATTGACGGCCAATCGAAGTGAGATTGCCACTCGCGTTTTCCGCAGCGCTCATGAGTTGGGCATCCGCACCGTGGCAATCTACTCCCACGAAGATCGCTTTGCACTTCATCGATTCAAAGCCGACGAGGCTTACCAAATCGGCAAGGCGGGCGAGCCGATAAGGTCCTATCTGGACATCGACGGAATTGTCGATATCTGCAAAAGATATCAGATTGATGCGGTACACCCAGGTTATGGCTTTTTGTCTGAGAACCCAGATTTTGCCATGGCCCTTCAGCGCGCTGGGGTGATTTTTGTTGGTCCCAGTGTCAGTGCGCTGCAGATGTTGGGCGACAAGGTGGCTGCGCGCGAAATCGCCAAAAAGTCTGGCGTGCCTGTATTGCCGGGCAGCTCAGAAGCCGTTCAGTCACTGGCCGACGCACAGCGCATCGCGCAGGCGATGGGTTATCCGGTAATGCTCAAAGCCGCTAAGGGTGGCGGTGGTCGCGGTATGCGTGTTGTCGAATCTCCTAATGAGTTGGCAAATGCACTTGAAACGGCACAGCGTGAGGCGAAAACGGCGTTTGGTAGTGATGAGGTATTCGTTGAAAAATTAGTGCGTCGCGCACGGCATATCGAAGTGCAGATTCTGGGAGACGACCACGGCAATCTGATCCACCTTTTTGAACGCGACTGCAGTGTTCAACGACGTCACCAGAAGGTTGTTGAATTAGCACCAGCTCCGAACCTCGATCCGCAAATCGCCAAGCGATTACATGAATGCGCGTTGGCTATCGGCAATGCAGTCGGATATCGCGCTGCAGGTACCGTTGAATTCCTGCTGGACGTCGATTCCGGGGAGTTTTACTTTATTGAAGTCAATCCGCGCATTCAAGTTGAACATACGGTTACTGAGGAAATTACGGGAATCGACCTAGTGCGTGCCCAAATCTTAGTCTCGATGGGTCACAAGTTGGGTGATGAAAGTGTCGGGTTACCCGCTCAGCAAGAAGTTCGCGCGACTGGCTTCGCCATGCAATGCCGTGTAACAACTGAAGATCCAGCTAACCAATTTCGCCCGGACTATGGTCGGATTACTCACTACCGCAGCGCAAGTGGCATGGGGATTCGCTTGGATGCGGGGACGGCCTTCAGTGGCGCCGTGGTCAACCCGTTCTATGATTCGATGTTGGTAAAAGTCACCGCGCGTGGTCGCAATCTACGCGAAGCGGCGAAACGTATGGAACGTTGTCTTCAAGAATTCCGCATTCGAGGCGTCAAGACAAACATTCCGTTTCTCATCCAGCTTTCCGAGAACGAGATTTTTCTCAGCGGGCAAGCTACTACACGGATGATCGACAACACTCCCGATTTGTTCCAACTACAACGACGGCGGGATCGAGCCACGCGAATTCTGCGATTTTTGGCGCATACGATTGTTAATGGAAATCCGGAGGTTAAAGGAGGTACAGCAGCCACACGTCGCGAGCCAGCACCAATTCCGCAATTGCGATTGAGTGCACCGGTACCTGCAGGGACTCGAAATAAGTTCAAAGAGCTGGGAGCTGAAGGATTCTCCAAGTGGATGCTTGAACAAAAGACACTGTTGTTGACCGATACTACGATGCGCGACGCTCATCAGTCCCTTTTAGCGACTCGCTTGCGCAGCTACGACATGCTGCAGATCGCCGAAGGTTACGCCCATTTGACACCACAGTTTTTCTCATTGGAGATGTGGGGAGGTGCCACTTTCGATACGGCCATGCGGTTTTTGAAGGAAAGCCCTTGGCAGCGCTTGACTCAAATGCGCGAGCGAATTCCCAACATATTGTTTCAAATGTTGTTACGAGCCAGCAATGCTGTCGGATATACGAATTATCCCGATAACGTTGTGCAAATCTTTGTACGCGAGGCCACAGAAGCCGGGATCGATGTATTTCGTGTCTTTGATGCACTGAATTGGGTCGAGAATATGCGGGTAGCGATGGAGGCCGTGATCGACTGCGGCGCGATTTGCGAAGCTGCCATTTGCTATACAGGGGACTTTCTCAATCCCAAACGCCAGAAATACAGTCTCAAGTATTATGTAGATCTTGCCAAACAGCTTGAGAAACTCGGGGCTCACATTTTGGCCATCAAGGACATGGCTGGTCTGTGCAAGCCCGAGGCGGCGCGAAGGTTGGTGCGCGCATTGAAACAGGAAGTTGGCATTCCAATTCACTTTCATACCCACGATACCGCAGGTATTCAAGCTGCCTCAATCTTGGCTGGCGCGGAAGAAGGGCTTGATGCGGCAGATGGGGCGTTGGCGCCACTGTCTGGTGGAACTTCACAAGTTAATTTAAACACTCTGGTAGAAGCACTGCGGTTTGGCGGCCGAGAAAGCGATCTATCGTCGCAAGCGCTGACAGAGCTAGCCGCTTATTGGAAGGGAGTGCGAGAGTTTTATTTGCCATTTGAAAGTGAGGCACTGGCCGCTGGCGGCGACCTTTACGAGCATGAAATGCCGGGTGGCCAGTACACCAACCTTTATCAACAAGCTCGAGCGCTGGGGCTAGCAGACCGCTGGTCCGAATGCTGTCGTGTTTATGCTGAAGTTAATCAAATGTTGGGAGATATCGTCAAGGTTACCCCGACGTCAAAAGCAGTTGGCGATTTGGCCCTGTTTATGGTGGCCGGAAATCTGACGTGTCATGACATTATAAATGCGTCGCGTGAATTCTCGTTCCCGGCATCGGTGATCGACTTACTCAGCGGCATGATGGGGCATCCGCCAGGCGGGTTTCCTCAAGACGTTCAAGCCGCAATCTTGCGCGGTAAGCCCACTGTGCAAGGGCGTCCCGGGCAGTCATTACCACCGGCGGATCTAGAAAAATCACGAACCAAACTGACCGGATTATTCGAACGTCCCGCGACCGACCGCGAGTGTATCACCCACATTCTTTATCCCAAAGTGTATGAAGAGCTGATTGAACACCAGCGAATGTTTGGCGACGTCAGCATCTTGCCAACTCCGTATTTCTTATTTGGCCCTCATGCCGCAGATGAAATCTCAGTTGATATCGAACCTGGAAAACGGCTGATCATACGCTTCTTGGCGGTGGGGCAACCTAAACCCGATGGTACTCGAACCGTCTTTTTTGAGCTCAACGGGCAACCACGCGAAGTAGAGGTCGTCGACAACTCATTACAATCTGCGATGATAAAAAATGTAAAAGCCGATCCGGCTGATCCGACGCATATCGCCGCTGGTATGCCTGGTATGGTGATCGCTGTGGCGGTTAAGCAAGGCGAGACCGTTGCCAAAGGGCAGAAGTTACTGTCGTTGGAAGCCATGAAAATGGAATCCACGGTTCAAGCTGAACGCCCCGGGGTGGTCGAGCAGTTACTGGTCAAGTCGGGCACACAAGTCGAGACCGGCGATTTGCTGGTTGTCGTAAAATAACGTTGTCTTGGCTTTCTGCAACAATTCAGGAATGATCTGGCTTGGAAGCATCCCACACGCAGATTCAATTTGCCTTGTTCGCGCGAACGTGAATTGGACAGCTTAGCAATTGATCGAGGCCTTACTCCCATTTCTCCATCCAAAATTCTATCGCATGCCAGCAATCGCATTTGATCAACACAGTTTGGTTCCACTTTCGTCCGGTTCTCAAATGCCCAGCGTGGGATTGGGATTATGGAAAATCGATAAGTCGGTAACGGCGTCGGTTGTGTCAGCGGCAATCGATTGTGGATACCGCCATATTGATGCGGCATGCGATTATGGCAACGAAACCGAAGCCGGTTTGGGAATTCGCGAGGCGGTTAATAAACGCATATGTAGTCGTACTGATTTGTGGGTGACCAGCAAACTGTGGAACACGTACCATCGCCCTGAACATGTCCAGCCCGCGTTGGAAAGAACACTCGCCGATCTAGGTCTGGATTACATCGATCTTTACTTGATTCACTTTCCCATCGCTACCAAACATGTTGCTTGGGAACGCCGATATCCGCCAGGTTGGTTTTACGATCCGCAAGCCGCCAATCCGCAGATGATCCCGGATCCAGTTCCTCTAGCAGATACCTGGGGTGCGCTCGAACGGCAAGTAGAGGCAGGTCGAGTGCGCCACATTGGTGTCAGTAACTTCGGTACTTCGTTGATCCGCGACCTGCTCAGCTATTGTCGAATTCGGCCAAGTGTTCTGCAGGTCGAATCACATCCTTACTTGACTCAATCCAAGTTGCTTCGATTTTGCCAGCTCGAGCAAATCGCTTTCACGGCTTTTTCACCCCTGGGTGCCGGATCGTATGTATCGATCGGCATGGCAGATACCAGCGATTCCGTCCTAAATGATCCAGTGATTGCCAAAATCGCTAAAGAGCATGAAAAAACTTGTGCCCAAATTGTGCTGCGCTGGGCAATTCAACGAGGGACTGCGGCAGTGCCAAAAACCAGCCGCGTTGAGAAATTGCGCGAAAACCTCGACCTCTTTCAATTCCAATTGACCGACCAAGAGATGCATGCCATAACCTCCCTCAATCGAAACTTGAGGTTTAATGATCCAGGAGTGTTTTGTGAGCAAGCGTTCCAGACCTTTTTTCCCATCTACGAATAATTTTGACTGGGCCTCCACGACAGCAGTGATTTGAACACCGTTGTCGTAATCATCTATTTTGAGCCGGTTTGTTTGCACAAACCTATGTATCGAGTTGCAGTAACACTTCACGCCGCAAAACTGCAATTGCTCAGATGTCGATCCGCGATAAGATGCCTAAGCCTACCAAGGCTTCTCAGTAGCAGAATTTGCGATTCTCGTTTGCTCCGAGCCAAGTGGAGGGCTGTACAATGTTCTTGGGTGTGGTTCTGGATTTGGGTCATTGGGGAAAACCAAAAATGAGTGCGTCGAAGAGATACTTATTGTTGTTTCTTTGGATATTTACCCATGCCTGTTTGGCGAATGCAACTGAACCAGATGAAATCAAAGTGGCGAATGCCGATTATCGCGTTGTCGTTGGCTTTCCTAAGCTTTCGAGCGGCTTTCGATTGGGGCCAGCTTCGGCGGTCGCTATGAATTCACGCGGTGAGTTATTTGCTTTTCATCGGGGGCCTATGCCCATTCTCTTGCTCGACAAAGAAGGAGCAATTGTCCGATCGTTTGGCGATGGCATGTTCAAATCGGCTCACGGTTTGCGAATTGATGCAGACGACAATATTTGGGTAACGGATAACGCGAATCATACGGTTATCAAATTTGCTCCAGATGGGACTGTATTATTGACGCTCGGAGAGAAGGATGTAGCAGGGGAAGATTCCAGCCATTTCAACAAACCGACGGATATCGATTTTGCAGCCAACGGCAACGTCTACATCGCGGATGGCTATGGCAATTCACGCGTTGTCAAGTTCGATAAGGCTGGGAAATTCCTGGCTACCTGGGGAACGAAAGGAACTGGCCCCGGGCAGTTCAAATTGCCACATGCAGTTCGTTTGGATGCAAAAGAAAATGTCTACGTTGCAGATCGAGAAAACGATCGTATACAGGTCTTTGACGCTAACGGTAAATTCCTTCGTCAGTTTGGTGGTTTTGCTCCCTTTGGAATCTTTATTACCGCCGATCAAACCCTTTTTGTCGCAGATGGCCGTGCAAATCGAATTCTCAAGATGACGCTGGATGGAACTGTGCTCGCATCGTGGGGAAAAACGGGAAGTGGTCCAGGAGAATTTCAATTACCTCATGGTTTGACGGTCGCGCGTGATGGCTCCGTTTTCGTCACGGAGATCAACGGCAAAAGAGTGCAAAAATTCATTGCAAATCGCTGAGAGAGGCACCTATTGGAAGCATCGATTAATCGCCAAGGACATGTCGCCAATAGCGTGCCGTTTCGTATGTGCGAAGCTAAGTGATCGGTAACGATTATATGTGGAACTATCGTTCGGTTTCTACAACTACGGCCAGCGCTTCGCCTTGATCGACACGTGGAAAGGTTCTCAAGACCAACACCAAACCACCGGTTGGCGTGCGCACTTCGACGAGCCTATCTCCTAGAGGATCTGAGATCGTTCCAATCAAATCTCCTGGTCGAAGAACTTGGCCCAACTCAACTTGTGTTTCGAAGTAACCACTGCAAGGTGCTGGGTTTTGAATCTGCATATGCCCAGAACTAGGGCGGTCGTCTTCGATCGTGTATCGTACGGCAGAAACTGGTGCGGAAAGCTCCAGCATTCCAAGTGCGGCCATTACCTGCTTGCAACCTTGAACATAGGCTTCGACGCCGGCACGCGAACAATTGGCAGCCCCCAAATACTCGGTGTAAATTGCTGGAACATTAGCGTCGCGAGCCACGGACAACGATCTACCTTGCAAGGAAGGGTCGGTCCCCCACACTACCGGCAAATTGAATGCCTGCGCCATTTGCCTTTGCACAGCCAATACTCGTTGATCTGGATGTAGGCAATATCCGGCAAGCGGCCAAACCGACATCGTCGTCCCACCCGTGTGCAGATCGATGTAAAAGTCTGCAGAGCGAATCAATTGTGTTACCTGGTGAGCAACTTGCTGCGTAATCGTGCCATGAGCATCGCCTGGAAAAGTTCGCGCGAGATCCAACCCATCACTGGCGCAGCGGTGCTTCCGTTCAAACGCAGGCTCGTTAGCAATCGGCACCAAGACAAGCTGTCCGCGTAGTTTGCTTGCATCCAGCTCCCGTCTCAGCCGCCGAATTGCAACCATTGGCTCAAACTCGTCGCCGTGTACTCCGCCGGTAATCAGCATTCGCGGGCCAGCAGCGTGACCTTGGATCGTTGCAATCGCTAACTTTATTTCTTCCATACCGTTTCCAGATCAGCTTCTTTAAAAATGAATTATGGGTTCTCTGATGCACCCTCATCGCTCAGCGAGGCGGTTGCTGGTCGAAATTGCGGTGAGCTCATTTCCGGTGCAGTATACTCTCCAGTTACAACTCCTTGCACCCGAGCTGGTCGAGCTGGACCATCGAGGCGCGAAGGAGAGACAAATGATGCTTGTGCAACAGAGTTTGAGTTCATAGTGTTAGGAAATGATGCTATTTCGCTGGAGGGCTTGCCGCCGCTGGTGACAGGACGAAAGGTGGATGCATTTGTCGATGCGGCGGGTGTTTTAGCTTGGCTGGGGGCTGGTGAGGTATTGTTGTAGTAACCGCTGGGCGTTTGAAATGCTCCGGTTGGGGGCGGCGGTACTCGCGTCGGATTATACAATCCTGCGTTGGACCAACTTTGGCAACCCGTAATTGCCGCAATGCAGACGATGACAGTTCCCTGTAGCAGCCAATTTCTCATTGCTTTCGTCCTTTCGCTGGCCAATGAACGCTCATGCTTTCTTGTTCGTCGACTTGATTCTATTCGCATCGTCAAGCAATACATCTGGACCGATAAGCACTGGTGTATTGCATTAATTGATCGCTAGGTTAGAGCCTTGTTACACGTGATTTCGGGGATCGCGACGGCTCAGCTCTTGCCTGGTGAATTTTTGGAGTGGTTCGGTTGGAACCTCGCCCACCCGTTTATGCGAACTCATAATCTTCGCTGTAACGAAGCACTAATCTGGGCAGTAAGCTCCGAACGAAGATTACAAACAAACTCACGATCCCCCAATAGCAAACAGCGATTGGATCGATCAGAGCAATCTTCAGAAAATCGACGAACTACAAGCTTTGAACGAGCGAAAGGAAAGCGGGTGAATTTCAATCGAGTTAAAAAATTGACACGGTCGGCAAGCTGTGTTACAAAACACATCAAGTTAAATTTTCTACCAATATTAAGGCTGGGTAAAGCATGTCGATGATCCGGACGAGCCGTTTATTGTTGGCCAAGTTGAGCTTGTTAATCGTTCCGCTGATATGTGTTCTTGGTTGTGGTTCTGACGACGGTTTGGGGCGCAGGGCTATTAGTGGGGTTGTAACATTTGACGGCCAACCGCTTGCAGACGGTAGCATTAGTTTCGAACCGGTTGAGAAATCGACTACATCGAGTGGAGCGATGATTGTCGCTGGAAAATACTCCGTTACCAAAGAGCAAGGATTGCCACCAGGAAAATACCGCGTGGTCGTGAACGCTATCAAGCCTGGAACGGGGATGACTTTACCGGAAGGAAAATTTCCGGGAGAGGAAGTTGGCACACCACAACAAGAATTGATTCCCGCTGACTGGAATTTGAACAGCAAAAACTTCATCGAAGTTACGGAGTCGGGGTCAACCGAGTTTTCTCACGACATCAAGAGCAAGAAAAAATAAACTGACATTCCAAAAAATCATGGTTCTGAGTGAACGTTTTTCTTCCACTGGAGCATTCGAGGTGACGTATGCGTAGGAAAAAACAAGGTTTTACATTAGTCGAGTTGTTGGTTGTGATCGCCATTATTGGGGTTTTGGTTGGATTGCTGTTGCCGGCTGTGCAATCAGCCCGTGAAGCTGCACGGCGCATGCAGTGCTCAAACAACTTCAAACAAACTGCATTGGCACTTCACAATTACGCAGATACCTACAACTCGAAATATCCTCTCGGTCAACATGGTTGCTGCTGGGGAACTTGGTTAGTCGCGGTCTTACCGTTCATTGAACAGAAGAACTTAGCGGTACTCTATGTTGGTCACGGGTTTGACGGAGCATTCAGTCCAGCGCCTCCAGGGTATTCTGCAGTCGTCAACCAAGCTGTGACCAAGATACAAGTATCAACGTTTACTTGTCCAAGCGACTCGATTTCCGCCTCGCCCAGCATTATTTCTGGTATCACTTTTCATAACATTGTCGGAAATTTTGGAAATACCACATTGAATCGGATCACGTTTGGTACAGACACCGCTGGACGGCCGAATACCTGGGGTGGAGCTCCTTTTGTAGGCTTGCTTGGTTGGCCGGTTGGACATGCTAATAAACCAAACATACATCCTTCGCAGATTCCATCTTGGCCAACGTTTGGGAGCGTCACGGACGGGTTAAGTAACACCCTGGTCTTAGGCGAGACGGTGCAAGGGAAGGATGGTGACTTGCGCGGGTTTGCTTGGTGGCAAGGGGGTTCCCATTTCGAAACTTTTAATCCACCCAACTCTGCCGCACCGGACCGTCTTGAATCCCCGAGTTATTGTCGGCCAGCCAATCGACTGAATCCACCTTGCACCGCAGCGACTCCAACAGTCTTTGAGCAAATCATTTCCGCTCGAAGTCGCCACGTGGGAGGTGTGAACGCAGCGCTTGGGGACGGCTCTGTCCGCTTTTTCAGCAACAGCATCAATCTGGATACGTGGCGAGCCTTGGGCACATCGCGGGGTGGCGAAGTCGTCGCTTTGGAAGACTGACTATGATCGCCCGCATTTGCACTTAGAGTAGGGGAACATC
>CAZVBC010000175.1:0-14201 GCA_964625155.1 uncultured Pirellulaceae bacterium
CGCTTTCATCGCCTTGGCATCCCAAGTGATTTTTTTACCCAAACGATAGGCCACGTTACCTAACAACACCGCTTCGGTTAACGCGCCTGAATAATCAAAATTGCACGTCGTCGGTGACCCGTCGCGGCACGCTTTGAGCCATTCTCGGTGGTGGCCGATTGAGCGTTCAATTGTCTTGGGAGGCGGAGTGTACTTTGCGAATTTATTAGCCGGGAACAATCGATATTTGCCATAGTCGGCAAACATCTTCCCTTCGCTGCCAACAAACATGACACCGTTGCCGGGCACCATTTCTCCAGCAACTTTCTTGGGGATCATGTCGCCATCATACCACGTGAACTTCACCGGCGGCCGACCGTCCGCAGAGGGAAATTCATAACGGACCGTCAGACCCAGCGGTGCAGTTTCCGGATGGACTGGCGGCCCTTCGGCTTCGATGGTCGTTGGATGACGGAGTTTCAAAGCCCAGAAGGGAAGATCCATATAGTGACAGCCCATATCGCCCAGCGTTCCTTGTCCGAAATCCCACCACTTGCGCCACTGAGCGGGATGGTATCGTCCGGTAGCAAAGGGACGCACCGGTGCCGGCCCCAGCCAGAGATCCCAGTTCAAAGTGGCTGGCGGATCTTCAGCTTTTTCAGGTCGATCACCGCCACCCCAACCTTTGCCGACCCATACATGCACTTCAGTTACATCGCCGATCGCACCACTCTGAATAATCTCGACGACACGACGGTAATTCTCCTCGGCATGAATTTGAGTTCCCATTTGTGTCGCCACTCTTTTTTCCTTGGCCGCCTGCGCTAGTCGGCGAGCTTCGGTCACGGTGTGCGTTAGCGGTTTTTCGCAGTAAACATGTTTGCCAGCTCGAATGGCTCGCATGGCTGCTGGAAAATGATTGTGATCGGCCACTGCGACAACTACCGCATCAATCTTGTCCGCTTCTTTGTCGATCATCTCGCGATAGTCTTCGTAGGCACGCGCCGAAGGGAATTGAGCTAAAGCTCGCTGCATGTAGGTGCTGTCAACATCGCATAAGGCAACAATGCTCTCATGCTTGACATCAGAGATATTTGCACCTGCACGATTGGCTGTCCCCACACAGGCCAAATTCAACTTTTCCAGCGACGATTTGGATTGCGCTATCGACGAACTCGACCAATATCCGGCGGCAAGTACTGCCGAACCAGCACCGGCGACTTGAACAAACTGACGACGTGAAAAACCGTGGCGATGGTTGGTCATTGGTAAACACCCTTGAGAGAATGGTTGAGTTTGGAATTTCTTACCAAATTGCGATTGTGGATCGGTGCAACTGTGCAGGTATCAAAACCAAAACACAGCGAAGGCATGCCTGCCGATCATCACACCGATGCATGAGGCGGGAGGAAACGTTACTTATGCTAATCCCTGGCCGTAGCTCTTGGCAACACGCCGATACACGTTTCCAAGAGAATTTGTAGGCAAGCTGGCCAGCGAATTTCTCGCTGCAAAAGCGTTGATGGACAGCGCCACGTTCGATCCATTGAAAGACTTAGAGGGGAACAATCAGCCAGTGTGAGTTAGCCCGCTAACGCGTTCCGGCTAATCAAAACTGGCGCTGTCTAATATGGCAACCTTCAACAAAAAACGGCTCGATGGATGCGATGCAGTTATCCACCGAGCCGAATTGAGATCAATAGTTTGGTTGGCGATTAATGGAGCGGGTTAGATTTACCGGCGTCCGCCGCCTCGGCCACCACGTCCGCCTCCTCCACCACGTCGTCCATCACCTCGCGAGCCGCTGTCTTGGTAACGACCTCGGTCATCTCCTCGATCGGTACGCTCGCTTCTTTCTGGACGCTCGCCTCCGGAGCCACCGTCACCTTCGGGTCGGATGTCATCTTCGATGCCGAGTTCCTCCAAAGCGCGTTTACGGCTCAGCTTCACTCGATCTTGGTCGTCAATTCCGATCACCAAGACCTTCATCGGATCGCCCACTTTGCAAACCTCGTCAACGCTGCCGACATAACCACTGCAAAGCTCGCTGATGTGGCACAGCCCATCACGTCCTGGCAGAATTTCGACAAACGCTCCAAAGTCGCGGATGCTGGTGACCGTCCCATCGTAGATCTTGCCAATCTGTGCCGTAGCCGTACATGCTTCGACGCGCGACATGGCCTGTTTGGCCTTTTCGGCATCGGGCGACGATACTACCACTGAACCGTCATCCTCTACATCAATTGTGGCGCCAGTTTGCTCTTGTATCGCGCGAATGTTCTTACCACCAGGACCGATCAACACGCCAATCTTGTCAGGGTCAATCTTAGTTCTCAATAACCGCGGAGCATAACGACTGGTTTCCGAGCGAGGTCGAGGAATCGTAGTGATCATCTTACGAAGAATTTCCATACGAGCTTCGCGTGCCTGCTTGAGCGTTGCACGCACAATTTCTTCGCTGATGCCATCAATCTTCAGATCCAACTGTATGCCGGTCACCCCTTCAGGTGTTCCAGCGACTTTGAAGTCCATGTCACCGTAGTGGTCTTCGTCTCCGATGATGTCGGTCAACAATACCCACTGGTCATTCGACTCTTTAACCAAGCCAACGCTAATGCCCGCTACGGGGTTGCTAATCGGCACGCCTGCAGCCATCAAACCCAAAGTTGCCCCGCAAACCGATGCCATCGACGAGGAACCGTTCGACTCGAGAATGTCGCTGATGACACGCACCGTATACGGAAACTCTTCGGGATCTGGCAGCACCGGCGCCACACTGCGTTCGGCCAAAGCGCCGTGTCCTATTTCGCGCCTGCCTGGCCCGCGAATCGGTCGGCACTCGCCCACAGAAAACGATGGAAAATTGTAGTCGAGCATGAACTTCTTGCTGTATTCATCCAACAATCCATCCACTCGTTGTTCATCGCGCGAGGTCCCCAGCGTAACGGTGATCAATGCCTGAGTCTCACCTCGCTGGAATATGGCTGAGCCATGAGTGCGCGGCAGAACGTCGGTTTCGCATTCAATTTGACGAAGACTGGTTCGATCACGGCCATCGGGGCGAGTCCCGCTGAGAATCAAATCTCGCACAACCCGCTGCTGCAAATCATGCCAAGCAGTCTGGAACGCATCTGTTGAGATGGCGCCTTGAGCATTGGGGTCGGGAATTATTTCGGCCAATGCACGTGCCTTTAATGCGTTGACCGCGTCAGCTCGCGCGTGCTTGCCTTCGGTTTGGCTGGCCTGGCGAAATTGATCGTAATACGCTGATTTGATTCTGGCGTATACGCCGTCGTCGGCTGGAGGAGTAAAAGGAGCTTTCTGGACGCCACAGCGATCGGCCAACTGCTTCATCAGCCCAATGATCTCGCGGATAACTCCATGCGCAAATAGAATTGCATCCACCATTTCGCTTTCCGGCAACTCTTGAGCAAATCCTTCGATCATCAAGATCGATTCATTACTACCGGAAACAATCAGATCCAGTTCGCTTTCTTCCAGATCCTGATTACTGGGGAACGGAACGAATTTGCCGTCGATTTTTGCCACTCTTACGGAGGCAATTGGCCCAAGAAACGGCAAGGGAGTGATCAAGAGCGCAGCCGCTGACCCATTCATCGCCAAGATGTCGCCATCGTACTGCAGGTCACTGCTCAAAACCAAGCTCTGGATTTGTACTTCATCAACAAAACCTTTGGGGAATAGTGGGCGAATCGGCCGATCCATCAACCGGCTAGTCAGCGTTTCCTTGGTCGTTGGCCGCCCTTCGCGCTTGAGAAAACCACCCGGAAACTTTCCTGCCGCTGCCATCCGCTCGCGATAGTCGCAGGTTAAAGGAAAAAAATCTGTCCCCGGTCGCGATGGTCCTGTTGCTACTGCCGACAAGACAACCGTATCACCATACTGAGCCATGACGCAGGCAGCAGCCTGCTTTGCCAATTGTCCGGTCTCGAATGACAGAACTTTGGCCCCAATTTGCTTTTCTACTCGAATCTTCACTGAATTGTTCCTATCCAACAAACGTAAGAGAAATGAACGTTGGAAAAAAGATGTTTTCGCGACACCATCCTTACCAAATCAGTGTCGCAGCGCTCGGCAGCACGCCAAAGATACAAATACGACGGCGCGCAAGTACCGCCCTACGTCGACCTCATTTCACCACACATCGCCTCACCGCACATCCCCACGGCCGCTGAACTATTCAACCTAAGCTTTTTTGAAAAAGTTCAGATTAAACTTCGTTCCTTGACTGACGTGCGGAATTCTTCGCCAACAACTAAAACAATCGTTACTTGCGAATTCCCAAGCGACTGATGATATCCAGATAGCGCTGTGGATCGTGACGGCGCACATAATCCAACAACCCACGCCGCTTGCTGACCATCCTCAACAACCCACGCCGACTTGCATAATCCTTTGTATTGGTGCGCATATGGTTGGTCAATGAATTGATCCGCTGTGTCAACAACGAAATCTGTACGGCAGACGAACCAGTGTCGCTTTCTGCGGCTCTAAATTGCTGGATGGCTTTCTGCTTTTCTTCTTTTGTGACAGTCATGACGTCCTTCTACCACTTCACTTGCGAGGTGAAAGCTTCCCAGTTGAACCGATTGGGACCTTCCAGTTGCCAACCTGGCACCCCATAGATTCGACTACAGCCCTCCCCGAGCGGGTTGACTAGTTCTCAAACATCTACATTTCAGGGCTCAAATCGTAACCGATTCTCAGCGTGCTGCAACGTCAAATCTGGACCTGCACAAATGGATGTTCACAAGTTTTTCAATTCACGAATGTCGGAGTGGCGATACCCAAGCCGCAAATATTCGTTGCAATCGTTAAAAATGATTGGATTAAGATGGTGAATCCTCCTGTTCCGCCATTCCTTTCCCAGCCACCTGGACCGGCGCGGCGAAGGTATCCCATCTTTCATCAATCCGTACTATTTTGCCAGGGCGCGATTGTAGCTAGAGCAATTAGTTTGGCTAAAATGGACGTTGTCGCGGACCGCTAGTTCTGGCGAGTACCGTCACAAATGCCTAAGGGGTTTTCGTACGGAAGACCGGTCAGCGATACATTGAACCAGTTTCTCTACAAACGTATTACTTTCGAACCGCATTTAGAAAAGGGCGTAAGCTCATGCTCTGGCGAACTTTCGTAGTCGGATTGATCCTCTGCAGCTCGGGATCGGCCCTTGCACAACCAGGTGCAATGCCCGATTTTCCACCGTTTGAGAAAGTAAGCGAAGGCTTCACCAAGATTCCGCCTCCCACCGGCGAAATGGCCACGATGTACGATGTGTACGTGCGAGCGAAAGATAGCCAGGTTCTACTGGAATTGCCCAAAAACTTTGCCGAGAAGAAATATTTCATCGGAGTCACGGTCGCCAGCGGACAAGTTTTCGCCGGACTCCAAGTCAATGATTTTTACGTTCAGTGGCGGCAATACAACAATCGCATGGCACTCGTTGAACCGAACTTGCGCATTCGCGCAACCGGCGACGCGGAGTCGCGTGATTCGGTCAATCGTCTGTTTACCGGGCGAGTCTTACTCGATTTGCCGATCGTAACTCTTTCCCCTCGCGGTGGACCAATTATCGATGGCGACCAATTGATGGTCGGAAATGCGGGAACCTTTTTTGGTTTTTCTGGTAGATCCGCCAATCCCATGTTGGCCAAAATTGCAAAAGCCAAAGCCTTTCCACTGAATATCGAGATGGCTTTTGAAATGCCAAGTCTAACTGGCACTCTTCAAACCCTTCACTATTCAATCAGCGAAATCCGGCCCAGTTCGGGCTATGTTCCCAGAGATGCAGACGAGCGCATCGGTTATTTCACCACATCCTATTCCGATTACGGTCAATACCAACAAGATAAAGTCAAAAAGCATTTTATCAATCGTTGGCACCTGCAGAAAAAAGACCCATCGCTAAAGATCAGTCCGCCAGTTGAACCGATCCGTTTCTATATCGAGCACACCACACCAATTCGATATCGTCGCTGGGTAAAACAGGGTGTGGACTACTGGAACAAAGCGTTCGAGAAAATCGGCTTGTCAGACGCAATTGTCATTGACTACCAAGATAGCGCGACTCGCACGCACATGGAGAAAGATCCTGAAGATGTCCGTTACAATTTCATTCGCTGGTTGAATAACAACATTGGTACGGCCATCGGTCCCAGTCGCGTCAATCCAGAAACTGGCCAAATCCTCGACGCCGACATTGTGCTCACTGATGGTTGGATTCGGCATTTCGACAAGGAATTCGCTGACTATATGCCGCTGGTCGCCATGGAGGGAATGTCGCCAGAGTCCATTGCATGGCTAGCCGATCATCCTAACTGGGACCCTCGCGTACGTTTTGCGAATCCAAGCCAGCGAGCTCATATTAGCAGCAATATTCGCAGTCAAGCAGCGCGACCCTACGCTGGTTTTGCCGACTCGCAATGGAAGACGCCCTTGCTTGGCGACGATCCTCTCGATGGTCTCGTGGGACGTAACAGTCAGGTCAATGGTCAATGCCTCGCATCACAAGGGCGACATATTGATAGCGCGGTTATCCGCATGTTGATGGAAGTCGGTGATGCAGTGCTTGAAGATGATGAAGAGGACAAGGAGAACAAGGAAGAGGACGACAAAGAAAAGAAAAAGAAGAAAGCTGAGGATGCCGACAACAAAAAAGACGACGCTAAGGATGTGAAAAAGGACGATGTCGCTTCGAAGGACGAGAAGAAAGAATCGGCCAAGCCGGCCGAAGCCAAAGAGCAACCCAAGACCAATGCTCCGAAGACATCGACCGAATCGATGCTCGATGGAATGCCGGAGAGTTTTGTTGGTCCATTGCTTGCCGACTTAGTCGCTCATGAAGTCGGTCACACGCTTGGGCTGCGTCACAATTTCAAAGCCAGTAGCATTTACTCGCTGAAGCAGATAAACAGTAACGAAATCAAATCCAAGAAGGCGTTTGCCGGCTCGGTCATGGATTACCTGCCATTGAATTTGCGTCTCAAAGACGGCGAAATACAAGGCGACTATGGCATGATCGACTTGGGGCCATATGACTATTGGGCGATCGAGTACGGTTACACTTTTGAAAAATCCCTAACGCCTATCTTGTCGCGTGTCAGCGAGCCGGAACTGCAGTTTGCCACCGACGAGGACACTGTGGGCCCAGACCCGTTGGCCAGACGATATGACTTCAGCAAGAATCCAATCGAGTACGCTCGCGAACAGCGAATCTTGATCGAACGATTTCGCAAACGGTTGTTGGCCGACTACGTTAAGAACGGCGAACGTTGGACCAAGGCACGGCAAGGATACGAACTGACTCTGAACTTGCAAATGCGCAATATCAGCATGATGTCGAATTGGATTGGTGGAGCGCACATCAACC
This sequence comes from uncultured Pirellulaceae bacterium, assembly GCA_964625155.1. Taxonomy (GTDB): domain Bacteria; phylum Planctomycetota; class Planctomycetia; order Pirellulales; family Pirellulaceae; genus Aureliella. The sequence continues at coordinate 7,370 of CAZVBC010000175.1, forward strand.
GCGATCGGAAAGGCGACCCTCAAAGTCGTTCACCAATCGAAGTCGTACCAGCAGCAACACAGCGCGAGGCGCTGGCCTTTGTACTGGAATCGACTTTCCGCGACGATGCTTTTGCTCTATCACCCGAACTCCTTTCTCGATTGACGAAAGACTTCTTCGACGACAGTTTTTCGCAGATGACTGGAGATCCCGCTTGGCCCGTGCATGATCGCATTCTCTCCATGCAGTCGTCCGCTCTGACTCAATTGATGAATGCGTCGACTCTGCGCAAAGTATATGACAACGAATTTCGGGTCGCTGCTGATCAAGATGCATTTAACTTGCCAGAATTACTCAATGGCATCCGTAGTGAAATCTGGACGGAATTGGGTAAGAAACTCGACAAACAATGCACCGCCCGCCAGCCGATGATCAGCAGCCTGCGGCGCAATTTACAGCGAGAGCACTTGGAGAGATTGATCGATTTGACTTTGCCCGGCAATGGCAGTGCAGCCGCATACAAAGCAATCTCCAATCTCTGTACTAAACAGTTGCGGGACCTGAACGATCAAATTGTTCAGTGCATCAAGGATAATTCCAAGTCGATGGATCCCTACACCGAGTCTCATTTGGCAGAAGCAAGCCAACGCATCACCAAGGCACTGGATGCAGGCTATGTCTACAACCAGCAGACTGGCCCCGCTGGTGGAATTATCCAGCTAATTCTTGGTGAATCGCCTGAACAAGCCGATGAAAAACCGAAGGACTAGTAGTTGATTTACGACCAAGACCACAAATCCCATTCCGGCGCGGGTGTGAGCAAAATTAGCCCACCCGGGCCGGATTCTTGTGGTTTTAGCTGCGCTAGGCGATAAGAAATAAACGGATGCTAATTGTACGTGGAGCGGTCATGCTAGCAATTCGCTCACTCTTGCGGGATTGCTTATCTTAGAATTTTCGAATTACTCCGATTCTCGCGGCCATTGTCTGCCAAAGCTCCCAACTGGTTCAGATTTGAGCCTGAATAAATCGTCTGTGACGAATATGGCGGCCACAACGAATTTCTGCTTGAGCACGGATTTCCAGAGCCGATCGTAATTACGAGTTCTAACACGATTTCGTGTGGCAAGGGAAATGACCATGTTGCTAATGCGAGCGGTTCTCGCTATTGTGCTGATCCTGTCGGGCATCGAACGTACCACATGGGCTCAACTGAGCCAATTGGATGGCATTGCCCAGCCTGCGGCAGAGTTATTGATTTCAACTGCTCCACCAGTGCAAGCTTTGCCGGTTGACAATACACTTCCAACCAGCACACTTCTGACCAGCCAATCGGCTGGTCAGAATTCAACTGAAGAGATTCGCGAAATTCAACCGCCACGCGCTGAGTCCACGATGCAGCTCGCGTACTTTGAGGCTTTGGCGTTGGCGTCCAATCCATCCTTGCAGCGAGCTTTGTACTTGGTTAGTGCAGCGCGTGGCAATGCGCTGCAAGTCGGATTGCAACCCAATCCCATGATTGGCTACGAAGGTCAACAACTTGGTAGTCGCGGGCTGGCCGAGCAGCACGGCGTCACACTGGCTCAGGAAATCGTGCGCTCTTCCAAACGGATACTCAATCGCAGCATCGCCTGCCGCGATGTCAATGCAGCACAGTTCGCGCATGATGTGCAGCGCCTGCGTGTGCTGACAGATGTGCGCATCCTCTTTTTTCGAGCACTTCGAGCGCAGCGTCAAATCGAAGTCACTGCCCAGTTGCTCGATATCAGCCGCAAAGCACTGCAATCGGCTGAGGCCCTCTTTAAAGCGCAGGAAGTCGGTAAAGCAGATGTCCTGCAAGCTCAGTTGGAAGTCGAGGCCGCCACCATTCAGCACGAGAACGCGGAAAATCGACGTCGCTCTAGCTGGTCTGAACTTTGCGCCGTGTGTGGTGCCCCTGGTTTGAATCCAACTCCTTTGGATGGCGACCTGTTTGCTGCGGCAGCACCCAGTCCGTTCGACGAGACACTCGCGCGCTTGCAATCACTCAGCCCAGAGATTTCGGTCGCGGCGACACAAATCGATCGCGCGCGATTGAACTTGCAGCGGCAACTAGTTGAAATACAACCCAATCTCTCCGTCCAAGGGTTGATCAACTGGCGAGACAACGGTATCGGAGGTGCAAGCGATGGCGGGCTAGCGGTTTCTGTACCCGTGCCGTTATGGAACCGCAATCAAGGAGCCATCCATCAAGCCCGTTACGAGCTTGCCGCAGCCGAACAGGCCCTGGCTCAGTTGCAACTTGCCCTGCAACAGCGCTTAGCCCCCGTCTATGAACGATTCACTAATGCCCACGGGCAGGTCGAGCGAATTCGCGATCGTATTTTGCCCGCAGCCGCGCAAACGTTGGACCTGACCACCAAGACCTATCAGGCTGGCGAAATCAACTTCGTAGCTCTGCTTACAGTCCAACGCACCTACAACCAACACCAATTGGCCTACCTTGATGCACTCGAATCACTGAGAATCGCCGAAGCAGAAATCGATGGTCTATTGTTAGCCAACGCTTTGCAGAGCTTTTGAATCCCATGGCTAGTTGGACAGCGCCCCATTCGATTATTGCAGGAAGAACTAAGCTAAGGTTATTGCAGTGAAATCGTTTAGCCGCGTGCCCACCGGGCCGCGCGTCGAGCTTGCACGCGTGCAACCATCGCCCTAAAACCACTTAAGAAACGTCCTGAGAAAATCTAGCGAGTATTAGTTTGCTGTAAAATCAGCCGCGCTACATCGCAAGATGACGATTGCCGATTTCTGAGAAGTCGGCCCTGCCCACGCACTACGAACCCCTTAACTTAACTGCGGCGCGGGCATAGTGGGAAGAAACCTGCTGGTGACGATCCCCAGTCCCTTGTGACCCTGTTTGGCTCGCAAAGTGGCGCTGTCCAGCTATGATATGGCCACATACTATTAAAGCCCTACTCGGCCAATTCTGCGGTGTCATTCGACACGAACAGACTAGCGTAATTTGCGCGACCGTCGCGGATCGGGTTCTCGGGACAAGGCGTAGCGCCAAACAAGCGCTAAGCATCCCAACATCGCCAGGCAAAGGGCCCAATTTACCCACATCGAGCCTGACTCGATTTTTCGGGTCGGTGGAATCGTGGCAACTAAATGCGTAACCACAACCAAAGGTGCCGCTTGGCGAGAGTTACGGGTTAGTTCGTCAATTTGAGAGGAATGGTATCCCCACAAGCGATAAAACACACCTTCCGCTATGGCATATGTTCCAACGTCCCATTGTGACTTGCCGGAGTCTATGGCTGCATGGTCGATGAATTCGTCGGATATCTGTTGGCTCACCAAAGTTATCGGAAACTCTCCTGAGAATTCGATCGACTGTGTGGCGGAGGGTTCCTGCGGTTGGGTCAGTTTGTATTCAACACGTTGACCTGCTAAGTCGACAAAGCCATCGAGTTGGTAGTAAGGCTGATGCGAATTCTGTAAGTCGGGCGATCCGGAATGCGTGGAAATCAACGACCCTCGCACGATACGCACTGGCCATTTGACTAACCTACCAGTGACCGCAGTTGGTTGACGAATCGCACTGAGTGGTGATACATCGGCCGAATCAGCATTGCCCACGTGACCAAGCTTGGTGGCCGCGTTCAGCAAGCTGTAGAAAGCCTCGTGTTCCTCATGAGTCAAGGGCATTTGCTGGCGTTGAGCGATTGTCTCCATCCATGCCAAATTCCAACCGGCTTTCCCAAGTCGGAGATGATCTGCGTGTACTGCTGGCTGCCATGCTTGTTCGAGTTGGCTTGTGTCAAATCTCCAGATTGGCTGGCGGGCCAATACACAGATGGGCTGCGCGGCTGCCGACTCGGCTTGCATCACGGCGAACCCTTTGACTGAACATGGTTGTCGCAACTGCGAGTGCGTGAGCCAACTGCTGGGAACCGAATTGCAAAAAACGTGAAGCAGTTCTGGCGACTCGGGAATTTCCAGTTCGATGCGATAAACTTTCGTGTGAGGATCGACTGCATACCAATCGAGTTGGGACTCAGTTAATTCCTCGATGGTTGCTTGTCGGACTAATCCCTGCCAGTGGCCAACGATGACTCGCCCGCCAACCAGTTTTGTTTCGGGATCAACTCGCTCGATGGCCTCCCAGCCGATTCGTCTGCCGACGAATAACAATCGCAGTAGGTTATCGGGGAGCGTTGCGTCCATTCTCTGCTCAAAAAACTCCCGCAATCGCTCAGTGGCTTCGACAGACATTGTGTCCGACAGTTCACGATCGAGAACCGACAATTGAGTGCGAAGTGGGGCGGGATCTTGCCAAGGTGGCACGAGTGGCTTCTCGTCTCCTCCTACTAAGTTGGCTAATGAGCAACTGATAAAACAGGCCACTATCAATGTAACAGGGCCTTTGGTAATGGCTCCAACTCTCTTTTTGTTCAGCCGTGTTTTGGGACGCGTTCGCAGGACCAACCAAGGCCCTAACATTGCCATGAAGAAGGTCAGACAAACCACATATATCCATGTTGTGTTCGAGGCGTGTGGTCGGCCTACAGTCGACGCAACGTCTGTTCCAACTTCGGACTGAACCAGCAAGACCTGCGCAGCAAATAAAGTGGGTGCGACCTCAATTCCTGACTGAGCAGCGTAGGCCAGTCGTTTGGAAGAAATTCCACGGATTTCAACGGCTGGGAAATTGGTTGGTTCACTGTTGAGGGCCGACTGCAGGGGTCGAGAGTTTGTATCAACCGTATAAACAGCAACTGGTTGGGTTGAGTTATCTTCGCCGCGCATCCAGAATCTCCAATATCCTTCTGGAACGCTTATGGGACCAGTACTCTCTTCGATGAACTCGACTCTCCGCACCGTCCCTCGAAACCGCACAAATGTGCCACGCCTGCTCTGATCAGATTCCAATTGATACGTACTGAGCAGAGGTGCAACCGCCAAAGCGGGACTATGGCTCAGTTCTCGCGAACGCTGTAATCCTCGTACAAAGGATACGAATTCTCGTGAAGTCCAAGGGGATGCATCGCGCATCGCAGAGATCAACAAGCGATCTAGTATCTGGCTCAATGACTCTCGAAACACAGAGTCCCAATCCGGTGACTGCCTGAGCGCGTTCGCTGAGGTCTGCTTGCGAATTTGGGTTCCAAGTAGATTCCACTGCTGCTCGAATCGTGTCACGAGGGCCTGCCAAGGATCGGTTGACATCGGACCGTCAGTTATATTGGCATTTTGGCCATGTACTGGACTGGAGTTAGTAACTCGGGAACGGATTTCTTCGAGTTCTTGAGCTGCGAGCGTCTCCAATCGGTCGAACCATGTCCATTGATCTTGTTGTATTGAATCGGTGGTCGAGACTGCCCCGAAAAACCAAAGTGTCGACAATTTGTCGAGCGATTCTTGAGGAAGGTCATCTAGCAGTCGAGCCAAGATCGAATCGCAGGTAGCAGCGAACAAATCGACAGTTTGCGGCTGGTGCGGGGTGCCGGATTCTTGAGAGATTTCGCCAGTCCGAGTCGGAGTTGGCTCGATTTGTAACGAAGCGCGATTCGGTCCATCTAACGGAACACCCAGGTCGGAAAATAGCTGGCTAATTCTTTCTGGCTGAGACACTTGCTTCATCAGCAACAATATCAGGACCAGCAATAAACCCAAGGAAATCAAGTGGCGACTATGGGAGTCCCGCTTCGCAGATTGGCGTCCGAGCCGTCGCTGGCCATCTAATCCATACCACCGGTCAGTTCGCAACCGAACCATGGGCTCACCGTGAGATTACACTTGTTTCGAAATAGAATACACGCAGTTATAATACGATTCGGTGTGAGGCTTTGCTCATCTCGTTTTGGGGCCGACACATCGAATCGGTTTTGTGGTGTTCGTCAATTCGCGAAATGTTTGGGCAAATCCGCCGTCGGGCTCCGTTGCGTTGCATTTCTAGAATTGTCAGGGCTCCAGAGTACTTTTCTATTTCAATTCCATTCTAATCCCACTCATCGGCTTGAGTTGCTACGTGTACTTGCTACACATTGGTGTTACATTTTATTTTCCTGCGGTCTAACTCTAAATAACTGACACAATCTGAAAATGCGGCGAAATTCCCCTTCGCCTTATTACGTTGTTTGTTACTAAAGTGCAAAAATCATCGTAAAGCATAATGATTTGCGCAAGCTTGGGTTACTATCGAGCAACGTAATACAGCGCGAGAGCAACAGATTGCCATGTTTGTGGATTGAGTAACTGACAACTTGGATCTGGGTTAGTCGGATCGTGATGCACGTGAACTTAATGTTTAGAGTAATTATGGTGGTTGCATTGGCCTTGGCGACAAGGCTATCTACCGCCGAAGAACTGCACCAGCGGTTTCTAGAAAAACTGCGCGACGCGCGGTACTACGACATCGCGCTTGAATACTTAGCCGATTTAGAGAAAACTCCGGCCGTTGCAGGAAGTATGCAGAGTGAGATTCCACTCGAAAGAGCTCTTTTGATTCAGCAATCTGCATCGTTGCTGGCACCCAAATCTCCGGAACGAGTAAACAAGCTCGACGAAGCTGAAAAAGCATTTCGTGATTTTCTAGGCAAGCACCAAAATCACCCTCGGCGCAGCGAAGCAAGTCTGGCGCTGGGCAATTTGTTGCTCACTCGCGGTGAAGAGGCCAAGAATGGGGCTGCGACAACGGCCGAACAACCGATTCCAGCAGCAATCAAATACTTCACGGAGGCGCAAGAGCTGTTCGCCAAGATGCAAAGTGAATTGGTGCCGATTGTCGAGTCCATGAAAGGACTTGCGATCGATCCCAAGGATACAACCAAAGCGGCGCTGCGCGAACGTTACCGAACGGAGTACCGGC
>CAZVBC010000176.1:0-14160 GCA_964625155.1 uncultured Pirellulaceae bacterium
GTCACCTCATCACGAAAGTCACCGGCGGCAACACCAGCATGATCGCGCTCGACGAAAATCATTTGCTCGTCTTTACTCCAGCTAGTGGGCGAATCAATTGCTGGCGGGTTACATTGCGGTAAAAGTTGAGATTTAGAAACTTCGGTTGCATGCCTAGCGAAAACCCTCATAATCCGCAAGATAAACCTGCGGGATTCGACTAGGCCGTTCATAGGAGCTCACTGGCGTTTACCTCGAAGTGTCAGAACCTCTTGATTTTTTAATCCTTGTCGATGAACTGTCGACGCATCCCCCAAGCTGCGTTCAGAGTGTAGAATTCGGATCTTTGTCACATCTGAAGTAAGGCATGGGAATTGTCTTGGCACAGCTACCATTCGCGAGGCGCAAACTTGGTCATTAAAGAGTATCGAATAAGCGAATCAGTTGCTTAGGATATACAGCGCGTAGCACCTTTGAATCGTTGATGGTGGCAACTTATTTCAAGTTGAGTTCTGATTTTACGAAGTCCACTGGGAAAACGACATGACGTTTAATCGGCTGAGCGGAATTGTACCGCCCATGGTAACACCACTAAATGATCGCGATGCCTTGGACGTGGCTGGTTTAGAAAAGCTCGTTGCGCACATTCTCGCTGGTGGTGTCAGTGGGTTATTTATCCTGGGTACCACTGGGGAAGCGCCAAGTTTGGGATATCGGCTCAGGCAAGAGTTGATTCAGCGAGTTTGTCAGCTCTGCAATGGACGAGTTCCAGTTCTGGTTGGAATCACGGACACAGCATTTGTAGAGTCGATCGCCCTCGCCAGGATAGCTGCCGACGCTGGTGCAACTGCCGTCGTTTTGGCGACGCCCTATTACTTTCCCGCTGGTCAAACGGAGTTAATCGGATACGTCGAAAACATCGCTCCGCAGTTACCATTACCCCTGGTATTGTACAACATGCCGAGTCTGACAAAGGTGTGGTTCGAAATCGAAACGCTCAGGAAACTCGCTCCCATAAAGAACATTGTGGGCATCAAGGATAGCAGTGGTGATCTTGCGTACTTCGAGAAATTGATGGACCTGCGACACGATAGACCAGATTGGTCGATCATGATTGGACCCGAGGCAATGTTGCCGGCGGCGATGAGGCTGGGGGGCGATGGCGGGGTTACCGGTGGTGCAAATATTTTCCCACGCTTGTTTGTGAATTGTTATCAAGCGTGTGTGGCCGGCGACAAAACGAAATTGGCATTTACGATTTCTGCCATCGATGAACTTCAACGAATATACGAAATCGGTAAGTACGCGTCGCGATTCATCAAGGCCACAAAATGTGCACTATCGCTGCTGAATATTTGCGACGACTTTATGGCGGAGCCGTTTCATCGGTTTCATCCGCCTGAACGAGAAAAAGTGCAAGCCATTATCGAGCCGCTAGCGGCTCGCCTCGCCAGCGAGCTTGAATGAGCAGATTTTTGTACTGGGCCGAATAAAGTCATCAGACCTTTTGGTAACCGAGTTCGCGAATAACACCGAGCATTTCTTCGAAGGTGATATAGCGACGACGATGGCGAATTTTGTAGCTATCGATCGCTTCTGCCAACTCGCGAGCGTCGGGAGAAAGTCCATCGTACGAGTTGCCGAATTGACGGCGTTCAAGTGCGCTGTTGCCGTTGTTCGCAGCTCGGCGCTCGACGAAGGGTTTAACGTCCGTTGGTTCGGTTGTGGCTGGCATTGATTCGATCCTCAATGAGCGAAGTTTAAGGTGTTCTTTATCTAGCACCTAAGAAACGTACCTTTTGGAAAATGCCGAAGCAAATGGGAATTTTAATAGTTCCAATTATTTTCCGGTCCAGAATTGGCGGCGAGGCGTTGAAACGACTGATCGAGCTCCGATTGTAGGGCCAGAGCATGACGATTCTGCGGATCGTGACGTAGCGCCTGACCCAAGCTGATTCTGGATTCGACCAAGTCCTGAAGTTGATATTGTTCTCGAGCTACTTCGACAAGGAGCAAGACTTGGTCATTCGCCGCGCTGGATGCCGCTTGACGTAGACATACGAGTGCCTCGGGGCGAGCTCCCAAATCAGCCAAGGACCTAGCCTTTAACAACCAAGCCCGCGGTGGAATTTCGCACTCTTGGCAGCGGTCGCTCAGTCGTTCAAGTGTAGCCAGGGCTCGTTGAGGACGTCCCAGTTCTCGATAAAGTTCCGCGATTGCAATTTGCGCGGCCGCACAATTGGGTTGGTAAATTAAGGCTCGATGATAATGATCAACGGCCTCCTCGAGTTTGCCCTGCCGGCGCAAAACATCGGCTTTCAGCACCCACGCTTCTGGATGGTCACGGTTGTTTTGCAGCGCTGCGTCGGCCTGAAGAGCGGCCTTTTCAAATTCGTTCTGTTCCAAGTGCATCTGCCCCAAACGCACCCGCAAATCAGGATTTCCGCCACTCAATTCAGCAGATTTCGCCATATGCTGAGTGGCTTGGGCAAACTGCTTCTTCTGCCAGAGTACTTCTGCAAAACCCCAGTGAGCTCGCTCATCAGATTCGCTGTGACGTAAAGCTTCAGCGAACAACGCACTCGCTTCGTCAATCCTCTCTAACTGTAAACTGTCAGCCCCGCGTAATGAAAGTTGGCGTGCCGCAGATAATTCTTTGGCTTGAGAGTGCGGTCGAAAAGTGCGACATCCACCAACGAAGAAAAGTAGGATCAACCCAAATCGAATCGGTCGAAACAATATATTCGACCTACAACAAAACATACATTTCTCACTTGTAATAAGTTCGCGATTAATTGCGTGAGTGTAAAATGTCGAATGCTAGCGTTGAGCGGGTTTGCTGATTTCAGGACTAAGTGCTGAGCGGCGCTAACTTGTTACTTTCACATTGTTTTAGAAATCGGACGATCAGTCGTGGCACAACACACAACTGGAGGTTTGGTTTAAAAAAGGTTGAAAGTTCCTGTGTCGTTTTGCTCGCATTGTGGAAAATGTACGCCTTCCACAAACGGAATTATTCCTTAGATTGTGACATGCTTCACCCACAAAGTTTCTTGACCCTATAGCACATCTAATCGGCTAACGGAATGACAACTTTCTCAACTTCGATCGTGACAGTTGCAGTTTTAGGGAACTAGGTCAACATGCCAAGAAAATTCAGCGGGTTGGGGATTGAGTTCTTGTACCCAGATAATTGGCTGCTTAGCGAAGAATCATCGGACAAATCACAAACTAGCGGCGTGACTTTGGAAAGTCCGGTTGGAGCATTTCTCTCTATCAATCGGTACCCTCAAACCACAGATATTGAGGGCATGGTCACTGCCGCGCAAACCGCGATGGAACAAGAATACCAAGAGATTGAAACGGAGGATTTCGAGCTTACCGTGAGTGACCGAGTATTAGTTGGCACGTCGCAGAGTTTCTACTACCTCGACTTGCTGATTACTTCGAAAATCATGGCATTTGTGTATGAACAAGATCTTTTTATGATCCAAATTCAAGGCGAAGACCGAGACCTCGAACGACTTGACGAAGTTTTTCGCGCGGTACTTGTATCTCTCATGCAGTCACTGGCTTCTTCTAATACACAATCCTAACAGCCAGTCGCTTAGGCACCGTGCTGTTTGACGCATTCCGCTACGACGCTCATCGAGTCCAAATCGTGAACTGTTTCGAGACTATGACGCCGACGCGAACACCATGTCCCTTACGGGACGAAAACGCATCCTGCAAAAATACCTTATCTGTCGAGGATTTCGAGGATGTTCAGGATAATCGAAATGCTTGACGTACGACACTCATCGAGTCCAAAAACTTCCTTGATCGCACAAGCACGTTGGGATTTTTGGTCACGTGCGCCGGCGCACAACATAGAAGTTCTATAGCCATCGCTCACCGCGAGCTTGCAAATCGCCGAATGCTCGCTTGGTAAGAACTTCTATGTTCTGGAGTCCTTGGCTATACTCCAATTATAAAAAACAAGCATACGTCCTGTGGCAGCTGCGAGAACAGGCACGTACACGCGATTACTTCAAAACAAGGACAACGCTTCGGAAATGTAGGTCGAAAAGCTGTTTTTAGCAGCTCGCTGCATGCTGCCCGGTGTGTATTTTCCTGCCGCTCACCTTACAGATAAATCACACATAAACTGGATTCACGATTAATCATCTTGGAAACCGAGGGAGAGGTCACCAATCAATACAACACGTGTTTCCTTGCTTGAAAGATTGCGGACGCCGGGTGACAGCCAGGCATGGGGGCAATTTGTCGATCTGTATACGCCCTTGATGATGCTCTGGGCGCAGCGGTTGCAATTGCAGTCGGCTGATGCTGCAGATCTGATTCAGGACGTAATGACCCAGTTGGTTCGCGTGTTTCCAAATTTTCAATACGACCATGATGCCAGTTTCCGTGCTTGGCTGAAGACAGTTTTCTTAAATAAACATCGCGAGCGATGTCGTAAACGCATTCCGAGCACACTAGGTGATCAAGGTTTAATAGACCAAATCGTCGCGCGAGAGGAACAATCAGATGAGGCCGAAGACCGCAAGCTGCTGGTCAGTCGTGGATTAGAGTTGATTCGTGACGAGTTTTCTCCAACGGTTTGGCAGGCGTTTTGGAAGTATGCCGTTTGCGGTTGCTCGCCCCAAGAAGTAGCTCATCAAGTGGGCTTACAGTTGGGTACAATTTACTCAGCCAAATCGCGGGTACTCAATCGGCTCCGTTTGGAGATTGGTTTCGTGCCCGAGTAGGCCCGCGACGCTTCTGGGATCAAACGCTACTGGTCAATGCACGGTCCGAAAAGATCTGCAAGAAACTACAGCGAAGCGCATATTAGTATTGAGCTTACATTGACTCGATCATCGTAAATGAAGGCGAGTTAGAGCCTGACCGCCAAACGATGTGTCGCTGAGGTGTGCCGACGAATTAGAAGGTTATCGTGCGCAAATACAAACACGAGTCACCATTCTGTGAGGCCGATTTCTAATGTTGCCACGCTCTATGTGCCCATCAGCCGATGAACTTCGAAGTGCCCTACAAGGAAAATTGCAAGGGCCAGGGGCCACTCAAGTCGCTTTACATTTGGAGGAATGTGATTCTTGCGCGCAATTCGCACAGACAATTGAGATCAAAGCCGGAGAGTTGCGAGAGTTCGTCCACGGCAACACGATTTCGGCGCCGCCAGACTTGGTTGGTCAGCTCAAGGCACTCTGGAACCAAGCAACTGTGGAATCGTATGAGTCCACTGCTGTGCTGGATCGACATGCCCAAGTTAGTTTCTCGCCTCCAATGGTCGAAGGTGATCTTGGTGCGTTGAGGCACTTTCGCATTCTCCGTCATCTAAAATCGGGTGGCATGGGAGATGTCTTTGAAGCCTGGGACGCGGTACTTGATCGGAAAGTGGCCATTAAAGTACTCGCCAAACCGAGTGCTAAGCTTGTGGATATGATGCGTCGCGAGCGGACGTTGTTGGCTGCGTTGAGACACAAAAACATTGTCAGCATTTACGATTCAGGTGAACTGGAGGACGGGCGTCCATTCTTAGTGATGGAGTTCGTGACCGGGCGGATGCTGGACGATTATGTGGCAACTCAGAGGCCAACAACAGTAGAGTTAGTCCAATTGATGCGAGATGTAGCTGCGGCGGTTGGCGTGTCCCATGCGTTGGGAATCGTCCACAGAGATTTAAAGCCGGACAACATCATGGTGTCGAATGACGGCGAGCCGCGAGTTCTGGACTATGGCTTAGCTAAACGAATTACTGGGGAGGCAATTGAAAGCGTGTCGGACAATGGCACAGAGGTCGGAGCTGACACTAGCAATACCGGGATCCTAGGGACCAGGGGGTTTATGAGTCCTGAACAGAGCCTGGGATTGGTAGTCGATGCGCGAACAGACGTTTACGCTTTGGGAACAATTTTCCACCAATTGATCCCGAACACAGTGAACCTGGATTTGCGTGCAATCATTGTGAAATGTCTGAACAAAGATGCTCACCTACGTTACGAGCACGCCACCGCACTGTCCGCCGACTTGGAAAACTGGTTGGCCAAGCGTCCAGTTCACGCACGAAGTACTACGTCCGCCGAACGCTTGTGGCTATGGTCGCGGCGCAACCCAGCTCAAGCTGGTTTGTTAATTGCCAGCTTTTTCCTATTGGCCTTGCTTCCAGCTCTCACCATCGTTGGACTTTACAATTCGCGATTGGCAAACTCGCTGGTGGCCACTGAGGCCGCGCGTCGTCGCGCCGTTATTGCAGAAAAAATGGTGCGTCACGAAGCTTATTTCAATCGCATGCTGACGGCCGGGCAAGCGTGGCGCGAAGCTCAGCTCTTACGAGCGCGCGAACTGTTGTCCGAATGCGACGAAGATCATCGAGGTTGGGAATGGCATTACTTGAATCGCGTCTGCCATCCACAAAGTAATAATGTCGTTCATCCGCAGGCAGTTGATGCTGTGGCCGTAAACACGCAGGCGGGAATTATTGCCTCGGGTTGTCAAGATAATCTCGCGCGCATCTGGGATTTGAACGACTTTGCGCTAAAGCATGTCCTAGTCGGACATGCGGATCGCATTTACCGCTTGAGCCTTGACGACACAGGTCGGCGTTTGGCGACAGCCTCGTCCGATGGATCGGTAAAAGTATGGGATACCGCAACGGGGCATGAAGTTGTTCACTTCGCCCAGCATGGTGGAAGTGTGCGCTCGGTTCTCTTTAGCGCAGATGGCCGCGCGATCGTTTCTGCTGCCAAGGACGGTCGCGTTTTGGTTTGGGATGCTGTTACAGGAATGATTCGATTCGAATTCCAGGGAATTAAGGACGGACACGATCATCCACTGGCACTGGGAGGCCCCAATCGGCAATGGTTGGTCTACGCCAGTCGTGGCGTGATCAGGATGTGGGACCTGGAAAACGGGCACTCGATCGGTTCAATGATATTGCCAACGGGGTTCACTCCACGCGGATTGGCAGTCGATCCTTCTGGGAAGTTACTTGCCGTTGTCGGGCCAGAAGAAGAGATCCGCATTTGGCATCTTCCACTGAACGAGAACGATCAATCAATGGATATACACTCGCAAACCGAAACAACATACTGCGTTGCATGGAACTCAGATGGATCGGTACTGGCAACGGCAGGTATGGACGGCGGGATTTACTTGTGGAATCCACGAACCGGACAATTACTTGATCAGATTTTTGGGCATGAGGGGAGAATTTACGGACTCAGTTATGTGGATGGCGAAAACAAACTTGTATCGGCCAGCACCGATCACACGGTGCGCATCTGGAACCTGGATTCTATGGCAGGTACTCAGAAATTCGAGCTGGGAAAGATTGCTCGCACTGTTGCTTGGAATCCGGACGGCCAGAAATTGTACGTTGGATGTTACCGTTCCTCGCTGGTGGCCATCGATTTAGTGAGCAATTCCTTCGACTTTAAAGTAGCGTTACCCAGTTCCTCGCGACCAGTTACGTCGAGTGTGGATTTGCAAGGAAGGCAGCTCGTCCTTGCTGGTGGAGATATGCCTGTCTGTGTCTTCGATTCACAAACCGGAGCCATACTGCATTCGCTTGACAGTGGCAATTCTATTGTGCAAGCCGTACTGTTTAGCCGCAATGGCCAGTATCTCGCGGCGGCTGATCGAGATCGCAATTTGTACGTCTGGGACTTGCATACGTCGCGCGATACGTCTCTTGAGTCCGTTCCCGCTTCGCAATGGCAAATCGGCCAAGTTCCCATGGATCAGATATTGAGTTCCATACCACCTGCTGCACAAGTCAACCATGGCATTGCGTGGAGCCCCGATGGTTTGCAAGTAGCAGGCTGGACCGATAGGGCTCAGGTCACCGTGTGGGAGACCTTGTCGGGAAAAGTTGTAAATAATCTACGCGGCCACAGCCACGGTATGAACAGTATCTCTTGGTCACCTGACGGCAGTCGCATTGCGACCGCTAGTACCGATCGCACAGTACGCATTTGGGATCCAATTGCGGGCCAACAAACTCTTGTGCTGCGTGGATTTGCCAAAATGGTCAACGCGGTGGCCTGGAGTCCGGACGGACAACGACTTGCGGCCGCTGACTTCGATGGCACGGTGATTATCTGGGATGGATCGCCATTACCAAATCCGCAATAGCTTCAGTTGGCCTCTAAGTCTAAGTTCACTCCAAAATCATCTTTCGCGTGCATTGCTCAAGGTCCCGATGTGGCGCGTCTTTATTAACGTCCCGATGTAAGGCTGCCAGTTGCCCTCACGCCTTTCATAGAGGCGTGGCGCCCCAAATACGGTTGCTAATTTTCAAACTAGTCCTAACGTAGTTGCTTGCCCACGAGCGCCACATTTTGCGTTCCATCCACGGTGATTGATTGATGCCGCGTAACAGTTAATTTCCGAGAATCTGTTCCAGCATCGCTGGTCTTTTGCAAGATTAGGTCATGAGGCGCATACAGTGATCAACGACTATATTTGTTACACTGGCCAGACACCCCGAATTCGGTGGTGGAGGAAGTATGCGATCAAAGATCAGTCTGCGGCAACTCAGCAGGAATTGTTTACGAAAGTCTCGGGCTCGGGCAAATTCGAAACGTGGCAACAAGACCGTCAGAATCCGAGGAATGCATTTTGAAACTCTCGAAGATCGGAGAGTCTTGGCGGTCGATTGGCGTAATCCGGTTGATTCGCTGGATGTGACAGGCGATACGTTTGTCGTGCCGCTGGATGTATTGTTTGTGATCAACGAATTGAACCAGCGGGGTGGGCGACCACTACCTCCCCAGCGTGATCCAGCACTCGGGTTTATCGATGTGAATGGCGACCAAAACGTTTCGCCCATTGATGCGTTATTAATCATCAACGCGATCAATAATGGATTGGCGGCATCCCGGCTATTGACCGAACGATCTCAGCTTGCATCGGAGTCGGAGGTTACTATCACAGTGGGCCA
Organism: uncultured Pirellulaceae bacterium; assembly: GCA_964625155.1. Taxonomy (GTDB): domain Bacteria; phylum Planctomycetota; class Planctomycetia; order Pirellulales; family Pirellulaceae; genus Aureliella. The sequence goes on from CAZVBC010000176.1 coordinate 8,927, forward strand.
ACCTGAAGGTGCTCGCGAGTATCGAGTGCAAATTGAGGCAGCGTTCGATAGGACCAGCCAACTTGGCGCAACGGAAGATCTGCTCAATGTGTACGTCGTTGATCAGGCAGCCCCAAGCAACACATTGCTGGATCGCGGTACGAAAGGTACTTCAGTCTTTTCGCTGGCAGGCGAGAAAGTCGAGTTGGCAGCGGGGCTTGCGCGTTGGGATGGGTCGGTGTTATCGATCGATTTGACAAAGTTAGTCGCTCGCGACACAGCCCAATTGAAGTTTCAGCTCATTGGCAGCGACGATGACCGAGGATCGCGCGTAAGGATTCGACCACTTTCAAACCAAGTTAGTCCTAATGGTATTGCCGGCGAATTGCTTGATACTGGGAACGAAGATCTCGCGAGCCTAGTTATTCGCGATGCCAGCGGTCTAGTTGCCAAGAATGATGTTGCTCCCGTCGTTGAAAATATCCGGTACGATCCGACGCTCGGAACCTACGAGGCAGAATTGAGGTTACATAATCGAGGCGAATCGATTGGACGCAATGCCGTCGTGATGTTTTCAAGTCTGCCAGCGGGTGTGTCGCTGGTTAATCCTTCTGGAAAATTAGGAAATGTCCCGTTTCTCCACCTGCGCAACGCTATCGCAAGCGGTGGATTGCCCAGCGGCGCGACATCCGGTGGAGTCCTCTTTCGCATCGATGATCCGACAAACACTCCGTTTGTTCTCGACCTAGACGTCCTGGCTGATACCAATCAGCCTCCAGCGTTTGACCAGCTATCTCCAATTGTCACAACTGCTGGCGAAGTAATTACTTTACCTCTGTCTGCTGTGGATCCCAATGGTGACGCCGTAACATTCTCCGTTGTTGGTAACGCTCCGTTCGCACTGCTGGACGCGAACAATCAACTGCATCTAACGCCTGCGCCAACCAATGTCGGGTCGCATCGATTGGAGGTGATTGCCAGCGACGGTGTCCTTGAGGCCCGTCAGACATTTAAAATCGAAGTTCGTCAAGATCTGCTAACAACCACGCGAATTGCAGGCAAAGTACTTAAAGTCGATGGCCAGCCGATCGCCAACATGCGCGTCGAGATCGGTAGTGTTCAGGGGTTAACAGGTGCTGACGGTTCCTTCGAACTGGATGTCGGCGCTGGATCCCTGGTCGCGGATACCCTGCGAGTGCGAGGCGAGATTTTTCCTGGACCAGTCGTATATCCGTTCATCGCCGAGAAACTGCGCCTGGTGCTCGACCACGATGTATTTCCGGGCGTACGTAATGTCATCTCCCGACCGATTTTCCTGCCTGAGATCGATGTGGCTAGCGGAACGAGGATCGATCCGGCGCAAGATACGATCATTACAACTTCAAAGATTCCGGGCGCTGCCGTAACGGTCAAAGCTGGCACGCTGATGAACCAACAAGGAACGCCCTTCACTGGAATCCTTTCCATCACCGACGTGCCGGTCAATCTAACGCCCGCAGCTCTGCCGGAAAACCTTTTTCCTGGTCAAGTCGTGACGATCCAACCCGGCGAAATGGTTTTTGCCCAGCCCGCGCCGCTGTCGCTGCCTAACGTTGGTCAAATGCCGCCGGGAACAATCATGGATCTGTGGTCGATTAATCCGATCACCGGAGATTTTGACAATGTCGGGACCGGGCGGGTAAGTACCAATGGCCAGCGCATCGATACGATCTCCGGCGGGATACGCAACTCCAGTTGGCACTTCTTCGTGCAACCGGTGACTACGATTGGTACTCCGCAAGATCCAAACCAAAATCAGCGGAATCAGGAATCGAACAGCGCATGTCGCAATTGCCCACCTCCGAATGAACACATTTTACTTGAGTCGACTGCCAAAGCCGCGTCCGAAGTTGCTCTACATAGCGGTGCGCTGCTCGAACATCATCAACTGGTCACCTACGAATCACTGGGCCAGCAACGCGGGTTTCAACTCCGGTACAACTCGCTGCATGCCGACCCGCGACCGATTATTCATTTCGGAATTGACAATGCGGGTGGATCCGCAGCGAATACTGGCACAATCGATTTGGCCATGGGACGCATGTCCTTTACGCACAATGGCGTTACCGAACAGGTTCCAGGATTCACTCCTGCACCCGGGACATTTGGGTTGCTCCCGTCCGGTCAACATTTTTGGCGGTTACCGATCGGGCTGAACAACATCGATATAGCGCTTCAAGCCGAGCTGAAAAACAAACCAACCGGGCTGTATGACTTTGAGTTGACGTTTGGCATCCAGCGATTCACTGGTCTTGCGGTTCAAACAGGCGCTCTGCAGACTTTCAATCGCCAGGAAATCATCGTCAACAAGCGTTTCAGTCCCTTTGGAGCGGGCTGGGATCTGACCGACTTGGACGAGATCATTGAGAACGAAAATGGTTCGGTGATGGTAGTCACTGGCTCGGGAGGCGAAACGTTGTACGATCCTCCCGAGACACAGGGCGGTCCATTTGTCTCCGGTGTGGGAGATTTTGGAACCATGGAGAAAATCAGTCCCGATGCATACCGCTACACCGACAAAATCCAAAACGTCACACTTTTCGCACGCCAACCCGGCGGCAAGATCAAAGTGGCCAGTTTCACTGACCGCAACGGGAACCGGACCAGTTATCAATACGACGGCGCCGATCGGATTGTGAAGGTCATTGACCCGGTTGGTCTGGAAACGACGTTCAGTTACACCAATAGCAAGGTCTCTTCGATTACCGATCCGGCAGGTCGAGTCACACGACTGGTCCATCAAGGAGAGAACCTGGTCGAAATCGTCGACCCCGATGGGAGCAGCCGCAAGTTCGAGTACGATTCCGAGCGACGCATGGTCGCTGAAACGGACAAGCGAGGTTTTCGCGAACAAGAGAAGTATGGTTTCCACGGGCGAGTTGTGCAAACAATCGACAAGCTCGGACAGATTCAGAACTTCGAACCAGCGCAAGTGCTAGGTTTGTTTCCGATCGCCAAGACCACGAATCGTCTCAACCCACCGACTGCGATTATTGTGCCAGCCAACGTCGCCGAGTCGCGGCACACCGAACCAAACGGAAACGTCATTGTTACCACGATGAACGAGTTCGGGCTGGAGATCGCCAAACGAGATGCCGAAGGAGCTTTGCCAACCAGAGTTCTGAACGAAGACCAATTGCCCAGCGTTGTTACCGACGCGCGCGGCAATCGGACTTTCCTGACGTACGATGATCGCGGAAATAACCTGACGTCCACAGACGAAATCGCGATGCAAATCAACGTGACGAATTCGATTTTTCCTTCGCCGATGTTGCGATTTAATGCAACGCAGATGGAGGAAGTCGCCCTGGGCGACTTGGACGGTGACGGCGATTTGGACATGGTGGTGACTCTGTCGCGAGGGACCACTGTCACCAACGCTTCATTTGATAGAAACCACGTCGGCATCCGACTGAACAATGGCGACGGTACTTTTGGAGATACGGTGGAGGTCGACATTGGTGGCGCTCAAGCTCGCCGGCCGGTCGCCGTACAAGTGAGAGATATCAACAAGGACAGTCGCCTCGATATTCTTACAGCCAACACGACCAGCAATACGGTAAGCGTCCTGCTCGGCGAAGGTACCGGAAAATTCGGAGCCCCCGCGACTTTCAAAGTTGGCGCGTTTCCTTCCGATCTGGTTGTGGCGGATTTCAACAACGATGGCAATCTTGATTGGGCGGCCAGTTCTTCTAATTTTGGCGTCAACGTTTTTCTGGGAGATGGAAAGGCTGGTTTCACTGAGCGAACCACGATCATCAACGTCAACAGCGTCGCGGAAATTGGAGCAGCGGATTTTAATGGCGATCGCATTGCCGATTTGGTGATTTCCGGTTCAAGCAATAGTCGGGACGGCAGCGCTCCGATTCGCGTGTTCCTTGGGGACGGGACAGGGCTGTTTGGCAATGCGGCATTCACCTCAGAATTGCTCCACAGCGCCAATTTTGCCCTGGGCGACATCGATCGCGACGGCGACAACGACATCGTCAGTTCTACCGACGGCAGTCCAATTACCGGCGTCGGAGGCGGTTTTGTCGAATTCATCAACGACGGAGCGGCAAATTTTACGCGTCGGGCGACCGGCATCGCGCCGTTCTGGAATCAAATCGAATTAGCCGATATCAATCAAGACACGTTCATCGATGTAGTGGCGACGCGCGGTGACGGTACGCTGTTCATTCGCCCCGGAAACGGCGATGGCACGTTTGGACCGTTCCTTCAGCAATTGATCGGCGATACTCCAGAAGGACTGGCGTTGGGCGATATCGATGGTAATGGAATTGTCGATGCCGTTACCACCCACGGAAGCAACGGCGCCGTCGTCGTATTGCAAGGCCAGCGCAGCCGATTCTTCTACACCAACACTTACTCGGCCAGCGGGCCAAGTCCAGTTCAAATCGTACTGGCGGACATGAATCGCGATGGCACTCCGGACCTTGTCAGCGCGAATCTTCGATCTTCGGCTCAGGCGATCAGTGTGGCACTAAATATCGGAGGTAAATTCGGCCAGCCTTTCCATCAGTCGCTGCCCCGCGAAGGACGCGCCGTTGCCGTCGGCGATTTCAATGGTGATAAAATGCTCGACGTCGCCAATGTCTCGGGTTTCAATGCCGAAGTTCATATCAGCCTTGGTAACGGTGATGGAACGCTCGATCCGGAAGTGAGCCTAAAACTCCCGTCTGGTGCAAGAGGTATCGACTTGGCAATCGCTGATCTTAATCGTGATGGAAAGCTAGATATTGCCGTCGTCACCTCGGCCAACGTGGCTATCTTTTTGGGCAATGGCGATGGCACGTTTCTTGATCCGGTACCGATCACGTTAACCACAAACGAGTTAGAGGGCGGTGGATTCGTGTCAGCGACCGATATTGACGGAGACAAAGACACCGACCTGCTGGTCGCGAATAATAATGGCAACTTTCGAGTGCTAAAAAACAACGGCGATGGGACGTTTGCTACACCAGTTGTTGTGACTGTCGCGAGTGCCAGGAGTCGTCTTACTACTGGCGATATTGACGGCGACGGTGATGCCGACGTAGTCGTCAGGCTGGCCGGTGTCGGCGACACAATAGTCCGCGAGATCTCGCGTGCAGCGGTACTAAAGAATCGCGGCGACGGCACGTTCGATCCTGCCGTGACGCTGACCCTTGGAGCCGTGGATTGTCTTGCTTCCGTAGGAAATGGAAATCACTGAAGTTTGGGATAGCATATCCAGA
>CAZVBC010000177.1:0-14145 GCA_964625155.1 uncultured Pirellulaceae bacterium
CTCGAACTCGGCGAACATCGTTTGGCGGACAATAGTAGCCCGAATGCTGTCGATTTCGTGATTTAACAAATAAGCTTTGATACGCTTGTCATCGGTGTTGTTGATCAAGTGGTGCGTCAAGAGTTGTTCATTGAAAGTGCTGGCAACTTCAGCAACAAAGATCGTGTAGTTGTAATACTGAAACGGTTGCGATTTGGCCGAATAATGGCTGTGCATCGAGTGGCCAGCCTCGTGGGTCAACGTAAACAGATCGTTCAAGACCCTCGGCTTGTAATTCATAAGGATGTATGGGTTCCCCTCATAACTGCCGCAACTGAACGCTCCGCTTTGCTTTCCCTGATTGGGATATCGATCACACCAAGCGCCATCGAGACCTCGCGCCAGAGTATCGCAGTACTCACTTCCCAAAGGTCGTAGTGATTCAAGTACCGTCGCCACAGCCTCATCCCAAGATCGTTGCTGTTCGATATCGGACAAGATGGGAACATAAGTGTCGTAATGATGCAGATCCTTCAGTCCCATTTTCTGGCGGCGAACATCCAAATAACTATAGACTGCCGGCAATTGGTCATGCACCGACGAAATGAGGTTTTCGTAGACAGATTGTGGCATGACGTCTGGGAACAGAGCGGAATCCAAGGCTGACGAGTACTTCCGCGCACGAGCATAATACACGTCGGTTTGAATACTCCCAGCTAATGTTGCGGCCAAAGTGTTCTCGTGAGCCTGAAACTGGTCATAGTATTGATGAAACGCAGCTTTGCGGACTGAGCGTTTGGGAGAGACCATGAATTGTGCGAATGTAGCATTAGAAAGTTCGACCGTTTCGCCCTTTTCGTTCTTTAGCATCCCGAATTTGAGATCCGCATCGTTTAGTTGCCGAAATACTTTTCCAGCCGTTTGCGAGATTTCTCCTTGCATCGCCAAAAGCGATTCTTCTTTTTTGCCCAACGTGTGTTTCTTGTAACGCGTGATACGTTTGAGCAACAATCGATAAGGACGCAATTTGGATGATTCAACAAACTGACGCATCTGAGCCGACGGAATTGCCAATATCTCTGGCCGAATAAAGCTGGCCGCTTCACTGGCTTTAGTAGCAACGCTTTGAAAACGCCCCATCATGGCCTGGTAGGTGTCATTCGCCTGATCCTCAGCCGTTTTTAAGAACGCATATGTTCCTAAACGCTCCGCTAACAAATCGATGGATAAGTCGAATTTGATACATTCGGCAAGCACTTCAGCACTTTCGCCAAGACGCCCCTTGTACTCCGCAAACTTGCTGATGCGTTGCTGGTACTTTTTGAAGTCTTTTTCCCAATCCGAATCGGATTCGTACAAACTCGACAAATTCCAGCAGTCGGCCGCAGGTACTTCAGCTCGCGCTGGAATTCGATTGGACTTGTTTGACACGCGTTTCTCCTACGCACAATGAAGTATCCATCAGTGACAAAAACCGACACGACTCGTGCCGGGGCTTCGATGCAATTTCAGGCTTATGCGATCTTCTCCCAGAAATTAGTATCCGAGAGAAAGATAGAAGATCGTGGCTAAAGGCGTCAAGCCTTACGTGAGATTCTAAGTGCACCACATGCATCCACATCTTGAGCACAACAGGTTTTGCGGCATGCGTTTGCTCGTTTGGTTAGGTCCAGCTTCGCTATACAGTCAGCGGCTCAAATAGGTCGTCGATCCGTCCTTGCCTGCACGCAAAAGAATCGACCTGAATTCCCACTTTGTTGAGCAGAATCAAATGCAGATTAGCCAAAGGTGTTGGTTTAGCAAAGCGAATGTGACGACCACCACGCATTTGTCCGGCTGCACTGACAGTAAATTTTTGCACTCTTCTATCGAGCACCGCAAGTCAAAACCGTGGTTTTACTCTTACATTCTCCGCTGAAATGCGGTTGCTGGCCACAAATTTCTCGGTGAACCAAGAGCCGCATTCGCTGGACAACAGATAATTTGGAAAAAGGAGAAGTTTAAAAACCCTTTGCCGTTCACGAACTGTAGGAGGTGGCTTTGGACTGGTTTCGGTTAGAATAACACCAAGACGCCAGCGTACCGGAGTTGCAAATCGTGCAATGAATTTTTGGCGACTACAATTGTCCTCCGTTTCATCCTTTGGAAAATCGATTATGCCCTATCCCCGCCCATTTAAAGCAACTGGATTCACGTTAGTCGAGTTGCTGGTTGTAATTGCCATCATCGGCGTTCTGGTTGGTTTGTTATTGCCGGCGGTTCAAGCGGCACGCGAAGCGGCGCGGCGCATGCAGTGCAGCAATAATCTTAAGCAGATCGGACTGGCGATGCATAATTACGCTGACACTCATCGCAAATTCCCAGCTTCGTTTTATCGAGCTTGGCCCACAACTCTCGGCGGTACTTTTGGAACACCCGGTTGGGGCTGGGGGACCGTAATACTTCCATTTATGGAACAGACAAACTTATTTAATAGTCTAAACGTTGGCCAATGGCGAGCTGATGGACGAATTGCGGCTATCAAACTGCTCGGCCAAACGCCGCTGTCCACATACCGTTGCCCCAGCGATTCCGGTGCTGCGCAGAACGCCAATCGGGCCAACTTTGCCACTTCGAATTACATTGCCGTTTTCGGATCATTGTATGATCAGGCCGCGCCTAGTGCTGGAGCACTGGTGTATGGCAGTCGCGAAAACGCGGGTACTGGCATATTTTCTCCAAACAGCGCCATTCGTTTCGGCGATATTTCCGACGGTACTTCCAACACGGCAATGGTGGGTGAAATGTGTTATGGTCCCAATGGCGTTAAGGATTCGACTGGTACAGTGCGCCGCTATAACGGTGGCGTTTGGATTGGAGCTTACGACGATACTCTGGCCACATCGAATGTATCTACGCAATTATCTTTGTGTGGTTTCGCGGCTGGTGCCAACGTGCGTTTTCGCAAGCTCAATACTCCAGACAGCAGCAATGCATTTAGCAGCGCGCACTCAGGCGGCGTGCAGTTTGTTTTTGGTGATGGCTCAGTACGCTTCGTCAGCCAAAACACTGACGGAATGATGATGGATCGGATGGCCGATCGTGCCGATGGCGAAGTGCTGACTCTGGAATAAACACATCGAAATCGAGGAGTTATCCGTAACGCAGGCCTGGGATGTTTGGGACACGTTGTGCATACCAACCCAAAGTCTCAGCGAATTTCGCTACATTCGGTTTAGAACTTCTCCCTGCCCCTCAACTAAGCTCCGTTTGCATTGATAATCGCTTGGATTGTTGAACGATGAAACTCAAACCAACCACAAATTCACTCGTCCAACGCTGCTCGTTCACATTCGCTGTGATGGCCTGCCTTGTTTTGGGTTGTAGCTCCAGCGATGCTCCACCACTGGCCGAGGCACGTGGTAAGATCACGTTGAAAGGCAAGCCGCTGGCCAAAGTAGGTGTGACTTTTTTCCCGACATCTGGTGGACCTAGTGCTGTTGGTCGCACCGACGAAGCCGGCGAGTTCGTCATGATGACTGTAACGCCAGGGGACGGTGCACCTGTGGGCAACCATGCGGTAACGCTGGGTGCCGCCGAAGAAGGGCAAGGTGAATTCGGCGCTATCGCTCAGATACCCCAAAAGTATTCAATGCCCAACACATCCGGTTTGCAAGCGGAGGTCAAAGACGGTCAAACCAATTACTTCGAGTTCGAAGTGAAATAGTGTTCTGTCCCAACTAAGATCTCGGGCTCACGTTAACGGGAGAGCGAGGTGCGTGGTTGTGCAGGGTCTGCGCTCGGAGGGTGGCGGCGCATCGCAACTGAAATGCGTGGTATACTGTGCATGCTCCGGCATTCGCAAGCATGGTCATTTGGATTGCTCTGGCTCGTATTGGAACTCTTTCATTGGTACGCGATTTTCGTCCGAGTAAGAACCCTAGAGTTTTAGTCTTGCTTTAGGTCAATTGTCGTTTGATGAACCACTTAATTCTGGGAGATCGTCCAATGAGAACAACGGTTCCCTTGGTAATGATATGGTTGGCAAGCGTTATCTCACCGAACTTGTTTGGCCAGAACAACCAGACCGAAGGTGGCGCAGGATCGCAATCCCATACAATCTTTGAGCAACGAATCTTACCCATATTGAAGTCGGCCAATCCATCAAGCTGCATCCAGTGCCATTTGGCTTCTGTAGATCTCAAGAATTACATTTTGCCAACTGCCGAAAAGACATTCCAATCTTTGCGAGATCAAGGATTGATCAACCTTGATAATCCCACCGATTCAAAAGTTCTCCAGTTGATAAAAATGGGCGAGCAAGATTTGGACCGAGGGGCCAAGCTGATCCACGCCAAAACCCGACAAGCCGAATTTCAAGCGTTTGCAGAGTGGATTCAATCTTGTTGTAAGGAACAAAAATACCGCGACTTGCCGCCACTCAGTGCGATGGATGTCGCCAAACCCGCCAAACCGCTTGCCGTGATTCGACACAACCGCAAGGATCGTGTGTTGGATTCATTTGTGCGCAACGTTTGGTCACAACGTATGCGTTGCTATCCCTGCCACACACCGTTTGAACTGGATGGGCAAGCTGAGCATTCCAAGCCCAAAGAAACTCACCGTAAGTTCGAGGAGCAAATTGGCCAGCGGATGAACATCTTTCGTCAATCACCGGCGGAGACAATGCGTCACTTGATCACCAGTAGTCGCAAATCGGCGCCAGATCAATTGCCGTTAATCAACACGAAAGAGCCACGGCTGAGTCTGCTTGTGCTCAAGCCGACAGCGAAGGTTCCAGGAAAAGACGCGAATGGCCAGCCAATCCCAGCCTCTAATTCTTTGCCCGTCTCACATGGCGGTGGTTTGAAAATGTTCGTCGACGACCAGTCTTACAAAGCGTTTATGGCTTGGATTGAGGATTATGCGCGAGTCGTCGATGATCATTACGAAACTGCCCGAGATTTACCGCTGGACAACTGGATTCCCACAAAATACGTCATCCGCATGTCCGACGTACCAGCTAACTGGAAAGAAAGGAATGCGGTCCAAATATTTTTGTACGGTTGGGACCCAAACCGATCCACCTGGAATTCGAAGCCATCGGCTTTCACCCAAGGGCGATTGACACCGCGTCGCTTTGTCAATGGAAGTCTTTTTCTCTTTGGTCCCGCATCGCATAACAGCAATAATGAATCCGAAAAGTCGCTGCTACCTGCTGGCAAATACTTAGTAAAAGTTTTTGTTGACCAACAGCAACGATTGTCGAGTGATGCAACGTTATTGTTAAGTAGCGAAGACTTTTTTGGACAAACCGAAATCGAAGCCCAATGGCGCGAAGGTTTCCAGTTAGCCGAAATATTTTCCGCTGACCGATTGAGCAAGTAATGCACGGAATTTCCCTCGGCACAGCCCCCTATTGCGCTGTCACAGCGAAGAATCATGGGGCGTGCAAACGAAAGAGCGAGGTTCCAACCGAGCCACCACTCAATTGACTCAGCAGGAGTTTCGCAAGATTCGCCCTGCCGATCCATAAAATTAGGCTGTGACAAAGCGCTAGGTCGCACGGTAAGCAACTTATGCGCAACCAGTTAGCGAACAATTTGAGCGACTCGTTGCGCCCGACCTCTCTATCACACGATCAGTTATTGGTTGAAAACATCAATCGGCGTGCAAAGGGCTTGAGCGCAAAGGGACTATCTGTCGCAGTGTGTTCTACAACTTGCACTGGCCATCGCGTGCGTTTATCCTGCGACTTTTATAAATCGCTTCGGCAATTCTAGATGAGAGCACTTCATGACTCCTTGGATTCAGCAGTACGATCCTTGCGGTAATCAAATTCTCTCGGCGTTCGTAGCTGCGTTACCGATTTTCGTCCTCCTGGGGCTATTGGCGATCTATCATTGGCAAGCACATTACGCAGCGATTGCCGGGCTAGTGGTTTCACTGATCGTGGCTGTGGGTGTTTTCAAGATGCCCGTTATCTTGGCGCTGGCTGCGGCAACCAATGGAGCCGCCTATGGGCTGTTTCCAATTGGTTGGATTGTGGTGACAGCGATTTTTGCATACGACATTTCGGTCGCGACCGGAAAATTCGACGTGCTCAAACGCTCGATTGCCACATTAGCCGACGATCGACGCATCCAAGTACTACTCATAGCGTTTAGTTTTGGTGCGTTCATCGAAGGAGCTGCTGGATTCGGAACTCCCGTAGCTATTTCTGCAGCCATGCTTATTGGTTTGGGCTTCAAACCGTTACAAGCCGCAGGACTGGCATTGATAGGCAACACAGCTCCAGTAGCCTTTGGGGCGCTCGGAACTCCGTTGATCGCACTAGCACGCGTAACCAATCTGCCACTAGAAGAATTGAGCATGATGGTCGGTCGCCAATTGCCGTTGTTTTCCTTGATCGTTCCGTTTTGGTTGATCTGGGCGATGTCGGGAGTGCGCGGGATGATTGAGGTTTGGCCTGCCTGTCTGGTTACAGGGCTTAGCTTCGGGGTCATGCAATTCGTCGTAAGCAATTATCATGGACCTTGGCTGGTCGATGTCATCAGTGCCGTAATCTCGATTTTCAGCTTGGTCGCATTGTTAAAGGTATGGCAACCAAAAACGACCTGGCGATTTCCCGGTGAACCCTCAGCCCAGCGCGAAGTTGCTCCCTCGGGCCACGAAACGATTATGGCTTGGCTACCATGGATCGTGGTTTCGGTGATGGTATTTGCCTGGGGCTTGCCTGCAACTAAGATGTCTCTGAACGATCTCACTAAATTTGACATCACCGTACCGTTGCTCCATCTTAACGTCCTACGTGATGTTCCCGTTGTCGCCAAACAAGAAGCTGAAAAAGCTATCTTCGAAGTCAATTGGGCCTCCGCCACTGGCACCGCCCTCCTCTTGGCAGCAATCTTGACGGGATTAATACTAGGCCTGACTCCAGGCAAGCTGGGGGTGATCTTCATGAGTACATTGCGACGCACCTCCGTTTCTTTGGTAACGATAGCCGTGATGTTGGCAATTGGTTATACGACGCGTTTCAGCGGGCTGGACGCATCGATGGGATTGGCCTTTGCCAGTACCGGCATTCTTTTTCCCTTTTTCTCACCCATGCTCGGATGGTTGGGCGTCGCGCTGACCGGTAGTGACACTTCTTCAAATGTCTTGTTCGGCAATCTACAGCAAATTACTGCTGAGCGATTGAATATCTCGCCGATTCTGGCGGCCGCATCAAACAGTTCCGGAGGAGTGATGGGCAAGATGATCGACGCCCAATCGATCGTAGTGGCTGGAGTGGCCACCGGCCAGCATGGACAGGAAGGGATCATTCTCCGTTATGTATTTTTCCACAGCCTCGTGCTAGCCATGCTCGTCGGTTTACTCGTTGCATTTCAAGCGTACATCGTTCCGGGGATGATACCTCAAATGCCAACAATTCTTCCCAACACCTAACTAACTATTCCGCGTCCAAGTGACGATTGATAGGATGCACTTCTGCGTACGCATTAACAGCTAGTTAGAAGGGGAACATCAGATTTTTGAAAGTTTGCTGAGTAAAATTTGACTTTGTGCAAATAATGTGATAAAAACCGTCTCCAACTTTCTAAGAGCGTTGATGTGTGCTCTTAACGTTTGTTTCTTAAGTTTCATTCTGAGAGGTGACTATGTTGTGCCGTTTGAGAATGCGGCGGGCCTTTACGCTCGTCGAACTGTTGGTTGTGATCGCAATTATTGGAGTTTTGGTCGGCCTGTTGTTGCCTGCCGTGCAATCAGCTCGGGAAGCAGCTCGCAGAATGCAATGTGGAAATAACCTCAAGCAGATAGGCTTGGCATTGCACAATTATCACGACTCTTACAAGAAATTCCCTTCGGGACGCACCTCAATGGTGTCGCAAATCTATCTTGGGCACACCACCTCGACAATGTTATTGCCCTACTTGGAACAAGGTAATCTACAGAACCAAATGAATCTTGGGCTCACATTTAATGTCCGTCCCAACTATGACTGTGCATCCTTGGTGAAGCTGTCAATGTTCTTGTGTCCCACGAATCCAGAAACCGATGGAGTCAATTGGACGGGAGCCACCAATCCGTGCGCGGGTTCGGTGGCTAATGAAGACTCCGCTCGTACTCATTACGCTGGTGTTGCAGATTCATTGACCCATGGTCGGCGCAGTGCAAGCCTGCCGGGTGGAAACCTCAGCTTGGTAATGCCTGACGGCGACGGCATGTTCTTCCACAACTCGGCTGTCAAGTTCGGTGATATTACCGACGGAACCAGTAATACGCTCGCCTTTGGAGAAATCGTCGGTCAGGGGCCTGGTACTTTCCACTGCTGTGCATGGCATGCTTACTCGGATGGTTTCGGTATGATCAATGGTTTGAATGCGCCGTTCCGTTCGACCGCATCGCGCCGCCCACCATTTACGGCTTTGAATATGTGGGGCGGAAGCGCCTTTACGGGGTTTGCTAGCTACCATCCCGGTGGAGTACACTTTGTGCGAGCTGACGGCTCGGTAACTTTCATCTCGCAGAGTATTGCCCAGCTAACTCTTCAAGCATTGGGCAGTCGATCCAAAGGTGAAGTGTTCGAGAATCCTGAATAGTCACAGATTCTCGCCGTGTTTGCTTCTAAGAGGCGACCGTGTATACGCGGTCGTCTCTTTTGTTGGTTGAAGATATTAAGTCTGTAAAGTTATCAAGTCAGTAAAGAGGACAAGTGTATGCAAGTCCGTTATGTTTGTATTGGTTTGTTGATGGGTGTTGCCGCAGTTGGTTGTGGGCCGTCCGGTCCAGCCACCACAGAAATCACTGGTAAAGTTACGTTTAATGGCACAGCCATTGATGACGGCGATATCACATTTTTGCCTGAGCAAGGTGGCGGGACAACTTCGTCAGGAGTTATCGCAAAGGGAGAATATAAACTCTCAGGCCAGTCTGGGTTGTTGCCAGGTACATACGGAGTGCGCATCAATGCGTTTCGTCCTGGAGCCAAGAACACCAATCCCGATATGCCGCCAGATCCGAATCCCAAGACCCAATTCTTACCCGACAAGTTTAATACTCGGTCCACAATCGCCAAAGTCGTGGTGGAATCTGGCAAGACTACGATGAAGCAGGATTTTGATCTTAAGTAATGAAGTGTTAAAGTGATCATCGTTAAATGATTCGTTGTGCAAGGGACTCAGATTTTAGTCCCTTTGTAACAGTGCGATTTTGGCGCTCCTGCGGAAACAACCATGGAGTTTGGCTCGCGCTCAATTGACATACGACTGGCCTTATGTCGCGAGATTGCAGGACTTGCACAAGCCAAACTGCCATTGTTGCCAGCACTCGATGCGTTGAGTCGGGATATTCGACATCCTCTGTCACAATTGGCTGCACATGTTTCGGCAGCTTTGCAGCAAGGCCAATCGCTCGACCGTGCAATTGCTCCATCAAATGATTGGCATTCAAGGCAATTGGCCGCTGTGGTGCGGGCTGGCGAGCAATCCGGAGCGCTCGATCGAGCGCTCGGTGCGTGGATTGAAATGGAAATTGCCAATCTCAGCGCCAGCCGACGCTTGCGATCCAATTTGTTATACCCTTTGCTGTTGATCATCATCGCAACCGGCTCGTTGGCAATTACGATTTGGCACCTCATCCCCGAGTACGAACGGAGCTTTCTGGCCTTCCACCAAAAGATTCCAGATTGGTTTAGCATCTTAATTGCTGTGCGCTCGGGGTTGTGGTGGGAATCGATCGTGTTCACGACGTTGATTTTGCTCCCCTTTGTTTTTTGGTTTCGCTATCATGCGACACTCAATCGCGATGGATGGCCAAATGAACCCGCGCGGCGCTCACACTTACAAGCTCTTTGTGCTGACATTTCCGCTCTGCTCATTGATGGCCAAGTAACATCGGCGGAAATAAATTCATTTGCGCGAGCAATGTCAACTATTGCCGAGAAAAATCTTGCCGAGAATTCAGGAGCGGTTTGCACTCGTTTCTCAACGGGTCATGTCCCAGAGGAATCTGGAAAGGATCTCGCTGGTCAAGGCCAAAGTTCTGTATTGATAAAAGGGCAACCGAGTGACCCGCTGTCACGCGAAATCCGGTCCCTGTATTCGATTTTGGAAGCAAACTTAGCGCCACCTGGTGAGATCAGTCGACAACTGCGTGAATTAGCAACTTTTTGGCGGCAGGAAGCTAACCTAAAGGCAATGCGCACCGCCAGTTTCTTTCCCATGTGTGTGGCCGTAGCGGTCGGCATCGCAGTAGTGATCACTTATGTTGTCATTATCTATTTACCGTGGCTTGAACTGCTCAGCAAGATTGTCGCGCCACCCATTGGACAGACATAAATACAACTGCAATTCCAGCGGCGTGTGTCAACCGTCACATGGAACTGAGTCAATTCGATTTCGAGTCACTTTCGTCAACCACGAGTTGGCGAGGAAACGCCCAATGCCAATCGATAGCTGAACCAGGCACCCAAGGCGATCATGATCCAGGAAATAGGTTTAAGCTGATGTACATGTGTCACGAAGTACAACCCGCTATCATCAGCGACAAATGGAAAGGTCCGCCATTCTACGAACAATCCGAGAGCTAGCCCGGCCAAGCCGCACAATACTGCTAAGAACTGAATGCGTTGGCGCGATCCAAGCCCCGCCCCCAGACCTAATAGCGATGGTGGTAATATGATCGCGTATAAGCCTTGGCCGAGAATCCACACGAATAATTGATAACCGACGAACCCGCCGATGATCGCCCCAATTATTCCCAGCACGAATGGCTTGACCGATTGTATGTCAATCATCGTCATCTCTCCTAAAGCAATTCTAGTATGGATTTCCGCAAGCTGAACCTGGGGGATTGTCGCTAAGCGGTCTGGCATTGCTTTGATAAAATTTCAATGACGAAGATCGTTTTGACGGATTTCGCGGAGTTTTTGGGCCAATTTCATTTGGAACTCCTGGATTCGCGGTTGGTGTACTGGTTGCTCTGCAAGATTCGTGAATTGCTTTGGATCGGTGTTCATGTCGAACAATTCAGCTCCCCCTTCGCTACGTTCGCCATATTGAATGTATGCCCAGCTCTCTTCGCGCAAGAGGAAACCTTTTTGGGAAGGCGAGACCGAAAATGCTGCTGAGCGAACTTGCGCACTTGGGTCACGGAGCATGGGGGAGATATCTTTGCCTTGCAAGCGAGATTGCGGCGGCAGACCGCAAACGCTGGCCAATGTCGGATAGAGGTCGATTAATTCAACCAACGATTTGCAGACCGCAGGAGTTTGGCCGGGTAAACAAATGATCAGTGGTACCGAGGCGGATTCTTCATGCAAACTGACTTTGGCCCAAAAGTCATGTTCACCCAAGTGATATCCATGGTCGCTGGTAAAAATAACGATGGTATTGTTATCTAAGTCGTTTGCTTTTAGAGCCGCCAGTACTTTGCCAACTTGTGCATCCATGAACGAAACAGATGCATAATAACCACCGATGGCCTTCTTCTGCCGGCGCTGATCCATGGACATATTGAGACTGGTCTTGTAATTGATTCCCGCTTGAGGAATGTCCTCCCAGTCACCCGGAACATTGACGGGCAAATTCATCCTTTCGTATGGGAGGAACGAACGATAATAAGTGCGTGGAGCTACGAAAGGTACATGTGGGCGAACAAAACCAATCGCCAAGAAAAACGGATGATGTCGATGCTTGGCCAACAGCTCTACAGCCTTCGCAGCAGTCTTTCCGTCCGAGTGCACCAGATCATCACCGTCGGCTTCGACCACGACAAACGTATTGCCTCCGATAACTGGCTTGGATCCGTCCGGATTCCCTTCCAGAGTTTCGCCGTCCCCCGCCGCTTTCCATTCGGGGCCTGGACTATTGAAACGCTCGGTCCACGAAATTTCATCATCGGCACCATCAGTGCCATCCTCGATGCCGCCGGGGACTCCCATATGGAAGATCTTGCTGACGCGCGCCGTATAGTAACCATGATCCTTAAAGTATTGAGACCAAGTTGCCCGCTCCCCGATCTGAGGTCGCGGATTGGTATAACCGAGAACACCCGTAGCATGTGGATAGTATCCGGACATAAACGAAGCTCGCGAGGGACCGCAATACGTTCCCTGACAATATGCACGCGTAAATCGAGTGCCACGTGCGGCCAGCGAGTCGATATGGGGCGTTTGGCACACGGTATTGCCGTAACAGGATAGCGCCGTCGATGTCAAATCGTCCGAGATAATGAACAGAATGTTCGGCTTCTCGTCCGCAACTGCCACGCCACCAAAAGTTAACGCTAACACTCCCGTCAACACGAAGTACAATCGCTGACATTCTAAACGTGAAATCATCCGGCAAGGCTTCATGAACACATTCCCAACGAGGTCTTGAACACTCTGTCGTACAACACTTCCCAACCAAGATTCTATCACTTCGCCGTCGTAATCGGTGTTACAGAGCGAATGTATGAATGGCACACGTTTTTTTGGACTTCCGCATTTACCAGTTTTGGCCTGGTCGTTATGCTGGATACTTCCGTGACCGACCATCGCGTTTTTCGGAGGGTATGCGAATGGCTAGCGGCATCATTGGAAATGATGTGCCCCGTAAGGGGTTGCGGGTTCGAGTCCCGTGCCCTCCGCCTTGGTGGCTTTGCCACCCAGTTTCCAGAACGCCGGAGTTTGCTTATAAAAGTAGACTTTCGGCGTTTTTTTCTGCCTCTGCATTATGCTTAGTCCTCCAAATCGGCACATTGAGGCAATTGAACCGAAAAGCATTCAGTGAAAATTACGCTGCTTGACAACTCCTCCGGAAACTTCGTGAACCGGAGCGACGATGATAAACGCGGCTTCGTCTAGTGCCTTTACCAGCGACTCTAGACGTGCAAGCTCCAGCCGGGTTACAACGCAGTAAAGCACTTCCTGCTCAACGGCAGTGTAACCACCAACCGCTTTTAAGACGGTTACTCCACGTCCCAGATCGGACAAGATGGCCTGCCGAATCTGTAGATGTCGATTCGAGAATATAGTGACGCTGTTATACGATTCAATTCCGTGCAAAAGAAAGTCAATCGTCTTGTAAGCGGTAAAATATGTTAATACCGAATACAGGGCTGGCTCGACCCCGATAACAACTGCAGCCCCCGAGAAAATAATCACGTTGAGCGCCAGAATGATTTCGCCCACGGTGGCAAAAGTTCTCTTGCTGAGAATGACCGCCAGAATCTCGGTGCCGTCTAGGACTCCGCCTCCTCGGATAGCCAGCCCTACGCCAGCGCCAACAAAAAAACCACCAAACACAGCTCCCAGCAACTTGTCGCTGGTGGCGGTCGGAAATTGAAATACCAATAAACAAGTTGCCAAGATAACGATGGTAATGAAGCTCTTAACAGCGAACTCCATGCCGATATGTCGATAGCCAACAAATACAAACGGGACGTTGACAGCAACCAAGAGCACTGCCAATGGAATATTGAATAACCTAGCCAACAACATCGAGATCCCGGTGACGCCACCGTCGATGAAATGATTAGGCAATAGAAAGCTCCCCAGCCCCAATGCGGCCACCAATGTACCAAGTACCAACAAGGTCCAGCTTATCAAATGTGAAATGATTCTCTTGTGCCGCATCAACTCATCCAAGATTCCAAAGATTTCTGTACGATGTGTCTAAGAGAATATCCCGTAACCGCGATTACTAGAAGGTGGAATACGCTCGCACAGATACTGAAACGTCAGCGTGATCTGAAATTCGATTCCGCCTCATGTTGATAACTTGCAACTGGCACGGCCCCTCAACCGCAATTTAGCGACGATTTTCGCGAGCACAACACTCGTACCTCGTTGGCGTAGCTGTATTGACAGTACGATAGTATGATGTTGGTAGATTGAGCCCAAAATGAATTCAACGCTAGAGCATAAAAACACACGACCTACGTCAGTGTAATGCATGATTCTGAACCAGCGATTCGGCTTATTTTTAGACGTATCGTTCTTTGAGTCGGCGGAGTGCTTCATGGTAAACTGCTCATCCCGAGTTGCTGTCGGTCGTAGGAATGGAGAACAGCATTGCAATCAAACCATTCCACCGGAGTTATTGATGGCGATTGGCATACTTGGCACGGGAGAAATCAATGCCTGTCCAGCAACTAGCAACTGAAGAACAAAAATCGAAGCATGGAAATGCCGTCCGATAT
>CAZVBC010000178.1:0-14122 GCA_964625155.1 uncultured Pirellulaceae bacterium
GATCAGGCCATCGGACAGTTGGCTGGTCCAAGACCAATGCCATTTGTCTGCTGCGGCACCGGAAATACACTCCGCTAGTTCCTGCCCGATCGATTCGTTGCCATCATCTCCCGTAACATTGCGATTTAGCTTGCATATGCATGGCAAGTCGCGTAGGCCGACCAGCGAGGGTGCGAATTCGCTGGTCTGCATTAACAGGCTTCCATGTTGAATAATTGCGCCTGATATTCGACGCTGGGCACTGCCAAGCACTTTGCCGTTTCCTACAACAATATCGCTGGCCGAACGACGCTCGAAGCATAAAAAATGGCAAGTTGAATTCTGCACTTCACAGCTACGCGGCAAATCATCTGGCCTGTGCGCCCATTTTTGCGCGGGATATCCCCAGTCTTGAAGCATGCCCACCAGTGCATCATGGACGACTTCGTATAATTCTGTCGCAGGGCCAACGCGATCGTGTCGATCAGGTACAGATAAGGAATATGTCCAATCATGATGATGCACAATGGCACCACCACCAGTTGCCCGACGTACAAGTGGCAATGTCAAACTTGGCTTATGTTCCAATCGTTCATGGATCGATTGAAAATACCCTAAGGATAACGTTGGCTGCATCCATTGGTACAATCGCAACAAGACAATTTGGCGACTTCCAGCTAGACTTGCCATAGCATGATCGATCGCCATGTTCATCGCGCCAGTGCGAGGTTGATCGACGAACCAGTAAGCGTCCATCTCTTGGGTGCTCGTCCGATTAGTCAACGCTTTAATCTGCTGAATCGCACTGCTGGAGGTAGGCAGCGCGGTCGAGCAGGCTGTCGAGATTTGCCGTGGGTGCCAATCGAACCTTCATGATCCAACCTTCTCCAAAGGGATCGGCGCCAAGTTGATCGAGATGGTCAACCAATTCTTGATGCACCGCCACGACCTCGCCATCGACGGGGCTGTACAGGGGACTGACGGCTTTGACGGATTCGACTTCGCCAAACTCCTCACCCAAACGGACTTGCTGGCCAACGTTTGGCAATGCCATGTAGACCAAGTCCGTTAGTTGTTGAATCGCGAAATCGGTGATACCGATGACAGCGACTTTTTCGCCGCAATCCTCCACGACACCCACCCATTCATGAGTGGGATTGTACTTCAAGTCCTTTGGATCCATGTTGTACTCCCAATGGCCAATTTACTGCGACAACCTCGTAGCTGGCGCTAACGCGGATATCGCGTACTTGTTAGACGCAAATTCGAATCTCTATCAACGACAATCAGTGAATATCGTGATGAGTTTCAGTGGCGAGTCCGTTTTCGACGCGCATTAATTTCCAGGCAATTCATTCCGTGATGGTGCTCTATCAGGACGATCGCGATGAAATTCCTGGCTGCCATTTGTACCTGATTTTCGCGAGATAACATAGGACTCGATCCGCGTTTCGCGGATGCCGATTATACAAACCAATTCTTACTGGTTGGTCGTCGAGCGTTTATAAAATGGTAGAGGCACGACTTGAGCTTCGGTCTTGGAGCCCCGAATGTCTACATCAACGCTTTGACCAACTGGCGATGAAGAACGAGAAACATAGGCCATGGCGATGGGACAATCCAATGTAGGAGCAAACGTTCCACTAGTAACGTACCCTATCCGGCGCCGGTCCGCATCGAAGATTTCAGCACCTTCCCGAGCGACGCGTTTGCCTGACAATTTCAAGCCTACACGAACTGGTGTCGACTGATCATTGCCTTTATCTGCCAAAGCTTCGCAGCCCACAAACTTACGTCCCTGCAAATTCACGGCGAACCCCAACCCAGCTTGATAAGGATCGATGGATTCATTCAGCTCGTGTCCATACAAAGGCATACCAGCTTCCAACCGCAATGTATCGCGAGCGGCCAAGCCCACTGGCACGATCCCCTGATCTCTTCCAGCCAGCAAAAGATTCTCCCAAACGCGCGGAGCATCTTCAGCGCGAATGATCATCTCAAGTCCATCTTCGCCTGTATATCCAGTTCGGCTGACAATGCATGGCTTGCCCATCTGCTGAGTTATCAACCCGCGATAATACTTCAGTGAATCGACCTGCTTTGGAAAAATTCGGCCGGCAATCGACAAAGCGTTAGGTCCTTGGATGGCGATCATTGCCGTCGTATCAGTAACGTCATTGACGGCGACATCGGGAAAGTCGCTAGCATGCGGAGCTAGCCATTTGGTGATCTTCGCACGGTTACTGGCATTCACCACTAACAAGAATATTTGGCGTCCGCTGGGGCTCTCCAAGCACGACACAAGTACGTCGTCTAAAATCCCGCCCTCAGCATTACACATCAACGAATAACGGATCATCCCCGGTTGAAGGTCGGTCACTCGCCGAGTCAGCAGATGGTCGAGCAATTGGTCAGCCCGCCCACCTTCGAAACGAATGCGTCCCATATGGGAAATGTCAAACAAACCCGCTTGCTGACGCGTCGCTGTATGCTCAGCCACAATGGACGTATACTGGATCGGCATCGAATAACCAGCAAACTCGGCCATTCTGGCTTTTTGACTTTTATGCCACTGCGTTAAAGGCGTAAAGGCTAGTGAGTTTTCCATTTTTTCATCCGCATGCGAGCTGAAATCCAACGCAACCTAAAATTGTTGCCAGACAATTACTGCCCGACAATTACTACTGCCCCACACATACGGCCCAGGCAATCATACTGCTCACCGCTGATGGTTTTGACGATGATGGTGAATATTGCGAATGATGGATGGCAAATCGTATTGTTGGTGGTAATCGATCGTACTGCGCAACCGCGTTAGATCGGGAACTCGGCGTCGAATGTCTTCGAAATCCTCATCGTAAGCTTGCCGATAAGACTGGAATTGAATTTCCACTGCAGGATTAACGATCGAGCGAACTTGTTCGGCCAGCTCCAAAATGGTGACAGGTTGATCGCTGCCAATATTAAAAACACGTCCAAATGCGGTTGGTTCTGACATCAACTGTGTAACTGCGCCTATTACATCACTGACATGCGCGAAACAACGAATTTGGCGGCCATCATCGTGCACAGTGATGGGGCGATTATTCATCGCCGATTCTACAAATCGGGGTAAAACCATGCCGTATGCCCCAGTCTGCCGCGGGCCAACGACATTAAAAAATCGACCAATGACAACCGGCAGTTGGCTTTCCCGATGAAAAGCCAAAGCCAAGAATTCATCAATCGCTTTTGAAGCCCCGTAACTCCAGCGAGGTTTCGTAGTAGCACCAAATACTAAATCATCACCCTCGTTCCAGATTTCCTTGGGATTCTTCCCATAGACCTCAGAAGTGCTGGCCAAAAACATACGCACGTCCGCACCACGCAGGTGTTTACGCTGCATATGATTGAGCAATAACTGAGTGGGGTAGATATTGCGTTCAATTGTTTGAATAGGTTTCTTAGCGATTAAAGCCACGCCGACCGCTGCTGCCAAATGGAACACGACATCAGACCGCTCGACTAACTCGACAACCAACTGTGGATCCGCTAAATCGCGTTGCAAGACTTCCAAGTTAGGATGATTCTTTGCCCCGACCAGATTGTTTGTGCTACCTGTCGACAAATCGTCGACCACAATGACTCGTTCACCTTTGGATAGCAGATACTCCGTTAAGTGCGAACCGATAAAGCCCGCCCCCCCCGTAACTAGATTCGTTTTCAATTAATTCTGCCTCAGAAAAGACAAATCCGAAAATTCCCTTAGCCCAGCAAGCTACCAGTGTGGACCAAAACGCTCAAGTATTCGCTGGCACCTTCCAAAACATTTTCGCCACATGCCGCAGTTCAGCAGGCACAGTTATTGTCTTATATCGACTGTAGAGAAACCTCTCTCGAAGCCACTGAAACTTCGGTCGCCAAGTAATCAGCGCCCCAGTTTGCCTTGTAGAATTGGGGGCACAGCGCGGATGCTAACGCAAAATGGCTTGATCGAATTTGCCGCTGTCCACCTATGGGATTTCACGCATCGTGTAGTACGCTTCTGCGGGAAAGAACCGTTGGCCTTCGTTTGCCAGTGCATCTAGATGAAACTCGTAAACAAAATCTTGCTTCAAATTACCTAATTTCAACTTCACGGACAATCGATCTGCGGCCGGTTCCAAATTGACGACGGCTTCTACACTTCGCTGTTGATCGTCACCTCCATATTCCGGTGTCGAAGTTCGCGTGAAAGAGGAAATGACGTAATTGTTGTGGTTGCTGATTCGCTCTGCGGGGAGCGGCTTTGTGAAGGAAATTTGGAATCCTTGAGGAAGTGCTCGAATTTCCGCGATTCCCGGTGGTAACGCTTGCCGATCAAAATCAAACTGCACGATGTTGCCGATATTTTGTCCCGCTCCCCAACCGCTGTCTCGGATATTGCCGACCACTAATTTCCCCTTTGGCGAGACACCACAACTGATCGGGCCAAGCAATGATTCACCACTGTCGTTGGGATCGAGGCTGAATGGATATATGGCTCCTTGGAATGTGGAGCCTACCTTTTGCAAACTCATACGTACCAATCGCCGCGTATCGTATTCACAGCCGATCAAATGGCCAGCAAATGGACCAAATGCTGCGATCGAATCACCCGCCGATTCTAAGAAGCAGATTCCATTGACGCTGCGAGTCCAGGGATGTGGGATATCAATTGCTGGCGGCGTCAACTTGGGAGCGAAACCTGGGCTGCGCTCGTTGGCGTTGATAAAACCGTAACGCACTCCACGCTGGAGATGGTTCAGTTCGTTGAACGGATTGTAGTTACCTTGATTGTCAGTAACAAAAGCTTCTCCCGATTGATTCATGGCAATACCAATGGGAAAACGGTGCCCGCCTGAAAATACTTCGACACTGAAGGGTTGTGGATTCTCGCGGGTGGGCTCGCGCGGCTTGAGTTCGACAACCTTTCCACGCAGATATGCAGCGGCCTCAGATCGATTGTCTTGTTGACACGACAGCGTCACCAAATAATTGCCGCTCGCTGTTCGTGGCAGGCCCAGTGCCCAGTCGTGGTAATCCGCCGTATGACCCCAACCACTGGCGACAGTTTCTGCGCGCTCGGCAAATCCATCTCGGTCGTGATCGAACAGCCGCACCAATCCATACTTGTTGATTACGTCAACATACTCTTGTGTAGCATAAGCTCCAAACGGGGCAGCGAGTTCATCGGCCATTATGTGAGCCGATTCGGGAAACCCATTGCCGTCACGATCGTGTACTTGCCACACGTTTCCTCGCAAACTGGTAACAATCATTGTGCCATCAGGTTGCCAAGCAAAACCCGTGGGCATGATCTCTAAGGGTAGGTCCAACTGTACCGCTGGAAATCCAGGAACACTACTGAGCACGACGGGCACAGAATTGGGTTTCGCCGATTCAGGTATCGCTGGAAAACCGTCGACCGGAAGGGAGGTCGTGTACTCGATCCCAACGGTCAGTTCGCCCGTATTGCTGGCTTGCCCGACCACTTCACCCTGGTCAGTCAATTGTAAATTACCTGCCAGCGGGGATAACCGAATTTGCAAGCCGGCGTTTCCAGCAAGTGAGATTTGGCTTCTGTCCTGCGAGAGGCTCCACGGCAAAGTACCAGTTGTTGCCGCATTTAAATCAACTGGAAACAATCGTATCGCCAACTGGACAGCCTGCGATTCGTGTACACGAGGTAGATGGGATGCGCGAATGACTCTCCGAAACCCTGAGCGCCCTGCAGTTTGCGGTGCGAGTGGTTGAAATGTCTGCTGGATATTAACCACAACTGGTTCAGCATCCAGTGATTTGCCAACCAGGAACCGCAAGCGGTGCTGAGTCTCAAGTCCACCTGCCGTGTGGCGCCACGCATCTAATTCTGTACGGAATTGTCCGACGTGCTCAGGTGCGATCCGCACAACTTTGCCACCACGGGTTGATAACATCTCGATGTCTGACTTGTCTGTTGAAACTTGCCAAAGATTCTCGCTGCCCAGTTCCCAATACCAAGTTTTGCCTAAGGTGCGCTGCCGGGCGACGTCACCAATCCACCAACCTGTGAATCGAAAATCCTGTAAGTCAAATAAGATGTTGTGCCGGTTCGGCAAGCCAACAACCATGGGCTTGATCCACTGTTGGCTTTCAGTCTTCATGACATCGGTCAGCAATACCGATCTTTCCTGAACTTCGGGTGCTCCCAAACGTCGCACAACGCGCACGGGATTGGGAAGTGGAGGACGAAAGCCCTCGGTATTCAGTACGTCCCAGACCGCTTGTATCTGGCTTTCCAAATTGCCTTCGAGCACTCCAGGCACAGCAGTCGTAATCGCTGGCATCTCCACGCGTGGTATCACCCGTAACGGATTGGCTACCCAACGATAGAACCACTCCGAGCGTACTCGCCGGCCTAGCATGCCCAAATTGGGCCCTCGTGCATTGACTGGCGAAGAACCATGTGACACATCGTTAACGGCATGGCAACTTGTGCATCCAAAGCCGTCGCTTGTCACGATGCGGGCGCCAACGGATCGCAACAAATGGGGTTCAAGCGACCTGTTTGTCCGCGTTTGATGTTCAGGCATCCGATCCTTGGCAACTAGATAATCCACCAAGGCGTCGACTTGAGTGCTGGCCAAGTTAAACTTGGGCATGCGTACTTGCAACCAAGAACGAAGTGGTTGTGAGTCCGCGGTAATTGCAGATCGCAGCGCAGATGCATGTAATTTGTCGCCGATGCTGTTCAACGAAGGCGGAATTAGCAGCGCGGCATGTTCAATTTGGTCGGCATAACGCTGGGCAATTGAGCCCGCTAGTTCGCTGATGCCTCGATGCAAGCCGCGTGGATGGCATACCAAGCAATTTTGGCTTTCCAATAATTGTGGCCCTTCGTCAAACGCTGGCGCGGGTTGTTTGACGGCCAAGATTTGTCGCAAATAATCCTCGATGGCGGCGACGTCGGACTCGGGAAGGCGATACCAAGGACGGTGCGTGCGCACTGCCGCTGGAGAAGGTGCAACAAGACAACTACTGCCCCAATCGATAGCCGCTGTCAATTTCGATCGATCCATTTCTCCGGTCTGTCGTGTTCCCGGCTCCAACACGTGACAAGCATTGCAACGATATGCGGCTACAAGTCGTTTGCCTTCAGCGATCAACGCACTTCGATCGGAACCAAATTTCACCGGTGGAGGCCGATGTATAACGTCGATTTTCGACTCGAGAAACATTTGGAGATCCGCCATTTCATCAGGCGTTAAGTCGAATTTCGGCATGCGGTGGGCAGGGTTCATCGATCGTGGATCTTTCAACCAACCCATCAAGAAGCCCGCTAGCCACTTGTCGCCGACCTTTGAAAGGTCGCCGCCACCAAACAAATTATTCTGGCCTTCGCCATTGACGCTGTGGCAAGCAAGACATCCCAGCGAAACGAACAAACGATGGCCAGCTTGAACGCTGGGACGGTGTTTGGCTTTTTCTTTGCCCTTCTTCTTCGCTGTGCTTGACGTACCGGTCTTTGTATTTGCCGTCGATTTCTTCGTCTCATCATCAGCGATGAGAGTTTCAGGCAAAAAGCTTTTCGCTGCTGGGTATTCCGGTTCGTCGGCTAAATAATCGCGAGTCAAGTATGCTGCAATTGCACGACCTTCGTCAGTGGTCATGGCCAGGTGCGGCATTTGGCGGTTCTCGGGCGAGTCGGCTGCGTCGCTGCACAATCGCTCGACAATCCAACTCGGTCGAAGGTGGCGACCAAGTAGCGAAAGGTCGGGTGTAGTTAAAGGGCTCGGGGCGGTAGGAATGGCATGGCAACTGACACACCTCAGCGAGTGCACCAATTGTCGGCCGCGTTGGAAAGATGCATCAATATTGGTATTCGACTCGTGAAATAAATTAGCACTCCCCAGCGGTTCTAGTTGGAAACTAGGGCCTGACCAAAACAAGGCGACTTGGGCCTTCTCGGTGGTTTTCTCAAAGACAACTTCGAGCGGGCGAAAGCCGGCGTTGATGTTGACCGCACTGCCGGTGATCCAACCTGGAGAATCCGTATTTCCCCGGAGTATTTCTTTGTTCTCCAGTTGAACCGTTACGCGGCCCGAAACAAAGGCCCTAAATTGGTATTCGCCACTACCGCGCACGAGGAGCTGGCCCTGCCAACGTGCTGAGAATTTCCCTTCGCCAATGCGTGGATCTGGGGAACGTTCTTGCCATTGCGCCGAAATATCTTCATCAACGCGCGTACACTTATTCCCCAACGCGTCTGAGAAAGTGGCCATCAATCCAGATTGCGGCAAATCATCGTCCGCGTTTTGGCCAAAGGCGTGAATCGAAGTCAACGCTATAGCCAACAGCCAACACACTCTCATCATTTGCAAATTCTCATGAGCCTAGAAAAAATCGTCAATACTTAGCTTAGGTGTCAGGCAAGTAACCGCCACGTTCTTACCACTTGGCAACTGGTCCTTGCATCGAAATTCGCTCAAGTTTTTTAATGCGTTCCAGCTCGGAGTAGACATCTGGTAGGTCGAAGTGTTGCAATATTCCTGGCACAAAAGCAGAAAGTGGCCAATTATATTCTTCACTTTCCGCTACTAAGGCATAAGACGTCAAACCTTGTTTTAACGTGACCTGTGTCACCGTTGGCGAGAGCAACGCAGCAAACGCGGCTGGTATCGCGCCCCAGCCTTTGCCAACTAAGTGTACTTGTTCATGTCCGTTAGAAGCCAACCACTGAAGCACGCGCAGAGCATCAAACGTCTTTCGGCCTACATAAGGTCGATCCAACATCAACGAATGAGCAGCATAAAAGTAATCGCTGCCGTAGGGAGCTAGGAACTGGTCACTGCCACAAGTGTCCGGTCGAGATTCACCGATACCCCTTACGTCGCAAGCATAGAACGAGGATGCTGGATGCGATTTAAGCAGATCCTCGATCAGTTTTTCTTCACGCAATTCAACGTCGGCAGAATGATGAGCCAAATAGAGAATCGCATGTCCCGGCCTTTGTGGCGGACGCGACATGTGCGCTTGTTCGCTCAAGCGAGTAACCAACGCAAAAATTCCGGGTTCCGTCTGAACTGCGTAGGTCGTCGAGGCGGCAACCGGATAGCCGCGCGACCGTCCAGGGCGCAAAATGCGATATTCAGGTACATCCTGCGGCAGCTCATTGACTTTCAGCACACTGCGCACTTGTAAACGAAGTTGATCGACGCTCAACACTCGTCTAGTTTTGGCTAGGGCCAGTGAACTCTCCTTGGTGAAGTCGAAAACGGTACGTGACTTTCGCTCAGCGACTTGGCCGCTCGGCAAACATTCGATGTCCTTGTCTTGTTCGATGACAATCGCTGGCTCTGTTTGAGCTGAGGAAATTTGTGTGGCACGGTTAAACCAGCGGTACATGGCTTCGCGATTCTCTTGCGAGTATCCATGTTCTGTCGGCCCAACATGAAGTGCGATGTTATCGGGAGCGCCCAGCAGAGTATACAAGTGCTTGAGTCTTAGGTAGGCTTCGGTGGCGCCGCGCACATCGAAATAATCACGTTCTTTAGCCAAGATGATCACAGGCTTGGGTGCCATGGCTGCCAAAAAATCTGCATGATCGAGTCCCAATCCAATCGCGCGAGGCGGACATTGCTCGGTATCCGCAGGCAACTCATTTTCCAGATTTCGACGAAAGGTTGTCACAAAGCATGCGGGGGCTGCCATCGTCCACCGACGCTCAAGCCCGCATAGCCAAGTCGACATCGTGCCGCCGCCCGAGTTGCCCGTGATACCCACGTGGCGATGATCGACTTCAGGCCTTGAAAGCAAATAATCTAGGGCACGCACCCCGTCCCACGCTCGCCAACTGCCAAAGAACTCGCCCACCAAGAACTGCTGATTGCCTGCATATAAGTGTTCCGCAGTACCAACTCCGCGACGAGGTTTGAATTCGGCGTCGGTATACTGCAATCGTTCTCCTTGGCCGATAGGATCAAAAATCAGCACCACATAGCCTTGTCGAGCCAAGCCCTGTGCAAAACTCTGGTAAGCCTCTGCCGCTTTGCCATTGGTTGAATGTCCGCAACTTCCAACCACACCAGGCAACGGGAATTGGCGGTTTTTGGGCAAATAGAGATTGGCTGTAACATAGAAATCAGGCCGGCTCTGAAAGACAACTTTCTCAATTCGGTAACTGTCCCTTTCAACAATCCCGGTAACTTCTGCTTTAAGAGGTGTTCGCTCAGGCTCGGGACCAAATGACTGTCGAATGCGCACTTGAACTGATTTGACGTAAGCTTCCGCATCCGCCTTGGTCAACATTTTTTGGCGAAAAGCGTTTTGTCTGGTTTCGATTTGGCGAATCTGTTCGACAAACCACTCTTGGACCATTCGCGAAAAACGATTTAATGGCTCGGCTGCCGACTTGCGCGCCTCCTGTCCCAAGACGCGACCATGCTGCACCGAAAGTAGAGAGCCGGAAGCAACAGTCGCAATACAACTCCCCGCCAGCACACGGTTCAGAAATCTTCGACGAGTGCCGAAGACTAACTGGTTTGCGAGAAAATCTGGCGCCTCAATTTCCAGGTAACTGCTGGATTGATTGTTGTGAAACTGAGCTGGCTTTGACATGGTTCTTGAATCCCCATTAGCCGAAAGATTTTTGTGGTGGGCAGTGCAAGCTGTGTGAAGTCTCCTGTGGACATTGTGATTCCACTTTTGACTACATTGCAAGCATACTCGATCCAAGTTGCACGCAACGAGTCGCAGCCTGCATCTCTTGCAAGAAAAATGAGCAATCAATGCCTTGTTCGTTGGCAACCTTGCAAACACGCGAACACTGTGTGAACAAGTTTGAATAATTCTAGAAGAACTTTAATTCACCGCAAACCCTTGGCCACAAATGATTAAACCGCATCACAGCCTCAAGCTTTCAGCTCACGACTGGCATGAAGGTACGACCTTTGCAAATAGCATAAACGCGTTCACCGCTTGAACTGATTGGTCGATCTTATTTGCTTTTTATTTTCGAATTGCGAGTTCGCGTTGAAGGGGGGTGGTGAGGCTCGCTCGAGTCATGGTGCGGTTGTGATGGATCGCACCTGCTGTGACTCGAGCTGGCTCTCCGACTTTACAAGCAAGAATTGACCACGGACAAATTCGCCACTTCGCCTACTGTGCTGGCAAGTAACATCGCAAGAATTATTTGTCAGCCCATCATGCAAGCCCTACCCTTGTCGCTCGGGAGCAAAGAATGCGCTGCGTTCTTTCCGAGCGACAATTTTTTTTCAAGCTACGGATTCCTAAAACAAATCAGCTTTGACGATTCGGGCCGTTCGCACGGCCTTGGATCAGAGAAGCGTCCCATGCCCGCGATGAATGTCCGCCTCATTCATCCGGGCTGGGCGTTTTTCTGTCTGAAGAACCTGCGATAAGGAACTTGTGAGATTTATAGGGCTCTACATTCATACTGCTGGATGACAACTTGCCAGATAGCATGTAACATTTTCAAGCCATTCAAAATTGAGTTTTGCGCGAGGCCGATTGGCTCAGGCTGGCATATCGCGCGCATTTAATTGGATTACTTAGTGCTCTCGGGGCAAGGCTTTGAAACTGATAATTGCTATCATCCAACCTGCCAAACTGGAAGCCGTCAAGCAAGCGTTGACTGAGGTCGAAGTTTTTCGCTTGACAGTGTTAGATTGCCAAGGGTTCGGAAGACAAAAAGGACATGCAGGCGTCTATCGCGGGCAAGATGTAGCTGTCAACCTGCTTCGAAAAGTTCAGTTGCAAATTGCTGTGAACGATGAATTTGTTGAGCCGACCGTCAAAGCTATTTTGCAAGGAGCCAAAACCGGCGAAAAAGGTCAAATCGGTGACGGCAAGATCTTTATTCTCCCCATGGATGATTGTGTACGCATTCGAACCGGCGAGCGTGGCAATGACGCCATATGAAGTCGGATGATCAGCATGGAAACATTCAGTGTTCGCCAGTTCAAGAAACATCTATCGTCATGACTGAAGACCACGACGAAAAGCTCGCCCAAGAATGGTACGACACCAAGACCGCGATGATGGTCGACATCCTTGGCGAGGAACATGACATCGTGATGCACGCCCTCATTCCCTACGCGATCGGTGGCGGGCTTGACCTCTACTACTTCCCAAGCGGCCTCTCCGGAACTGCCATCGCAACCAAGGAACTCTGCGAAACGCCAGGTGAAGGATCATCGAATGACGTGTTTGAGACCTACGAACTTGTCATGTTTACACGTCACGCACTATCGCTCGATGAAGCCAAAGATGAATCAACGCCATTTGGTCGAGCTCACCATACAATCAACGCAATTCTCAACTGCATTGCGCCGTACAGCGCGCAAGCCACACTAAATCCACATGAGACTTGTGAATTCCCCGAAGATATGGAAACCGTTGGGGGCAAATGTCTGATCTTCGATACATATGGTTTTGATGGCAATCGCGCGGATTTTGGTTTGCTTACAATCATCGAGATTCACCGTTCGGAAATGAACTATGCACGGGAGCACGGTGGAAAGAAACTGCTCGCGAAAATGAAAAAGGCTGGCTACTATCCGTATTCCGATATCGAACGTCCGGCCGTAGCGTAATACTGGCGAACCATCGCATGCACGTGATTGGCGGTGGCCAGCAGAGTCAACTCCCGCCACCCCGTGATGCGGGACGATAGGCTGGGCTGTTAACAATCTGGTATTGAAGTGAGTTTGTGATGCGCGGTTTTTGTTCCGCGCAAATCGTTCTAAAAGGGACAAAATTTCGATTCCAGAAGTCATAGCGCGGCTTGCAGTCCGAAACGTTTAACTGCAGCTAAAAGCGGCTAAACGACTGCGGCTCTTCCGATTCGCAAAACCAGCGTTCAGGATGATCGAAAATGACGATGTCCGATTTAGGGTTGGGGATCGAATGCTTGCGAGCCGATGCCTGGACCTCTGGGCATGAATCGACAAAGGAAAATACCTACGAAATACAGCAAAGTTAACGGAATAAACATGCCCAACATGCTGTACAGATCGGCAGGGGTCAGCAACATGGAAACAAAGGCGATTGCCAGCACGGCGATACGCCACTTTTCGACGAAGAATTCGACGCTCACGATGCCAAATCGATTCAGCGCCACCATTACCACCGGCAACTGAAAAGCGATGCCAAAACCGAGTGGCAAGAGAATTGCAAAAGACATGTAGTCAGTTAATCTAGGTTCGAATTCAACGTCGAGGGTCAAGTTGTAATTCAATAGAAACCCCAGAACCAGTGGAAAGATCGCGAAATGAGCCAAAGCGATGCCGCTGAGAAACAGTGTAATACTTAGTGGCATATACCAATAAACATAGCGTCTCTCGTGCGGATACAGTCCGGCCGCTAAAAATTCCCAGATATGCCAAAAAATCCCTGGACAGGCAATCACGACGCCAGCAACAAGTCCCGTTTTTAACCAAATCATAAAACCTTCGAGTGAGGAGAAAGTCTTCAGCTTGCTTTTCATTGAACGCCATAATGGAAAGGGAACCAAGCGAGCAATTTGTTCTTCGTTCATGCCCTTCCAGACATCGTCCTTTGAGTAGTCTTGGATACTTGTCGCGGCTGCACCGTTGATATTTCCAAGAGCTAGTGGGTCGATCCACACAACTTCCGGAAGCATCGAATTTTCGCGATAGAAATCGACCAACTTACTTGATGGCTTTGTTTGGTTGTATTTCTCGTATTCCAACTTAAATCGTTCGATCAAATGCAACTCGAGCTGCTTCTCCAGGGGTACTTTGATGAATTCGACAATGGCATTGCCTGCGCTCAGTCCGATAACGGCCCCAATTGCGATCCAAATGAAAGCTTTTGTCAAAGCCTTGCGAAGTTCTTCCAGGTGGTCTCCAAACGACATGGAGCTGTTCTCGAACAAGTCGTCGGTTAATCGCTGAGACTGCTTAAGCATCCGGGATATCCGTTAATCTTGATGGTTAATTCGGTGAGTGCAGGGGAGTGACCACACAGCGACATTGCTCAACTCCTTCAGGGCATAGGCTTGCCTATGAGTGAAAGGTCGCCGAGAATGCGTGGGATATTTTGAACTGACACCTTCGATAATCGATGAGCCTGCGCGAATGTACAACAGGCCTGCGGTAAATCGAGCCACGAACCGCCCCGA
>CAZVBC010000179.1:0-14055 GCA_964625155.1 uncultured Pirellulaceae bacterium
AAGTTTGAGGCCGGCAGGTCGTATAAGTCATAGATTACCAACGGCTCGGCAGCGCGATTTGCAGCAGGATATTTGCGGCGAGCAACCGGCCGCGCGACATCGGCTGCGTTATCATCTGGTTTGTAACGTTGGTGGAGCTGGCGGTGATGCTCGGCTCGTGCCGTATCACCGCGCCGAGCAAATACAATCGCCAAATTCGCATGGGCCGTTATATCTTCTGAATCGATCTTGAGCGTTTCCTCAAACTCTCTTTGTGCTTCGTCAAGCAAACTCTCCGCCCGCTCCGTTTGCTCCCGCGTGACAGCTTGGTCGGCCAGATCCAACAAGGTTAGCCCCAGTTGGTTGTGTACGCGAAAATCGCGACTAAAATCGAACATGCGGCTACGACGCTCAGCCGTGTTGTCGTACAAGACACTGCGAAAGCTGTTGGCGGCTTCTTCCAGCAGTCCCTGTTGGCGGCTGATCTCGCCCGACAACCAGGCCAACGTCCAAGGAGGTGGCGCTGGTTCGGCCTGACTTGCTCGCTGAATCGCTGCCGTGGCTCCATCCAAATCACCTTCGGCCAATAGAACTCGGGCAAGATTCAAGGGACCGTCGTATCGTTGGAGCCGTTCGACTTCTCCGAATGCCTCGGCTGCCTGCCGCAGTTGCGAGTTGCCAGCCAATAACATGCCGATACCATAATCGTTCCAGCGTTCCCATGCGATTGGCAAATCTTCCAGCCTGTTTGCATGTTCAGGCACTTCCACACGCTGACCATCTGATTTCCGTATAGGCAACCAGACCGAGTTGTCAGCCATCACCGTTATTGGCAACGGATTTGCCAGCGGACTATCGGTCACCCGCTCGCGGAATTCGTGGTCACCTTCCTTGAAAGAGGCTCGCATGAAATCGACATAGCCTTTGTCGAATTTTCTGTACAGCAGTCTTGCACGGATGTGAATCGCCTGGTCAATGTCTTGTGGAATCTGCAATGCATAATGGACTGTTTGACCGGCACCAGGAGGGATTTGATGATTGTAAAGTGGGATAAAAATGTCCTGTGCATTGCGACGCGCGATGCGGTCACCATGTCGATCCAACATGAATACGTTCACAAAGTGAGACCAAGGATCGACCTCTCCTTCAGTGCTCACACTACCACTTTGTCCAAGTATCCGCGTGCCACTGGCCACCGTGATCTCTAACCACAGCTCATTCGAGTCGACGGTCCCTTGCGTGAGGTGATGCCCCAGCTTGAGCGTGCGAATAACGGTTTCAATCAAATAGCGTTGACCAGCCTCGAGCGTGGGTAGATCAGGACCGATGGGCGCATGTAACTTGCCTTCGATGACTCCAGCCTCACGGATTCCGAAAATATCGATGCGCGTCGAATCGGTTAAGAGCTTTTGTGCCCGACGAACATATTCATGGTCGTCTCGCCACCAAGGTAAAGCGGTATTGGCGCCAGGAAAGAAGTGATCGTGAATCACGGCCTGGCCGCTGGCAGGTGAAGGCTGAGCACCAAAATCGCGAGAAGCGATCTCTGGCATGTGGCACCCGTTACAATTGGTCTGGGCTTTGGGAGGATAATAAAAACTTTGAGCTCCGTGACCGGAAACGCCACTTAACAAATACGATCCGTAATGATCTTGCCCGCGCACAAAGTCTTTGTAGTGAGTCAATTCTTTCGGCAGATGTACTTTGTGACAGGTGCTACAGAACTCCTCCGTCTTATGAAAACTCTTCAAGAATGTTTGCTTGTGAAAGCCCGGTTTGGCCTTAATAAGCAACTGATTCACTCCTTGCAGAAAGCTATTCGAACTATATGTGAATGGATACTGAATAGGTTCCTCAATAACGTAGTTGGCATTCCCTCGATTGCTTTCGACGTGTGTAATTGCATGGCAGACCGTACAAGTAATGCCAGCTTGCGAAGTTTCGTCGCGAACGTCATCGTAATCCGCTCGATCAAAGGCTCCCGTAAAAAAAGGAACCGGGTCGTGACACCCGGCGCACCACCGGGACGCTTGTACGGAACCATCGCGTTGCGCCACCACGCGCCGCGTTTCTCGAACCGCATATAGATACGCGGGATTGTTAAACGAACTAAAATGGTGAGCGCTGTGAAACCAGCCTTGATAGACATCTGGGTGACATTTCATGCAATAGTCATCATTCATTAAAGCGCGTACCGGAATAAAATTTCCGGATGCGGTTCTGGCCAGCGAAGGCTGGAAATACTGTTCGCCTTCTTTTGGTGCCGACTGGTGCCATTGACGTGGATCCTGCATGTTAACAATGATCATTACGCCGACAACGATGGCCGATGCAATCGTTAAACGCCGAGCGATGTACCATTTTATTTTTGGGCCTACCAAGCGGTGCAACCAATAAAGCCACACACAGGCCAACGGCAACATGATATGCAACCAGTACACGCTGCGCCGCATCAGTGGTTGCTTCAACTCCAACCCGAACGCACGGGTCAACAACACACCGGTAAGTAATAGGCCAACGGCGATTGCCAACAGTGCGTAACCGATCTTTACGGCGCGCCGATTGCGACGATTTCTCGCAGCCCGCATGTGTACCAATCCAAAGACCAGCACCGGGATGATCAGCACGAAACCTAGTACCAGATGTACCAAGAACATGAGCTGATAAAAATAGTCTTGATAAACTCTCCCAGAGAAAAATTCCAATCCAGTAATCGCAGCCAGGTAGACGCCATTTGCTGACAGGAGGGTAAAGAGAGTCAGTAAGGCAATTAACACAACTCTCAGTCTCGGTCCAACCACGCGAGCCGGTTTACGAGTTTCAACGATTATTGGATGTGGGATAGAGTTGCTCTCTGATGAACCTGGCATACTGTTTTTGCATTCTCCATCTATGTGACCAACTGACCGCACCAAAGCTTTGCGGCCCGTGCGCCTTTGTTTCCACATAGACGTGCATTATTTTCTGTTACTTGTCCTATTTTTGCTTGTCACTTTTGGTTGGTATGGTTCGCCACTGAAAATTCCGTACTGCTACTTTAGACTGAAACACGCAATAGCCAATAGGCCGACTGGCTAATACTTCGCCGCGAACTGTAAACTTATGCCCTTCGCGCTCTTGGCTAAAGACTTCTTTGTTGTCAATCCACGCTGTAACGTTCTCGTTATCAACTCGGATTCGAAAGTTGTACCAGCGATCGTTTTTGAAATCCTCAAAGGTACTGGTGCTATTCTCCGATGCATCGTACCCATCGACACTCGACAGGCCGACAACGCCACCGCCCCAGCCACCACAAATCAACGACGCATGTCCGTCACCGACTGGGAAGGTCAAACCACAAAAAAAATCGCTCCCTTCAATTCGTTTGGCTTCTAAACGAATTTCGAAATTGGTTTTGGGAAATTCCTTGGTATAGGTTACGCCCGTCAGGGGTTGGCCTACCTCCAATAAAAGCTCTCCGTTCTTTACTGAAAATTCACCATCTCCACCGAACTCGGAACTCTTCCACCCCGAAGTCCCCTCTTTCGCTAACAATGATCGCCAACCTTCCTTGGCGTCAGCCTTCCCGACTTGCTGACCTTCAGCGCTTTTCTCGCTGCGGGACTGTGCTTCTGCCGATTTTCCCCCTTTGTCCTGACACATTGCATTGGGCAGGATGCCGATAAACACAGCAAGGGCCACAAATCCACTACGAACTGACGTTTTCATGTGTTTTTCCTTTTCGAAAAAATCGAGTTATTTCACCCATTTCTGGGCGGTAACGTAAACTTCTGAGATTCGTTGGACTAACCTCAATTGCGCAAAACTGCTATTGAACGTGCAGGGACCAGCTTGCGTCGCGCCGACGGCTCAATGGTTTTTCAGTTTTACAATCTACCCAGGCGAAATAATACTCCCGATGCGAACGATAGCTCGTGCTTCCAATAGGTTTTCACTTCCTGCAATTAACGAGTCTCTGAGGGCTTTCTTGAAAGTTGCTAGCATCCTACTTTGCCTTTACTGGACCGCACTATTTGTTGGCACCCACTTGCCGAGTAGGGCAATACCGAGACTTGTGTTGTCTGACAAAGTCTGGCATCTAGGGGCCTTCGCAGGTTTGGCATTCTTGTTGGCCTGGGCGCTTCCCAAAGCTCAACGCGGAATGCGACACCATTTTTTCATCGTGGCAGCAATCGGTTGTGGGTATGCAGTGGTCGATGAATGGACTCAGCAATTCATCCCGGGGCGAGTTTGTGATGTTTATGATGCGATTGCCGATAGCATTGGAGTCGTATTGGGTTTTGTAGCTTACCTAACACTCCGCGCTGCTTGCAGCCGCATAAGCTTTCTGCAGAAACTGGTCTTGGCTCTATCGCGTTGAATATGCACGCGGTACGGCCGAATTTACCGGTCTTCAAATGATCAGCATGCAATCGCCGTAACTGTAAAAACGGTATCGCTCGTCGATGGCCGCTTGGTAGGCTCGCATGATCAATTCATGTCCAGCAAAAGCCGCTGCGAGAACCAACAGAGTACTTTTCGGCAAATGAAAGTTGGTTAAAAGTGCATCGACGGCTCGAAATGAAAATCCTGGCCGAATGAACAAGTCTGTTTGGCCTTCAGCCGCCACAATTTGGCTCGACGTTGGGCTAAGAGCGGACTCTAGTACTCGAATGGATGTAGTTCCGACAGCGATTACTCGCCCTCCTTGGGCTCGATTGGCGTTCAGTTGCTGGGCCACAGAATCCGAAATCTGGAATTGCTCGAAATGCATTTTGTGTTCTGCCAGCCGATTCGACGAAATTGGTCGAAAAGTCCCTAGACCAACATGTAATGTCACAGGTGCCGTCAGCACTCCACGCGATTGAATTTTTTTCAACAAGTCAGCGGTAAAATGCAAACCTGCTGTTGGCGCAGCAACGGATCCAGGCTCTTTGGAATAGACAGTTTGGTAGGTGATTGAGTCCTGGTCAGTCATATGACCATCACGAATATACGGAGGTAATGGTACTCTGCCAAAACGGGACAGGAGCGAAAACAAGTCCGTCTGCACGATCGGCCTAACCGCAATGTGCCCTCCATCCAGCTTGGCACACACAACCAGTTGCTCGCTTTCCCGTCCGTCGCGATCGAGCAACGATATTGTCTCGCCCACGGTTAAGCTACCTCGTGTCTTGCTGAGCAACTCCCAGACGTCGTTTTCTGCGCGACGCAGGAATAGTCCCTCCCATTTTCCGTGCGTACTTGTGCGAAAACCAATCAATCGAGCTGCAATGACCTTCGAGTTGTTTAAAACCAATGCGTCACCAGCTCGCAACATCTCTGGCAAGTCGCGTACGTAGTAATGAGCCAAAGTGTTGCTGGCGCGATCGACTAACATCAGTCGCGCATCAATTCGGTGTTCGACAGGATGCTGAGCAATCAATTCTCGCGGTAGTTTGTAGTCGTACGAGGCAATATCATCCAAGTCGACGCTCGAAATTGTCATCCAGAGTTTCTCCTTAAGCCACAAAGGATAACGCGCAAGACTAGAATAGGAAACGTCCTACAATAGATCAAGTTGCTGATCAACACGGACCAGTATCCCAGACACACTTCGCCGCTTGGAATGACGTTTGCCTGTTCGACGTTTTTCAGAATACCTTTTCATACTGATTGTGAGCTACATCAAACTTTGGAATCGACGTCTCTTCGACCGTTGTCAATCCTGCTGGTGATTACTGAACTGGATCCAGGCGGTGCTGAAAAATGCCTGTGTGATTTGGCGACTTTTCTCGCGGCTCGCGGGCATCGAGTAAAAGTCTTTGCATTGGGTCCTGAACCTGTTGGATTGCGCGCGACGTTGGTCGAGCGACTGCGTGCTGCCTCGGTTGCTGTAGAATTCGCAAGCGGACGTCGCATGACACACTTTCCTCGAATCGCCCTGCGGCTTCGTACTGCGGTTGCGGATTTCCGGCCAGATATCGTGCAGTCGATGTTGTGGCATGCAAATGTTTTGTGCGCGATAGTGTGCCACGAAAAAAATACAGTGTTGATCGGAGGCGTACGGGTCAGCGACCCCAGCCGTTGGCGAAACTGGATTCAAGGGCTGCTCAGTTTTCGATTCCGAGCATTAGTATGTGTCAGTCGCGACGTCGCTCGTTGGTGTCGAACTCGTGAGCGTATCGCCGAGCATAAACTGGAAGTCATCGCCAACGGAATCCAATTGCCCGCTACAGACCTTGCGAAGCCAAGTTGGCGCGAGTTGGGATTGCCTGCCGACGCGAAAGTCCTGCTCGTCATGGGACGTCTCGAAAAACAAAAGGGATGCTTCGAATTGCTGCAACGAGCGGACGAATTGCTCGGGCGTTTGCCCGAACACCATTTATTGTTTATGGGCCTGGGCAGCCAAGAACAACTATTGCGCACAACCGCAGCTCGCTGCAAAAAAGCTCAGCGAATTCACTTTGTCGGTTGGCAACCTGAAGGAGCAAAGTGGATGCGCGGATCTGAAGCCCTGCTGTTGCCAGCGAGGTACGAAGGTATGCCAAACGTGGTCCTCGAAGCCATGGCACATGGGATTCCATTTGTTGCCTTTGACGTTGACGGCGTCCAAGAATTATTGATTGGTTCAATGCAATCGTCTGCGCCCCATCAAATCACTGCCATCGATGATTGGACGGGATTCATAGATCGCGTGGTCAAGTTTGCCAGCAATTCAGAGCTGCGTCGAGCAATCGGCAATGAAAATCGGCAGCAAATCAGTGAGCATTTTCAATTGCATGCACAACTGCTGAAATACGAAGCACTGTACTACAGGTGCCGACAGGAAAACTCCACCAACCAGTAGCAAGGATGCTTGCGTCTCTCCATCTCTACCATCTCTACCTTGGTACGTTTTTGTTCGCAGGATTGTATGCGGGCTCAGTGTACACCGCAAAGTTCGGCTGGGTTTCGTTTGCGGATGCGCGACGAAAAACTACCCAACCATCGTGTCGGAAAGCTTCTGCATAGTTGCGGAGGTATGCAAGATGGAGCCATATTTGCTGAGTATGCTGGGGTGCAACCAGTGCAGTAGTTGATTCGGGACCTTCAGCAAGAATGTATTCAGGACCATGCCGGTCAAGCCACTCACCCACAACATGAAGATCTCGTTTGAAGACAACTTCTGTGGGCACGTCATACCATGGGAACCCTTCGTTGAATCCCATGCGATACACGTGCCTGGGAAATCCACACAGTACAATCGGCCGAACAGATTTGTATCGCCTGAGAACCCGAAATTGCCTAGGCAGCGACGAACTGTGCCAACCCTCGATGTACATATCGCGTACGAAATTACTCGCGTCGCGGCAATTCGCCTGACTGGTCAGCCATTTTCTGAATCCACCTACCGTGTGCCACGACGAGTAACAGATCTGACCACACAAGAGGCACAAAGCATAAATCACCATGGTCCGACTGAATCCACCGGTAATCCAGTTTTGCTCACTTGCCCCTGTGGGGATGATTCGCACAAGTGAAGGAGAGATCATTAGAGCCAACAAGACCCACTCGAACCACAAATTCCATTCTGCCATTCGGTTTACATAGTAATAGATCCAAATCAACATTGTGGTTGCTATCCCAGCCTGCCAAACTTGTTGCGGCAAAAGTCGCTGTCCTGCCGCAACCTGAATTGTAAGGTGGACCAACGTGCAACCCGCCAACATAAAGAACATTGCCGCGTTGATACTCAGGCGATCTACCAATCCTCCATAGCCTCCGCTGCCGTAAATCGCCAAGAACTCAAGGCCATTATTCCATAACCCCGGCAAGATCGGC
Organism: uncultured Pirellulaceae bacterium; assembly: GCA_964625155.1. Classification (GTDB taxonomy): domain Bacteria; phylum Planctomycetota; class Planctomycetia; order Pirellulales; family Pirellulaceae; genus Aureliella. The sequence goes on from CAZVBC010000179.1 coordinate 7,762, forward strand.
CTTGCAACTGTCAAACTGAGAAGTACGAATACACAAACGTACGGCATGCAGAAGCTAAGTAACGAGGAATACAATGACCAAACGCGAGAACGCACATTGAAGCGACAGAGTATTGACGCTGCCAATAAACCAGCCGTCAGCGCCAACCCCGTTTCAGGACTGAACGCGGTAACAGCCCCGGCGATTATTCCTAACACATACACACGAGGTTGTTTACGCCTCAACTCAAATGCAAAGCAAAGGATGCCGGCCAATATTGGCACATAGCGCACTCCAGATTGGTTGGGAATGCCAATAGCCATCCCCATCCCGGATAGCGTAAATGACGACGCTGCAATCACAAGCAAAAAGATATGGTATCCGTACCTACGATTCTGCAGCAGAATAATTGCACCGATCAAGACTATGGCAATCAACTGGTAGATTTTTACCACCGTCACTAGACCCATTTCCTGTGCACCAAACAACTGGCCGGTGAAGAGGCACGCGGCTACAAGGACGGGCATTCCGACCCCATAGTTAGCACGTTCGATTGTCCCCGTTGATCGGCCCGATACCATGTCGAAGCCTGGTAAGACCGTGGCGGCGTAATGGCTTTCCACCCATCTCAACTCAGTGAGGCTCGATATTACCAGTGGACTTGCCAGCGGCATGCACCATAGAAGCGCCAACGCAATCAATACTAAACTGGCAGCAACCACCTTCGATTCTACGATCCTCTTGATGTGCTGAATTGGAGTGCTGCTTGCTAATGAGTGTTTGCTGATTAACTTCCCAATTGGCCATGACAGCCACGCTAGCAGAATACCAGCCATGTTGAGCCGCTCCTTGGCACCGAACGTTAACGCGAATACTGCTCCCATCATGATCACATGGTCGAATCTCAAGAATGAAATAGTTTCCCGCGTGGAAAACGCGGCTCCCAGCAGCGCGAATAAAATCAGACAGGCGAGTATCAATAGTAGGCAAATGTAGCCAAGCCGCTGGTTCGCAGACGATTGGAGATCATAAAGACTGATGTGTTCGCTGAGTATTTCATCGGTGGCGTGACGAGTGCCGAAACTCAGCAAGAAAAATCCTCCAACCAAAAAAATGGTCATCCACGCTGGCATCACGGCCGTCAAATGAAGCCATTTTTTTATGTGGCGGGAAAAATGCATACGACACTAAAGTGTAAGATTACTAAACAAACAAAATGTTAGTGACACATTACACATGAGTTATGTTTTGTTCGCAATCACGTAGATCGTATTTCCTGTTGTTTTCAAAAAATCATCGACACCCCATTTTTGTGTGTTCGCGTTAAGGGGTGAGTGGTATGGGCGGGTAGTTCTGGTCGACCGGCACTTACCGTGTCAGCACATCCTCAGAAATGCGGCAAAATCAATAAGGAGATATTGAGAGACAGCTCAAACCTGTGAGGCGGGATGCTCGATGGAGTCTTTCAGTTCCTCAGCGGTGATCGACAACAAGGAACTGCGATTCGACTCTTTATTCTTGACGACGTGAACATACGTCCCAACGTGCGATTCGGTTACTTTTACTTTGGCATCCAGAGGAGCAACGATTAATAACTGCAAACCGAATTGTTCGAAAAGCTGAAGTGCGTATTCAGCGTGCTGATCGTCGCTACGTGAGAACATCTCGTCCACCATTACAAAATGAAATCGGTCTGCCGGTTCATTAAGTGGGTCCAAATTGTATTGGTAGGCAATGGCTGCGACGAGCACTAGAAAAGCCAATTTGCCTTTTTCACCACCCGATTGGCCAGTCCCGCCATCGTAGAAGCTCCGAGATTCTCCCGTCGCTTTGACTTGTTCCTGGGCAGCGAAGTTAAACCAGTTACGAACATCGACGACCTTGTCCCGCCAACGTTGGTTAGCCTCGTCGCGAAGTTTTCCGACGAGCTTTTCAATACGCAGAAAAGTTGCTTCATTTGCTTCGGGTGTTCCTTCGAGAGTACCACTCAAGCAAGACGACAACTCACGTCGGAAATCTTGAATCTCTCGGTCTGCGACGTCCTTGACCTCCAATTGCATGAACGTGCCGTCCTTCCAGTCCAGCATCTTAAGTGATTCATTCAACTGATCAATTTTTTCTCGAATTTCTTGCCTGTCATTCTCGAGGCTGCTGTTGAGAATTCCTACTTCATGCAGCACTTTTTCGTTTAATCGATTTTTGAACCGTTCCTCATGCCGCGGTAGGTCATCGCGCGAAATTCGTTCGTACAATCCGACGAAACTGTCCAGCGATTCTATACTGGCGTCCAAATCGACATGTTCCCCTGGAAACTCACGAAAGAACCGTGTCATCGCCGAAGTAACGTCTTTTTCGATCGGTTTGATTCTAGACTCCAGCATACTGACTCGTTCGCGTTGCCGCTGTTCGCTGCGCTGTGGCAATGTATGTAACGATTCCACGGTCAACGCATCACGCACCATTTCTCGCAGCTCTGCAAACAGGGCTTCACTGACCTCCCATTCACCTGCCGCTTGCCCACGCAGTTGGCGATCAATCGCTTGTTCGAGCAAGCGGTTGCCATCCTTGAGTTCTCCCTCCAATCTGGTCCGTTTGGAAATCGCCGCATCACGATCGGCTTGATGACCAGCAGCTTCATCTCGCATCGATTGCACTCGTTCTCGCAAAACTCGAATCTGGTCGTCCGACTCTTCGATTCCTTGTTTCTCCAATTGCAATTGAGAGGCTTGATATCGGTGTCGATCGTCGTCGATCTTGTCATAGTCGGAAACTTCGGCCACGCGGTCGAGCGCGGCTAGGGCCCCCAAGTCCTGATCGTTCTCGGATTGGAGTTTTTGCAAGCGAATTTCCAAACCTGACAATTGTTCTTCAACAACTCGAATCGTCTCGCGCAGCGCGGATCGTTTTTCCCGATTGTCCCACCCCAGGACAAAGTGCCTGCGGTCATCAGGTGTCGAACGATCGTCTTTCTCGTGGCGAGATTCATTGTTCTTGGCATGTCGATTGCGAGTCATCGCTGGGCCGGGCGATTGTTTGAATTCTTCGATCGAGTCGCAGGCCAAATAGTCGAAACGCGAGATGATCTCGGCGCGCAACCAGGTGGCCAATGGGTGTTTGTTAAAGTTCAGCTTGCAAGCTAATGACCGATCGCCATGACGAGATGCGGCACCCCGATCGCGAGTACCCACTCGCAGGTACACCAACCGCTGCCCCTGGCCGCGATGATCCTCGAGCCGCGAAGCATCGACGTAGCCAGCAACTCGCGAATAGTAATCAGCGGCGACGAGCAAGCTACGGGCAAATCCATGCAATACGTGCTCGATTGAGGCTTCCCATTCCCGTTGGTTTTCAGCAACCTCCAACAGCTCAGCGGCAAACGGAATGTCGCTTGGAGCCAGCTTGAGGTGTTCACACAGCCGATCGCGCAGGCTGACCAAGGACTGAGGGAGATTCCCTTTGCGTTTTTCCAAAGAAGCCAGCTCCTCGCTATCTGCTGCTCGTTGCTGATTCAATCGCCCGCATTCGTATTGCAAATCGGCGATTTGCTTTAGCCGGCTGGCACGAGCTTCGATCAATGTTAATCGTCGTCGTTCCAATTGAGCGATGACTTTGTGGAATTGGTCGGGCGAGGTAACGCGTGCACTGATACCTGACGCATGCAACGCTGATTCAAACTGAGCGCGTGTCGCCTGCTTGTGATTGGCGAGCGCCAGTTCGTGTTCGATCAAGCCGGGTAACTGCCGCAATCGCTCACCACCTGCCTGCTCGATATCTTTCTGAATACCAAAAATCACAAGCTGCAGATCTTCCAGTTTTTTTGCCAACTGAGCGATCTCGGATTCGATGGATCGTATTTCATGTTCCCAACGCTGGCATAATGGCGTTAACAGCAAAATCGTCTCGTGCGCAAAATAATAACCGATCGCCTGCAACAATCCACGCGCATGATTCAGCTCGGCCAATTTTACATGATACGCCTGGCCTGCTTCCACAATCGGTTTGAGCAATTCGTTTTGTCGACGAACTTTGACGAGCATGTTGTGGGCTTCGCTCAGCTCTTGGAAATGCGCTAGCAGCTTAGCCACGCGTTCGTTCCAGGGCTGGCGCTCCAACATGTGCTGGCGAATGAAGAGGTCCAAACGCTGAACGTCTTTTACAGCCACTGTCTGATTGAAGACATCCATCGCTTTCGTACGCAAGCCCGTGCGCCGCTGAAGCCACTGGAAGTATTGCGAATAACTGGATGTGGTCTCGAATCCCCGCTCCCGCAACTGCCTAGCCAGTGATGAACCTGACTCAAGGCCGCTGAGGTCGCTGACAATTCCGCGATCCCTGTCACAGTAAGCGTAAATACGCTCCGCCGAATTCTCGTTGTTCAGGTAGAGTACCTGTGCGACAGTTAATGTGGCTTTGGTAAGAGAATTTTCAAATGCAGCCAACAATACGGTGTAGAATCCGTGCCCACTGCGCAGATACTGTACCTGCGGACGGCCGTCCGGGCCAATGGTTCGATCGTAAGCTCCTCGAATATACGTTCGCTCGTCTCGTTCATTCTTGGTGGCTCCGGCCGCGACGTTGTAATTGCGTGTCATCGGTCGCACGAGCAAAGTCAGAATCGCGTCGACAATGGTGGATTTCCCCGATCCGTTTTCGCCTACCAACAGCGTTGTTTGCCCCCGAGGTTGTAAACTATGTACGGCTCGGTCGAAGGTGCCCCAGTTATAGACCTCGACTTTGCTCAGCCGGTAACCGGGTAACGGAGGCAGTTCAGATGCGTCACCAGTATTCGCTGGCTTTACTCTACGTTTCGATGACATCTGTTTCGACTTGATGAATGCATTCATGAAGTGTCCATGTACTTATTTGAGCCGGCGGCCGAGCCGTGACCGGCTAACAGCGCGAAACATCATTTCACCGGTTCGTCCGGCGTTTCGACTACATCGGCATTCGTTTTTCGCCTGCTGATCTCTACCACCAAGCGGTTGCGCATTTGTTCCAGCTCGGCTAAAGGGAGTCGAGCTTTGATGATGCGGCGAATTTCCCATGACGGCGGTTCTTTTTCAAACTGGCGCACGAACTTCAGGTCTTCAAGTTTGCGCAAAGTTGCTGCCAAAGCGCGATTGCGTTTGACTTCATCTTCGTCACCTGGAAAAAATGCTTGCCACAGTGGCAATAACCGGCTTTGCTCAACGATACAGCGTTCGTTTTGCACATCGCGCTGTTCATATTCTCTCAGTTCATCTCGTAGCAGCACGCACAACAAAGTCGCTTCGAAATTCAGGGGAGTGCGTCGAAACAGCCTGGGAATCGCTGGATACTCTGGTGGCAATTCATCCTCGTCCCACTGCCTGAGATATGCCATCGCGTCGGGCTCGTCGACCACCAACAGCAACCCCAACTTGGCAAAGTAGTCGGTCAATGGAGTCTCGCACCGCAAGATCATTTCCCAAAGTTCATGGCCGTCATCGTGGTACACTACGCCTTGCAATAGCCGAATCGCAGCCATGCTCCATTCGGCAGGCGGCGCTGCAGGTGTCGGTGAAGACTCTGGCACGGCATCAAAATGCTCGTCGGTCATCGTGGTTTTTTCCCAGATTCTCGAAGGGCTGCGCGCGGTTGAAAGACAATGTGCGGCACGCGCACGCGCATCGCTGGCGTAGGTGATTGATCCAAGCGAATCGTGAGGATCTCGGTTCGGTAACTGTCAATAGGATGATGATCGTCGTGCGCGATCTGAATATAACCCAAGACATCCACGACACCACCCAGCGCAGGAAAGGCGTCGAGCAACTGGCCGAGCGTTCTTTCGCCCTGCAGCGTAGCCTCGCGAATATGTCCACGCAATTGCCGGAAGTCCAGTCGATGCATTCGCGCAAAAGCAGCCGCCATTTGCGCTGCTTGCGTCACATCGATCACTTGTTCGACTATTTCTCGCTTTTCGAACGTCGCATCCGGTTCCCAAAATGGACGTGCAAATGGTGAACGCAAATCCGCTTCTGCTTCGACCGTCCATTCCAGCTCGAGAGGCGGTTGGTCTCGCAATTGAAGGGCCGCCTTGCGTATGTCAGTTAAAACTTTGGCAAGCCTCAGTCGATGCGCTGCGGCACGAGCATCCAATAACCGTCGCAGCGTCGATGACAGCCGAGCGGTCGTCCTCATCACTTTGTCAGCTTCGGCCAACAATGACGGAACCATGCGGCGCAATCGCGCCAGCGACTCGTGTTGGTCCGCCAGCGCATCAAGCCGCTGGATCTCTTCGATGTTCTTGCGCAAGGCCATCTGCTGTGCGGGAGACAGCAAGAACCTAACAAACGC
>CAZVBC010000180.1:0-13823 GCA_964625155.1 uncultured Pirellulaceae bacterium
GCCTGCCGGCCGTTACCCGTGATTGACGAACCGCTGTCGGTGCCAATCGCCGCGTTGCCAAAATTCAATTGCTGACGGTAGGTGACTGACACACCATCTCCATCGACCGTGGCAATTTCCGCTGACCATGCCTTGCCTTCTAAGACATGCGCTCCTACTGGCGTAAATTGAACAGGACAAGCCTGTCCCTGCTTCCATACCCCTGCCAACCCCAGCCGTACTGTGAATTGATTCCCTGTCACCTGAGCCTGCTGTGAAATATTAGCATCTCTGGTCGCTGGAGCTGGGGTAGACTTTTCTTGCCCAATCAAAGTACTCGTGGCAACAAGAACCATTCCTAGGGCAAGAATGACTGCACGAAAGCAGACGGTGTGGAAACGCACCTGAGCATCTGTCAGTCTGTTCAAGTCAAGCGCCTCCCAAGAAATCGGATCCCAAAACAGCTTGGGAAACGCCTACGAAGTGGTTATCGATTCTGTGCAAGTTTACGAATCGATGCATAAATTGGATCGACGGATATTGAAAATATTCACCAGCCAAGCGCCAATCGGATTTGCAGATGGGATTGAGCACGTCGTCAAGGCAAACGTTTGACGGTAATATTGCGAAAATAGACTTTGCTGTCCGGATCGTGAGCTTGAAGAGCAAAGGTACCTTCGCCAAGTCTTCTTTCAAAGTCTTTGGAAAACGCGGAGGCATTGGCAGGTTCGGTGTAATCCACCATAGTTTTACCGTTCAGTTTCAAAATAATCCGCTTGCCTTCAACAATGATCTCCTGCGTATACCACTGCTGGTCTTTCACGCCAGGGTCACTCACGTCCTTGACTCCGTATAGCCCGCTCGACTTCTTTGGATCTTTGTGAGTAATGTTCACTTGGCATTCGTAGCCAAATTTTGGCCAGCCGACTTCCTGGTATTTAGTATGAAAGTAAATGCCCGCATTACTGCCTGGCGTTGTCATGACCTCAGCCTTGAAATGAAAATTCTTAAACGGCTGTTCGTCACCAACATAAAATAAGTGGCTTCGTGGTCCGTGACAAACTAACAATCCATCCACAACTTTCCAGCTTGAAGAATTCTCGCTGGCTCGCCAGCCGTTAAGATTCTGGCCATTAAAAATGGACTTATCTTCGTCGGCTGCATCCGCCAAGCAGAAATTGCCCGCTAACACAAAACTTGCGGCTATCACCAAACTCGCAGACGCGAAACAGTTGCCATTCTCGCGTGGATTTAACATCGCGCACATAGTTCAATCGCCTATCGAAAGCGTTCTATCAACAAAAAAACCGAATGCTCCCAAATTGGAAACACTCGGTTAATATTCGTCAACCAAGCAAGTGCGGTTTCTTTAGCAAGCGAGTTACTTGCCGTCCTTATCACCACCTGGTAATTCGCCGTCTTTGATGCGCTGCCCAAACGTCTTCGCGTCCGCACCGGCTCCCTTGGGTTTTTGATCTTCAATCTTCTTCATAGCCGCTTTAACTGCTGCCACAAGTTTTTCGTCCTTGGGTGTCTTTTTTAGGTCAGGTATGGAAAACTTGGTTTCCTTCAAAACAGCATGCAAAGCCTCACCGTACGGATTGCGCACGGATTTCTTGCCCCCCTGAACGTGGCAAACGTTACATTTTGCCTCTGTAATTTTGGCTTTTAATGCACTGTTGCCACTGTATTGCTCAGTAAATACATCATTCAACGGCTTGATCGCAAAGGATGGTGTCCCAATTGAGGCGACCAACCCCAAAGCAACCACAGCAACTAAAAATCGACTCATGCGTATACTCCTCAATTTTTTTTGGCAAAACAGTAAATCGCGTGTCTGGAAGGACACTAGGTGGGATTGTCAGAAATCAACGTTCCAAGTGTGCGCGACCATCGGAATAAAATCAAGCCTCAATTTTTGCGCAGGGTTCAGGGTGCAAAAATGCCGCACTCACTGAATTTGAAACTCATTGTCCCGTAATGAAACCTGGCATAAACATGCTGTCTTTAAGCTGGTAATCGGTTGGAACTTGCTGATGGAATGGCTTCGAAAGTGGAATTGGATTCTGCCAACGAACCGAATAATCGTTCCCCCTTTCCCGGAACCAAGTGTTCAAACCGTCCGTTACGGACATGTGTCCAGGTTGATTCAGAACTGTTCGAACTTCAATCAATTGATCCTCAAGGCGATCGTAAGCGTTGTCTTCCCCTTTTAGTACTACATAGGAGCCTGCCGCTTCTGCCGAGGGAACTTGCTCCAGAATGATATGCGAGTTTGTTGATTGTGACCAAAACACACACGACTGGGCGGTACGATTCAGGCACTCTGTTGGCTCAGCGACAGCTCCCATGCGGATTCGGCAGAAGCCTTCGGCACAAGCCAGCGTCGACTCACGCAACGAAACTCGCAGGTACGGCGATCGTCCCGAATCGTCCGTACGAGCATCAAACATTTGTTCTGAAATCGCTAACCACAGTTGTTGAGCAGCTAACTCAACACGATAACCCGCATCCATTCCAACCAAATCCATTTCGCCTCGGATCCAACAATTGCGAATCTTAATCGACGCTGGATCGTTGAATCGTGAATCTGATGAAGCTACTGTCGACTCTGTTGCAAAATCGCTAAAGTCAAACTCGTCTGCAGATGGGCCAGGGCGTTCAATTGAAATCGCTCGATTTTCACCCATTCCCGTTGAGTCGGCGAAAGTGAGATTGCAGTTCACTAATTCCAATTGGCCAGCAGGTTCGACACTGAATATCGCGGATCGTCGAGTGATTGTATCCATCGGGTTCGAGCAGATAACTACGAGGTTCTCGAGCCTTAAATCATGTGCACCGACGTCCACCATGCATTCGATCGAATCCGATACAAAGAAAGAACTGGGGGTAAATACCAATTCTATTTTCTTGTCGACAGGAGCGCGCAGGGTTAACCCACTGCGAGTAATCGTGATGCGTTCGCGGACGAGAAAGTTGCTGCGCAACTCGATAATTCGAATCGACGGGTTTACTTCGGCCTTGGACATGGCGTCGACCAACGTCTTGCACCATTGATCGTTGGCATCGGACGGAAACTCAGTAGTCACCACCAGCGTATCCTCCGCCAATCGATGCAGCCACGAGTCGGCTGGCGCCGATCCCGTGTCGACTGATTTTGTTGGATCCACCTCGGATACATTGCCGATAACCGCTCCCGCTGCGGTTGTCTCCTGAGGCATTAGTTCAGCCGGTTGCGCCGACGCTTCCAAGCCATTGTTGGTTGGCTCCAAAAGATTTCTTGCATGCGGATTGTGATCTATCACCGCTGGAACCGAGCTTCGTAATTCGCCGAGCGGTGTAGGCATGCCACTCAGTGTCGCAGGGACAGGAGAATCTGGAAGGGCAATCTCTTGTTGTTTAATCTGCGATGAAACCGCTTTAGATTGAGGTGAAACGGCAAGTCCATGGAACTCCGGCTGCGGTAATTCGAAAAAGGCACCATTGATTTCCACGTTCTGCCATAGGGAGATACCCAAGAGCAAAACCACCGCAACCAACCACGGTGCGTTCGCTTCAATCAGCGAGCGTTCTGCTGGAGAGGCTGCCAATAGAAACGTTCCGGGCGTTTGGCTACGGATCAGGTCCTCCGCTTCTGCGACTAACAATAAGTCGTTAATAAGATCATTGGGTTTTTGGTAACGATCAATAGGCCGCTTGGACATCAACTTCATCAATACTGCGTACAACTGGTCGCTGAGGTCATCTCGATAGTGTCGCAAATCGGGAGGTGGTTGACTGCCGTGATTGAGTAACTTCTGCAATGCTGTTCCTTCAGGAAACGGAGGCCGACCGGACAGCATATAGAACAGGGTACAGCCCAGCGAATAAAGATCGCTGCGCACGTCAGCGTCACGCGGATTGCGAGCTTGTTCGGGCGAAATGTAATCGAATGTCCCAAGGGTAACACCAGATGCCGTCATGTCAGCGCTCGACCGCTCCATGGCCGTACTGCGGGCTAAACCCATATCAACCAGTTTTACAATGCCAGTAGGTGTGATCAGCACATTTGATGGCTTGATGTCTCGATGTACAACGTCGCGTTGGTGAGCATGCTGAAGTGCCTCGGCGACCTGCCGCGTGTAGAACACGGCATCATCAATGCTGAGCGGTCCTTCCATCTCCACTAAATCGCGCAGGTTAATTCCTTCAATGTACTCGAAGACGATATAGTTCCATTTATCCGACTCGCCGATGTAATAAACGCGCGCAATATTCGGATGGTCGAGACGCGCGGCACTTTGCGCTTCCATGCGAAAGCGGCGAAACGAATCTGGATCGCGTGTCGCGGTGGGAACAACTTTGATGGCTACGGTTCGACCCAGGCGCATATCGGTACCGCGAAAAACGGCACCCATCCCACCGCCACCTATCATCTGCTCCACATGAAAATGGTCGAGACTCTTTCCCTCCAGCCACCTTGCCAACTCAACCAACGGGATCGAATGCAAGTACTCGGCAGGTGGGGATATGGGCCGACGACTGATTACCGTTTTCTCCTGTTCAGAACTGGAAAAATCCAGTTCTTGAGCAGAACGCGGACCCAAATTCACATCGCGCATTGAAGCGGTCGTGCCACCAGATACGTCAGGAATCTGATCGTCTTGGCGGGCGCCGTTGTCTGGCGGTAAACCGTTCATCCATGTTCACCCACAGATACATTGAAGCTCAAAAGGCATCTTCAGCATATGACGCCCAAATACTCAACCCTATCAAAACCAGAATATCCCAACCCTGTGTTAGAGTCAAATTTCGCGGCTAACTAACTGGCCAGCGCCACCTTCGATTACTGTTGGATCGACTAAGGTATTGCAGCCAAATCGACTAACCGCGTGCCCATCGGGCCTCGCGTATTAACCTTCACGTATATAAATCCTCATTAGCCAGTACCAGTCGGGCTTAGAGCCATTATTGGCGCGCAGAGTGGTCCCGGGCTGTTAAAAATCTGGCATTGAGGTGAGATTGGGTTGAGCACTGTAGTTTCCGCGCGAACCGGTCCCGTTCGGGACAAAATCAGCGTGTATGAGTGTGATGAACGGAAGTCTAAAAAAGGTGCGGATGCGGTCACCGGCTCCTAGCAGTTGCGGAAGCTGAACGCGCGGCTCGATAGTCTCGCGGTTAAACGATGTCGCCGCAATAACTTAGTTCTGCGTGTGAAGGTGGTGCGGTCTAACTAATCAAACTAAACAGCCAGCACAGAACTGGGGGATGAACGTTATACGTGTATCCAGTTTTCAAAGCGCGTGGCATAATCATCGCGCTCAGTGCGCGGTACGGTCTGTTCGTTGCAGCATCGCCAGTTGGACCAGTCGACATCCGGGAAAAAAACGTCGCCCGGTACATTGGCTAGTACTCGCGTAATCCACATTTGGCGGCACAAGTTCAGTGACTGCCGAAAAATCTCGGTACCGCCAACCACCATCAACTTGCGTCCCGGTTCCACTGCTGACATGACCAAGTCAAAATGCGGTACGACTTTAACTTGCGGCATATCACATACAAACCCGCTCCGACTGAGCACAATTGTCTGTCTGCCGGGCAACGGTCGACCGATCGATTCGAAGGTCTTCCGCCCCATAAGCAGGCATTGTCCCATCGTCAATTGCTTGAACCGTCTCAAGTCTGAACTCAATTTCCATGGCAAAGCATTACCGTGGCCTATCACCCCATTTAAAGAAATGGCAACCACAATAGTCCAATCGACAGGCTCTGGTTCCATGACCATTTACTTTGAGTTGCGCAATTAATCGACAAACTGAAACGCAAACAAGTCCGCGTCCTGCAATGCGACCTTCATACGCACGGGCTGACCTTGTAGACTCTTAAGGTCCGGATTTGATTTCCAAGTTACCAAGCGATCCAAGTCGTCGCCAAATAACTCTTCGCAATCTTGCAGACCGAATCCGGGTATCGATCGACCATCGGCTGTCTGCAATTCGACGCGTACGCTTCCCGCTGCAGAAGTCGAAAAGTTGATTTTCAACTGCGTCCCCGAAAACGTAAACGGCTTAGTCAGCAGTTCGCCACCTGCCATGGGTGCGCGAACGGACACAAACCCGTCCAGCCGCAAAGTGTATCGGCGCAGCAAACTGCTATTACCTGTCCAGTAACTCTCCGTAGCATAGATTGAAATCTCGTTGGGAGCACCATCGAGCGCCGATGTGGTCTCGACCAAATGCCAAGCAATATATTGGTCGCCGTAATGCCATTTACCTGCACGCTGGATACCTGGTCGCAGGAAAGCTTCCTTCCAACGATCAAATTTGCGACCATCTCGACTGGACATCAACAGCCCTTCGGTCAACGCTGTTCCATAACGCTGGCTGGCGTCGGAACGAGCTTGTCGATGTTCCAGCTCAGGAAGCTGACGCATCGATTCGGACCAACCACGATCGACATAACGCGTAGGGAATCCGACAAGAATATGGGGCGCTCGATGATAGGGTTTGATTTGGTTCGTATACAGTTGCTCACTCGGAATATTTCCGTACGTCAGGTCCTGTTGATCTTGCCAGTGGATAAAGTCGGTCGAACGCGCAGTACGGATCGCGCGATGTCCCGATGGCTTCCACGCCTGATCGTTGACAACGCCTGCTGTAAAATACCGCCAATATGCACGGTACTCACCACGCGCAGGATCCCAGAAAGCCAAGTTCTGAGAATCAAAGGCTCCGTCGCGAATGGCTGGTTCATTCGACATCGGTGACCATCGTAAGCCATCCGGGGATTGAAAGGCTAACAGTCCATGAGGTTTGCTGGACCTTACGATAGCTTTGTAGCGCGCTGCCTGGGGTGCTTGAGGATTAGTGTCCCTAAAAACTGCAGCATGTCCGGGATCGGCGGCAAGCCCAGCAAATTGGCCAGGCGCCATAACAATATTATTGTCTTTCGAGCCATTGAACTCGACCAACCCAAGCGCGGGCTTTTTCCAGGCAATACCATCGGAACTTTCGGCATAACAGAGGTACAGCGGATGAGCATCACTTTTGAGTTTTCCGCTGGATACGTCGAGATGCCAAGCCTTGTAATACATCCGGTACCGATCGCCGTCCTGGAAGATGCTATGGTAACCACAGCCCGATCCTTCCCAGGGCGCATCGTGTGTTATGACAACTCCTTGAGGCTGAGGTGACTGCATGCGACGTTCGGCTTGGCCGCCAAGCCGCTCGATCACGAAGTCATCTACAAACAACTCGCGACGTGAGCCCAACTCCAACAACTCCTGCGATTGCGCTCCAACCTGCGCACTCCAGAGGTGAACCAACAGAAACAGCGCACAGCCCCATCGAGTTGCTGGTATGTTAGTCTGACTCACTTGCGTTCCTCAATTCTTGGGAATGTAATTGTTTGGCAAGTCGGATGTCTAAGTTTGACCTATTGCTTAATCTCGAAAATTGCTTCGACTTCAACTGCAGCTCCAGTCGGCAAAGCGGCGAACCCCAAAGCGCTGCGAGCGTGATAACCGTCATCGTCTTTGCCGAAGATCTGATGCAACAGGTCCGATGCTCCGTTAATCACCAAATGTTGGTCGGTGAAGTACGGAGCCGAATACACACAACCGAGTACCTTTAACACTCGAAGCCCGTCCAGTGTACCGTGCGCATGATGCACGGATTTGAGGATCTTGATGGCACATTCTTTAGCCGCTTGATAACCCTGCTCGACCTTCAATTCTGCTCCGAGAATTCCCTTGATATCACTGACATGCCCAGAAGTAATCAATAGATTACCGCTGCGCACGCAAAGATTTAGATAGCCTTTGGCTACCGGTGAAAACTCAATACCTAGTTCTTTAGCTTTTTGTTCTGGACTCATCGAAAACTCCCCAGAGTGATTTTTACTGTAAACTTTGAACACACAAACAGGAATGGACCATTTTGAAATGGGCTTCGTCAGTCGCGCAGGTACTGTGACTACGTCGGCAATTGGATGCCTTCGTCGACCAGAGCGGAAGCGTCGAGCCATTGATGTTGCAACGAGAGCCAGACCAGTAACCCTTTTTGAGCATGCATGCGGTTACCGGCTTGTTCGACCACGATGCTCTGCGGGCTATCGATAACTTCGTCGGTGATTTCTTCGCCGCGCCGCGCTGGAAGGCAGTGCAATACCCGCGCGTGAGCAGGAGCAAAACGCATCATGTTCGCATTTAGTTGGTAGCCGGCAAAAGCACTTCTGCGAATCGCAGATTCCTGTTCCTGCCCCATACTGGTCCATACATCCGTGTAAACAAAGTCGGAGCCCTTCAGGGCTTGTCGAGGATCGCTGGATTGTACGATGCTGGCCTGCGGATAACGTTCGACAATTCTGCCGATCCACTTTTCATCCATTGCGTATCCACTGGGACCAAGTAAGCGGAAACGCATATTGACCATCGAACAGGCGAGCGCCAGCGAACGAGCTACGTTGTTACCATCGCCGACAAACGTTAACTGCTTGCCAGCTAGCGAACCGGAGACTTCTTGCATGGTCATTAAATCAGCCAACGCTTGGCAGGGATGTGCCATATCGGTAAGGCCATTGATGATCGGAACACAATCATGCTTTGCCAACTCGACTACGGCGCTGTGAGATTTCGCTCGACAGACCAGGAAATCGGCGTACTGAGCTAAAACACGCACAAAATCACCGGTCGATTCACGACTCTGCCAGCCCACTTCCTGCCCCAGGAACATGGCTGCACCACCAAGTTGAATGACACCAGCTTCGAAACTGACGCGCGTGCGCAAACTTGGCTTTTCGAACAACATTGCTAGTACGCGGCGAGCCAACCAAGCTGGACGCCGCCCGGCAGCCAACATGCGTTTAATCTGCTCACCAACGGACAGAATCGCATGCAGTTCCTGTGTACTAATTTCGAATAGGGTAATTAAATGCCGCACTTGCATTTCTCCTCGTGATGGGACTAGCCGATCGATTACAGTGCGCCGTAATGCGGGCCAACGTCTACCATGGTCACTTGGTGTTACCGGCCAATTGATCGGTACTGGCCAGCGCCGCAGAACACTGCTGAATCGCTTCGGCAAGAATCTCGACCCCTTGTTCGATTTGACGAGGTTCGATATTCATGGCCGGCAGAAGTCGAGATACATTTTGTTGAGTGCAATTGATCAGCAAGCCCTGCTCCATGCAGCGAGCGACGACCGGCGAGCCATCAAACTCCAATTCAATTCCGATCATCAAACCCGCTTGACGAATCTCGCGGATCAAGTCGCAAGACAGTCGCATTTGGTGAAGCAGGCTCGAAAAGGTGTCAGCGCTGTGCCGTGCTTGCTGCAACAACCCCTCTTGCTCGATCGCTTCGATCGTAGCAATGCCCGCTGCCGACGCGATGGGATTACCCCCAAACGTGCTCGCATGCATACCTGCCCTCAAGCTGGGCGCAATCTCGCGCTTGGCGATCATCGCTCCGCCAGCGACGCCACCACAAAGAGCTTTAGCCAAGGTGATAATATCCGGCTGAACGCCAAAATATTGATAGCCAAACCATTCGCCCGTACGGCCACATCCCGTTTGCACTTCATCAAAAATGAGGAGCAGATCATGCTGGTCTGCCAATTGGCGCAAACCAGCTAAATAGCCGTCCGGAAAAATACGCACGCCACCTTCACCCTGGATTGGCTCGATCATGATCCCAGCCGTGGCGTCATCAATTTTTTGTTCCACCGCCTTCAGGTCGCCAGGCGGACAATAAACGAATCCAGCCACCAAAGGCCCCAGTCCTTCGTGATATTTTGGCTGAGCCGTTGCGGTCAGGGCTCCTAACGTACGCCCATGAAAGCCACCTTGAAAAGTAATGATCTTGTATCGCTGTGGACCGCGATGCAATCTGGCCAACTTGATTGCAGCCTCGTTGGCTTCTGCCCCGCTGTTACAAAAAAAAGCTTGCCCATCAAAGCTGCGTTCAACCAGCATCTGAGCCCATTGTCCCTGCAATTCCATATGCCAAGTATTGGGTACGTGTATCAACCGAGCCACTTGATCTTGCACTGCTTTGACGACACGGGGTGGGCAGTGTCCCAGCAAGTTACAGCCCCAACCTGGAAAAAAATCGAGATACTCTCGACCCTCGCTGTCCCAAACTAACGAACCAGCTCCACGCACTAGATTCACTGGATAACGTTTGTAGTTGTGGATGACAAAGCGATCGAAAATATCCACCGTCGCCGAGGAACTAAGATGTTGTGCAGGATTCATTTCGTGGTTCCGAGGCAATAACCTAGGTCAAAGATCAGAAGGCCAAAGGGAGTAAAATATTCTTTACGCAGAATGTGCCGCAACGGATCTGGATTGAACGATTTCAGTGCCAATCCCAGATGTCGTATAGATCTCAAGCAGCAAGGAATGTTTGAGTCGTCCGTCAATAATATGCACCTTGCGCACACCTCGCTGCAAAGTCGCTAGGCATGCTTCAACTTTAGGAATCATGCCTGCGTCAATTATCTTGTCAGCAATTAACTGGCGTGCTTCGTCGGCAGTTAATGAATGAATGATGGTATTGGGATCGTTCTTGTCGCGACGTACTCCATTGACGTCACTGAGGAAAACCAACTTTTCAGCCCCCAACGATTCTGCGACAGCCATGGCTGCTGTATCTGCGTTGACGTTGTACTTTTGCCCCTGTTCATCAATGCACATTGAAGGAATTACAGGGATCTGCCCAGCGTAAGTCAGGTTCTCCACCACCGCTCGGTCCACTTTGGTTACGTATCCCACAAAACCCAAATCAATCGTTTCTCCAGCATCATCGGGTAGGAGCAGTTTTTCACCATGTAGAACATTACTGCCCGATTCAAAATTGAGATTGACGGCCCGACCACCAAGCTGCTCGATACGATTAACTAAGTCACGATTGATTTCGCCCGCGAGCACTTGCTCGACAATTGACAACGTAGCATGGTCCGTGCTGCGGCGCCCTTTGATCCACACTGGCGTAATCTTCGCTTTGTCCATCGCGCGATTGATCGATGGGCCGCCTCCATGCACGATCACAGGACGCATGCCAACCGTTTCCATAAAAATCACGTCTAACAACAATGAGTGGATCGCGTCATGGTCTTCCAGTAGACTGCCACCCAGCTTGATCACCGTAGTCTTGCCCCGAAACCGCCGAATCCATCCCATGGCCTCAATCAAGGTATCGGCTTTTGAAATTGCGTCATCCACAGTCTTGCCCTGCTATTTCATGTGTGCAAATGTCTCTCAGC
This sequence comes from uncultured Pirellulaceae bacterium, assembly GCA_964625155.1. Classification (GTDB taxonomy): domain Bacteria; phylum Planctomycetota; class Planctomycetia; order Pirellulales; family Pirellulaceae; genus Aureliella. Next base: position 11,223 of record CAZVBC010000180.1, read on the forward strand.
GCGCTCAACCAACCAGCGGAGAAACACATCATCCTAGCTGAATTTTTTTTCATTTGTCAAACACTGCGTTCCAAGCAGCTCAGCGCTGTGATTCCAAACTCTCTCCAATTTCGATAATCTCCTCGGCATCCAAAAACAAATCGTTTCGCGAGAAGAGTCGTTCAATTGCAGCCCGGTGGATCTTCATTTTTAAACCGCCGGTTCCAATTGCGCCATAATCGAATCGGTCTCCGCGCGCAACTGCTTTATCAGTTGGGGCAATGCCTGCAAGGCCCACGGGAGGGACCGCATTTAGATCAATGGCAACTTGCAATGTCGAAGCTGCCGCAAGTGACTCACTGTCCAGCAGTGTCGCCCCAGCGGCACCACAACCGAACAATAGGTTGCACCGCTCAAGTATGCTTTGCGGCGAGTTGCCGGCCGAGAACGCAACTGGTTCCAACCCAGAGCACGCATCATGTCCCAAAAGATTGCGCAACTGGTCGCAAATCAGCGCCGCGCGATCGCGCTCGCGGGAGGCAAGCAACACACGTCCATTCTTTCTTAACAACAATCGGGCAACTCGCTGACCCACTGGCCCTGTTCCACCAAGTACTAGTGCGGTCGAGTCCGAAAGATTTACATGTCGAGCTGCACAAAGCACTGCTGCGGCGGCGGTAGTGTTCGCTCCGTTTCCGTCAAGCATCACCGAAACGCGAATTGGACCAAAAAACGCCTGACGCACCTCGGCTGCGATAGCCTCACCGATCGGCACGTTTGATCCGCCCACAAAAACCGCAGTGTGATTTAACTGGGCCGGCCCACGCGTGAACATCGCACCATGCACCAACTGACGTACGTTAGTAGGCTCAACTTCGCTGTATTGCAGCAAATGATCTACGCCAGCATCAATGGCTACAACCGCGTCAAAGACACTGGCGTGAGTATCGGAGTCGAGCTGAACAAGAATTCTGGGCAAATTCATAACAAGATGTGCTCCAAAATCAAAAACAGGCTGCAAACCAATAACTGGCTTGCAGCCTGATCAATCGCACGAATTCGACAACGGTCTCTGGATCTAGAAACCCTTGAATGGATGCGCTGCCGAATCTTTCTTGGCTACCATATCCTTGGCAGTCGGCAGCCCCTTCATCGCATTTGATATGGCATCCTTGGTTGCTTCGTAGTTGTACTTGTAGATCTTGGCATTGTCTTCAGCCGCCGGGTGAATGAATACGCCGCAAACAATAACCAAGTCTTCCGCTTTTTCGGCAGCAATCGTGCCGTCGGCAACCGAATCAGCCACTGCTTTTGCAACTGCCGCTTGGGCAGGACCAAACATCTGTACCGCTTGCTTCATCCCTTTGATAGTGACTTTGGTTACCATCACTGTGGATGGCTTAACAGCCACATTGGGTGTTAAAACCGCCAATAAATTCGTATGGCCAGCACTCTGATTTGCTAAGGCGTTTGCAAATGCCACGCCTACTGGACCACTCTTGCTGCCAATCATCAAATCAATATGAGCAATCTCGTTGCCATCACCAACCAACGATTCTCCAACTAACAACGACATCGGATGGGTCCTTTAGCTACTTGTGGGGATACTGGTGAACAAACGCTCAGGAGTCACTTGAAACTCGAGAGGCCATTGGGCTGTTGATTCGCTGCAATTCCAGGATGCGTATCAGGTTCAGACTGAGCCGCGAGTCAATGGTACGCAACTTACTCTTGCTCGCGGCACAGTATGTAAATCAACAGCCCATCAACCTCCAATTTCCGAAGAGTGAGAGAGTAGCAGCAATTCCAGCGAATGCAAGCGGTTCGCACATCGTCTTTGCTGACGAGAATTGAATTAATTCCCGCAAAAGTACTTGGAGTTGAGCCGAAAAGCATGTATGCTAGAATCGTTACTTTGCTCTCGTAGCTCCCGTAGAATTCTCTCTGATATAGAACTTATTGAAGCTGCGTTAGTTTCTTCTTTGGCCGATTTGCAGTTACTTTTGTGAGTCGCCTTTGGTTCAGATGAGCAGCCGTATCGATCAACTTTGTTGTCAGAACCGCTGATCGTCCCAAAACATTACTTCCTGTTATAGTGGCGTGGTAGGAGTGACCAAATCATGAATCTGTCGCTAGTTCGCTCGTTGAGTCTCGCACTCGCATTTTGCGTTGGTGTCATCGTAGCTCGCGATGTTTCGGCTCTCGAACCATCCTCTAAAACCAAAATTGCCGACTACGAAACTGTAGAGATGTTTCAGGCGATGAAGGAAGGACGGATCGATGTGCAATTTATTCCTAAAGACTCGTCGCAAGCCACTGTAATCATCAATAACAAAGGTGACCAGCCGCTAAACATCAAATTGCCAGCCGCCTTTGCAGGCATTCCTGTCCATGCCCAAATGATGGGAGGTATGGGAGGAATGGGTGGTATGGGTATGGGAGGCATGGGTGGTATGGGCGGCATGGGAGGTATGGGTGGCGGAGGCATGGGTATGGGTGGCATGGGAGGAATGGGTGGTATGCAGGGAATGGGAGGCGGGATGGGTGGAATGGGCATGGGAGGCATGGGCGGAATGGGAGGCGGAGGTATGGGTATGGGTGGCATGGGAGGAATGGGTGGCA
>CAZVBC010000181.1:0-13759 GCA_964625155.1 uncultured Pirellulaceae bacterium
AATGCAAAGCCGCCCGCCGCTCGCAAAACAGCAGATCGTTAAGGTAGTGAATTGGAAGAAGTTCGTCTTCCGTCATAACTTGAGCCAAAGTGAATCTAGCGCATTTAAGCATGCGCATGCACTAGTATGGCCGATGCATGGAATGCGCTTTGTAATTCTCTGGGGTGATTTGGACGCTAACGGAATTGGATTGATCAATGCGGAAAATCTTCCAAACCAGTCTTCGAGCGGGAGTCCGTTCGTCTTGCGGAACTGATCCTAGCCAACAATCCGATGGAGTTTAACGCTTGGTGGCAAGCTTGACTCATCGATACGAATTCTGCTGCGATATTCGTCAAAGCTGCGTGGCGCCGCGTCGGCTCCAAGTGGATCGACACGAATTCGGTCGAACAATTCGTGAGCCGGCGCGCTACCCAGCATTGAGTCGTGCTCAAAAACATACAAGCCACGCGTGCACATCAAGCCACGGCTGGCTGAGCGATCGATCTCCCACATCGTGCCCTTCAGTGCATCCCACAGCAACTGCAAATCGTCTGCTGTGAACCCGGTATCGCGCGCCAGGTACGGATTGACGAAGCCTTGGCAGCGGTACAAGCCGTAAGGTACGGAGTTCTTGCGACCCATCGTACCGGTGATATAACCATCGCTCTTGGCCTGCTTCTTCGCTTCCTCTTCAGTTGTCACTGATTTTCGAGTGATCGAGAATTCCATTGGAACAATCGGATCGACTGAACGAGCGAACGTAATCTGGCAAGCGCCACGTACTTGGCCGCAATTGACTCCCGTCGTCATCACGGCTCCAAAGGCGCGTACGTCGTAAAAGTTGTCGCACATCCACTTGCGAGCTTTGGCAGAATTCTCTGCTTTCGCTTTCGGCTCGGTCGCGTCTTTGCTGCCGGTCGCATCTTGCGCTCGTTGATGCTGGAGGTTGAGTACTCGTTTCTCATAGACCGCGTCCTGAGTCTGAAAATAAAGCTCGCATCCGGGTCGATCTCCCGCAATCGCAGAAACTGCATTTCGGATCTTGCGTTTTAGGCATACATCAGTCACCAGGCCTTGCAATGATTGCGGATCGATGCGAGGCAAGTTGCCAGCATCCGGGTCGCCGTTGGGATTTCCATCTTGGACGTCAAAAAGAAAAACGAAGTCGTAACGGCGGTTAACTGTTGGAGAAGCGTTGGTTGTCATAGTCATCAGAGTTTTCCTAGAAAGGTACTTTCTAACGGGAGTGGTTGCTGTCACGGGTTTCGGAGGTGTCAGTCTTGATTGGCTTTTGCCTTGCGCTCGGCGATTTGTTGAAATCGCTTGGCGCGTTGGTGGTAATATCCAAGTGCAAAGCGTCCTTGATCCTGCAAAGACAACTGGCCTCGCGGAGGTGACGCTGGCAATAGGGCGACGACCTCTGAAAGCAACTTGTCGTTGATCACATGAGCACCAGGTTTCTCGGATTTGAGCTTACGCAAGTGATTCTGCGTGTTAGCGAACAGACGACTGAAAACGAGTGCGGGCGCCGCGCTGAAGGTGCCATAGAACTTGTCGACGACATTCGCATTGACGTTTCCCAGCGCGTCATATTGGATCTGTTCGAATATTGAAAGTAACCGTCCATACACATAAGCCGGATGTCGTTCATCGTTGTCGAGAGTTTCGGTCACGTTTATCCCCTTTCGTACCAAAGTCAATTTGATCAAAGCCATGCGCGCCGCACGAAAACCATCTGCACCTTCGGCACGCAACCGGCGCAAACAGGAGGCCAGAATCGAATCAGAAATCGGCAACCCTTGAATGGCCGCCGACATCAATCGTGCCGGCGTGTCGGGAGCCACGCCTTCGCTGTCTAACGCGGTGGCCGACGCGAGCATCCACATCGGAAAATCACTCTTCGGAAATCCTTGGCCATCTTTGGACAGATCAGCGACCGTCAAATCCTTAAACCAATTCCCCAACGCCTGCTCGACGTTGTCGATTGGCGTTTCGAGATAATCACGCACCACAACCCGCGCCGAATTGCCCGACAGTGTCAGCATGTAAAACGCATTTTTGTCGGTCAAGGCTTGTGAAAACCGTCCTTTGCGCACGGAAGCGAGCAAAGCGTTGACTTGTTCCGGATCGGGCTCGAACAGCGACATCAGATGGTGTTCGACTTTCTCGCGAGTCCAAAACAGAAACATTACACCGTTAACACGATGACTGGTTGTCTTTCCGCGAAAGTCATTTCCGATCAACGCGTTCAGTGCTCGCGTAAACCCGTCGATTCCCTCCGGCGAAACCATGGACGCTTCGGCTCCGCTCAAGTCAAAACTATCTGCCGCATCGAGCCCCGTTACGAGGTACGCATCCGCGCGACAGCCGATTGGCACCAAACCTTTAACTTTACTCTTGACCGATTGCCCAATCGTCGTTTCGCGCCCGGTTATTTGACACAGTCCCTTTGTCCCAGCCTCCTGCTGAATTGAGAAATCGACTCCGAAGAAGTCACGCCACCATTTGCGAACGTCGTCGCGCTCAGCCAAGCACCTGCCCATTTCTCTAGAGAGCGCGATGGTGCAAAGGTCGCTCGTCTTCAAGCTCAGTGATTCGACGTCCGCTTCGACTCGCTCGGACAACGAAGGGTCGCTCTCCAACCGATCCGCAAACAACGAAATCGCTTTCAGGTCACCGTCGTCAAGTTCGTCGATGCAATGGCGCATGAATCGCCAAAATGTCGCGCGCTGAGAAGCGAATTTGTCGCGTTTCTCTTCGTCGATCAGTCGGTCGACTGGCAATACTCTGGCGATTGTGTCCGCGAGGAAGACGGCAGGTTTCTCTTTTCCTGCTGCCGCCGGGTCTGTCGTTTTCCATGTGCCGCTCGCGTCTCGAACGACGGGTCGCACTGGAATCGGCAATGTTTTGCCGCCCGAGAGCACGACTTTTGGCGGTGATTTGCCTTTTGCGGGACGTTCGGTGCGCTGACGAAGATCATGCAGGCCGAGATAATTGCCTTCGTCGTCAATATCGATGCGGCACGAAATCTCCTTTGCCACAAACGCCGGGTCGTCAAGCAAGTTTTCTCGGTCAGCCAATTCGTATAGTCGTTGCAAAATCATGCCAGCACCTCACTCTCTTTCCAGCCAAAAATCTTGACAGGTGGATCACCATCGACGCTGGCCGACATCGCGTCACAATGAAGCGAGCCATTGCGAATCACGGCTTCGAAAAAGCCCGGATGGTTTTTTCCATCTCGACCGAACTGAATGTCGTAAAGCATCAGGCCAAGAGCCTGATTCCAATCGAGGATCTGTTCGGTTCCATCTACTGGTGCGAAGTGGCAAGCGAATTCACGACAGCCCAGGTATGGTCGATGAAAGCACTGGCCTTTGGTGACCCGCCGGTTGAACATCGCCACGTACTTGATCTCTGTATCTCCCCCCGCTTCCTCATCGACGTCGGGCGCATTCTTACGAGGTTGATTCGCTCTAGACGTCAAAACAGGGTTCGCATCGATGCGATAGGCAACGTGATGCAGTGCCAGCGTATTCCGTTGTGTGCGGTGTTCGCCCTGGATACTCTCGCGCCCAGCAGAGTCGACATAGTACGGTTTGCATTTCTCCGGATTCTTCATCCAAGTGCCGACCGTGTTTGTCGAAATCTTATCCTGGATCTCATTTCGTCGAAGCGCAACCAAACGATATGGCTGTTGCTTGGCCGCCTCTGACATGCCTTCAGGAAATTGAGGGTGTATGACCGTAATCCGCTGCACATTCCAGCGCATTTGTGGTTTGAACAGAATTGCATCCAGCACGCCACGCGCCGCCGATGGCGTCATGATCGGATATGACAATCTCTCCACCTTCAACTCCGGTCGCGTAAAAATCGCAAACTCTCCCCAAACCTTAAGTGAAACGGTAGTGCTCATTTTGCTATACTCCGCTAAAACGTTTTGGAAGTGTCTTCTATGACTTGGCGTTTTTTCTGCGCTAACTAAATCATCAACAGCGCGTCCGTTGTCTCCGTGTTGAGGCCGAGTTGGTTGTCATAGCGACCATACCACACTGGGGCGTTGATGTGTTCGCTGACGGGGACGACGGAATCGCCTACGGTGCGCAGTTCGTAATAACGCAAGTTGATTTGGTAAGGCGCTAAGGCTCGAAAGTTGGCGCGTGAAGGATCGCGACGAAGGGTCTTGAGTAATCGCTCGACTCGTTCGCGATGTGGCTCCCAAGTAGCGACGATGGCAGCGATGCCATCTTGTTCGATGAGTTGATAATCCGCAGCGACTGCGGCGAATTTGAAATTGCGGCGGCCGTCCTGAATCTTGTGTTTGTCGAGTGAGCCGCTGTGATAGAGTCGCGTGAAATACTCACGTATGTCTACCGGTTGATCGATCTGCGGAAACCTATTTCTGTTGAGAAAGTGATTTTCCAAGGTCGTCTTGCCGGCTTTATACCAGACGTCCGGCGGGAAATACTTGCGAGGTTCGTCGATGCTCCGCCGGCTGCGAAAAACGATTACGCGGCCAGTGGTGAGGCCACTGGCGTCTCGGAGCGAGCCTTCGCGATTGCAACGTCCGGCGGCTTGGATGATAGATTCGAGCGGACCTAGTTCGCGAAAGACCACGGGAAAATCTACGTCGACGCCGGCTTCAATAAGTTGGGTCGAAATCAAACAGCATGGGCGATTCTCTCGCAATCGGCGACGAACTTCGTCGAGAACCACTGTGCGATGCGCGGGGCACATGCTGGTGGAAAGGTGAAAGACGCCTTCGAACATCGTTCTTCGAAGCTCTTCGAAAATCTCTCGCGCCGCGCGGCGCGAATTCACGATGCACAGCGATTGTACTGCGGATTTTCCATGGCGTGCCGCATCGCATGCTGTAGTCATTTGAACGGCAAGATCGGGCCAGTCGACGTTATCGTCGTGTCCACTTGGCCAATGAATGTGGACTCTCTTTAAGCGATCGAATGAGCGAAGTGAAGGAGGTACTATCTCATGCGCCGAGAGTCGCTCGAAGTGCTTCAGTTCATCATGGTCAAAGGCCGGTTGCGTCGCGGTACATAGCACGACTGTAGCCTTGAAGTCGTCGCCGAGTTGTTTCAACATGCAACACGTTGGAGCAACCAGCTCCGGCGGAAGTGATTGGCACTCGTCCAGGATGACAACGCTGCGAGCTATGTTGTGAATTTTGCGACAGCGACCGGGCTTGTTGGAAAACAGGCTTTCGAAAAACTGGACGCTTGTCGTGATGATGATCGGCGCATCCCAGTTTTCGGCTCGGCGCGCCGCGTCGTCGCGGTCTGTGGACTGGTCATCTTTGCCCTCCGGAGGTTCGGCCAGGCTGTGATGCACAAATATCTGTGGAGCGCCCTCGGAAAAGCCCAATGCCGAACGAATGGCAGTTTCGTTCTGCTCCAATATCGTTAGATAGGGCGCAACGTAAATCACCCTTCGCAATCCATGTTTTATTGCATGTTTCAACGCGAAAGCGAGACCGGCCAAAGTCTTACCGCCTCCAGTTGGTACGGTCAGGGTGAAAATTCCTGGCAGACTCTCGGCTGCCAGCAAACACGCATCGAGAACGTTAGAGCGGGCTTCTCGAACGTGAGCTTCGCGGCACGTCTGTGACTTCACTTGGAGCACTGTGAGCAAGTTTTCGAGCCATCGTTCGCCACAAAAAGCTTCTGGGTCAGGCTCAGGCGGAAGGCCCTGTTTCTTTCGCACATGGGTGCCAGTATCGCTCCAGTCCGCGTCGACCAAGCAACTAAAAATCGCTCGGGTCAATAGGTCCACATGCAACTCGTCCTTTGGCTGCCACAAGTTAGGCGCAAGTGCCTTAAGTTCCGGAATCTCTTCGCAAGCAATATTCCAAACTTGATCGACCACCACGCGTCCGTTGTCCGACACGATCGCCGACTCTAGTTTGATCTTGTTGGGAATTCCGCCGTGGTGACCGGCAATCGCAAACGCGACGGGCAGGTTGTTGAGCGATTCAGCTTTGGCTGCACCCGCCTGCTTGTGATAGGTCCGGGTGCGTGGTGGATTCAATCCATTCAACATCTGCTGAAACTCGGGCCGGTATTTGCCGAGATCGTGAAGAAGTCCAGCGACCTGCGTGTTTTCGCAATACCATCCAACGCCAAATGCTCTCTCCGCAAACGACCTTGCGAGCTGCGCTACGTTGACAAGGTGTTCGCGCAAACTTTGCCAGTCACTCTTATCCGTCTTGTCTCCCGAATGGCCATAATAGCTAGACATTTAAAGCTACCATCAACTTAAGGTACTTAATAAGTGCCACGCCATTGTATCGACTGCTTAGTCTGCGAAATAGAGCCTTCAACGCTTGCGCGTGAAACACCTCGGAAAAAAGCTCGCTTTGATCAGATATTAAGCATTGGCGTTTCTTGATTGTTCAAACTCGATCGCCGTGATTTAAGAGCGCGATACAAATTTAAGCTGCTCTTTAACTGCAATCGTTAAATGGCAAGGAAGGGACCCCAAAAGTAGAAAGACAAAGGGGAAGGTCTAACATGCTAACAGCGCGCTTAGAACGCCAAAGGGGATGATCGTTCCTACTGCGAATCGGGTTGATTACGGACAATCAACAAACGAAATCTCTTGCGATAGCAGATAGCATACCGAATCGCAAATCAGCCAACTGTGTCGATCGTCCATAATCGATTTCCGCCAGCAGCTAGGCGGCCTCCAAGGATTGCGATTGGTAGGTAGGCTAGTAGAAGATCAGATGCGATGAACCACAGCGGACCACTGCAATAAAGTACCATCACGATTCCGCCCAGCAGAAAACAGCAGCCGATCCCGATGGCTAAATTCATGGGATGGCTCGCGGCGAGCTTGGCGGCGACGAAAGACCCGCAAAGCGTTTCCATTGCTTGAGCCACGCTGAAAGTCGTAACAGCGCTGATCAAGGACGACAAGGTTGGAAACCAGCAGAATCGGCGGCGCACTACGTGCGGCGACGAGATGCTGGAATGGGCTGCCTCGCGACCTCGACGCAGATTCACTTTTGTAATCGTCGAGTGATGGACCGATCCAGGCGACAGTGCTTTTGAATTCGGCGAATCGCTTTTGCTGCCCAACGGTATGGGATGGCTACCACGGTAAACCCGGATGGACCCAAAAAAAGTGGGTCGGCAACAAGATGCTATATCAAGTTGCCGACCCGTTGATGCGTGTCGCAGGTGATTTTCACTGAGGAATCGTTGCAGCCGAAGCTGTCAACAAGCTATGCGCTCTTCTTTTCTGTGTTGCATACTTTGAAATGTCGCAATTGCCCATCGACCTGGTCGTGATCGATGGTATATCGAGTTCCTTCGGTCTGTTCGGGCAAATCGAACATGATGTCCAACATGATGCCTTCGATAATACCTCGCAGGCCACGGGCACCGACGCCCTTATCGAGTGCGCGCCGAGCGATTGAACGCAGAGCGGTCTCGGAGAAATTCAGTTCACAATTCTCCATACTAAAGAGAGCTTGATACTGCTTCACCAGAGCATTACGCGGCTCGGTTAGAACCTTGATCAGCCCCTCTTCATCTAGTGGAGTTAGAGCTGAAATGACAGGCAATCTACCTACAAACTCGGGAATCATGCCAAAGTGCAAAATATCGTCCGAGGTAACTTGAGGCAGCAATTGAGCCGGCGTAGATTCATCTTTGTGGCTCGCGGCCGCTCCAAAGCCGAGCGATTTCTTTCCTAACCGTTTACGAATGATGTCTTCAACGCCAACGAATGTACCTCCGCAGATAAACAGAATATTAGAAGTATCCATCTGAATATACTGTTGCTCTGGGTGTTTGCGACCGCCTTGCGGTGGGACGTTAGCGACCGATCCTTCCAACATTTTTAATAGAGCTTGTTGGACACCTTCGCCTGAGACATCGCGGGTAATCGACACGTTATGGCTGGTCTTGCCGATTTTGTCGATTTCATCGATATAGAGGATACCACGCTGAGCCGCTTCGACGTCAAAGTCTGCCGCGTGTAACAATTTCAGCAGCAGATTTTCGACATCTTCACCAACGTAACCCGCTTCGGTAAGAGTTGTGGCATCCCCGATAGCAAAAGGAACATTCAACATTTTTGCTAAGGTTCGCGCTAGTAGGGTCTTACCACTGCCGGTTGGCCCCACCAGAAGAATGTTTGATTTTTCAATCTCGACATCACTTCCGGACCACCCGCTGGTCAACCTCTTGTAATGATTGTGAACGGCGACTGCCAGCACACGTTTGGCAGGAGCTTGGCCAATGACGTATTGGTCCAGGTGCTCGACAATTTCCCGCGGTGACGGGATTTCGTTGAACAGCTTGTTACTAGGTCCACGACGCTTTTGTTCCTGGTCGAGAATAGACTGACACAGCTCGATACATTCGCCACAGATGTAAACGTCGCCTGGGCCTTCGACCAACGGTCCGACATCGCGATAGCTTTTGCGGCAGAACGAACAGAAAGCGTTCTTTTTGGTCGTTCCGCCGTTACCACTGCGACGTCCGGACACAACTTCCTTACCAGAAGGCATACTCGACTCCTTAGCTCGAATTCCTGATCGCGTTCTCAGCTTCCTGTGAGCCTTGCTCGTAAGCGCTGGGATAACGATCTTATGGGCTTACACGTACATTATGCTCGAGGGTCAACTCTTATGCACGAAGCAATCAATTGCAATCGCACAAATTCGCTGCCGGGCGTCCGTGTCCGCGGATCGAGCCACTGGGAAACAAAACTCTAACGGAGTGTCGAATGATCCAGTCTCCCAGACTGGTAGAAGCATTACAATCCACACACTCATCGCTTCTAACCCAATTATGTTGAGATAGATTTACGAACGTGCTGGGCTGTAATTATGGCCAATTGAGTCGGCATGCCTCTTTTCGAGCACCGACTTTATTGTTCGGAATTCCGCCTCACTGATGTCATTGCTGATCCTCAATTCCTCTAAATTCCTGGTCAAGTCTGAGGCACAAGTGTCACCTATGTTGTCCGTTTGGTCTTTAGTGGTCGCAGGGCGCAGGAGCATTACAACACGAATCCCGAAAAACACCACCGCCAGCAGGATTAACGTGGCGAAAATTGCTTGCACCGTAATGCTCGAAATTGAAACAAACATAGCTCACCGCACCGTAACAAAATTGGTCGAACTTATACTACGCTCGCCCCCCTGCCTTAGTCCAGGTCGAACGGTCGATTTTTTGTGAGAAGGCAGCTCGCTTTATTGATACTACGTAATTCAGAACTGTAATGCAGTTGGCCGCTGGTGGCTTTGATATATTGGTCACAGTTTCTGCACAAGCATCATCGCTACGTGCGTTGTTTGCGGTCGTGCTTGCAGTTGCAATGTTGATGTGCACGCACGAGCTGTGGTGAGTGGTTTTGGCACGATCACAGTGCGGATGTTGATGGGCCGCAGGACAAATTAGTTGGGAGAAAAATGATGACACAGCGCTGGACATTCACGCACGCAATCAAGCATGCCGCCGAACTAGCTCAGAATCGACGCCAATTTGTACTGGCAGGGGCTTCTTTGGCGGTCATACCGTGGTTGAGCAAACTTGCATTTGGGGTAATTGAGCGGCGACCGCAGTTTTCTGCGGACCCTTTCCAGCTTGGAGTCGCGTCGGGCGACCCCAGTCCTGATGGAGCGGTCATATGGACTCGATTGGCCCCGGTTCCATTGGAAGGGGGTGGACTACCTAAGACATCGTCGTTCGAGGTCGCGTGGGAAGTGGCTGACGACGCTTCGATGCGTCAAATTGTCCAACGTGGAACTACTCTGGCCACGCCGCAGCTTGGACATTCCGTCCACGTCGAGCTGACGGGATTAAAACCAGATCGATGGTACTGGTATCGGTTTCATTGTGGTGAAGCTACATCGCGCGTCGGCCGCTTGCGCACCACTCCGCTTGCGGATGCATTGCCTCAGAAACTGCGGTTCGCATTTGCTTCGTGCCAACATTACGAGCAAGGGCTTTTTACTGCCTACGAACACATGGCACGGGAAGATCTCGACTTGGTGGTACACCTGGGGGATTACATTTACGAATATGCTGGAAAAGACAATTTGGTCCGCAAGCATACGGGACCTGAAATCACTTCGCTCGAGCACTACCGCAACCGGTACGCTCAGTACCGCTTAGACGCTCACCTGCAAAACACTCATGCACTTTGCCCTTGGTTAGTTGTTTGGGACGATCATGAATTTGACAATAACTGCGCTGGTGATATTTCCGAGGAATTGCAGGTCCAGCCCGAGGAGTATTTGCTGCGACGCGCGAACGCTTACCAAGCTTATTACGAACATATGCCACTCCGTAGGCAAAGCCTGCCGTTTGGACCGGATATGCAGATTTATCGTACTGTAAAGTTCGGTCGATTAGCAGCCTTCGAGATGCTCGACACTCGTCAGTACCGGACGGATCAGCCAAACGGTGACGGCAACAAGCCGCTGATTGGGGACGTCTTCAAACCGCGAGGTACGTTGCTTGGCTCACGGCAAGAAAAATGGTTGATGGCCGAGTTATTGGCTTCGACTTCAGAGTGGAACATCCTTGGGCAACAGGTCATGATGGGACGCGCGGATCGAATTGCCGGAGCGGGAACTGGGTTTAGTATGGATCAATGGTCCGGATATGACGTTGCCCGCAAACGTCTTCTTAGGTTTCTCGACGAACGGCATGTCTCAAATCCAATCGTGCTCACTGGAGACATTCATTCGAATTGGGTAAACGACCTTCAAGTCGATTTTGATAATCGGCACGATCCCGTCGTAGGAACAGAATTTGTATGCACTTCAATTTCGTCTGGTGGAAATGGTGCCGAAATACCCAAGGGACACGCTGCAACGTTATCCGAAAACCCCTTTGTTCGTTTCTATAATACGGAACGCGGATATGTCAGTTGTACGGTTACAGAAAAGTCTTGGAAAAGTGATTATCAGGTTGTCCCCTTTGTTGACCGCCCAGGCGCTCCGTTGATTACACGTCGTTCGTTTGTAGTTGAAAACGGCCAAGCTGGTGCCAAGACTGCATAACCCAACGCCGTTTCGTCGTTGCTTGTTGGTATCTCCATGTAACTACTCCCTAATCACAAGAGAACAAAATGAAGTCTCGATTGTGGATCGCTGCCCCAATTCTCGTGGCGGCGATCGCCTTGTTGGTGACCGTTCCTGCTTGGGCCCAGCAGGCTAGCAGCACGGTGCGCGTCATGTCGTTCAATATTCGTTACGGAACAGCCCGGGATGGTGATAATCATTGGGACCGCCGCAAGGAGTTCCTGATCGAAACGATTCGAGCGTTTAACCCTGATCTGTTGGGAACTCAGGAAACTCTTGGATTTCAACGCGATTATTTGGCAGAGCAGTTAAACGAGTACGCCGTCTTGGGTGTCGGACGAAACGATGGTCAAGCAGATGGCGAGATGATGGCCTTGTACTACCACAAGCGGCGTTTCGAGCAAATCGAGGCAGGGCACTTCTGGCTGAGTGAAACACCCGATTCCGTCGGCAGCAAGAGCTGGGACAGCTCTTTGCCGCGCATGGTGTCCTGGGTCAAGTTGCGCGACTTGGCTCATCCGAGAAGCTTGCCGATTGCATTTTTCAATACACACTTTGACCACCAAGGCCCAACTGCAAGATTAGAATCTGCGAAACTACTGCGTCAAAAAATCATTTCTATTGGTGCGAATTGTGATGTGGTATTGACTGGCGACTTCAACGCCGCCGGAGATTCCAGTGAACCGTACCGAGTGCTGTTTGCTGACCAAGCCAATGCCGGGTCCAAAATCGTCGATTCGTTTCGTATCGCGCACCGAGCGCCAACCGGACGAGAGGGCACGTTCTCTGGATTCGATGTCTCCAAAACCAGCGGACCACGCATCGATTGGATTGGAGTATCTCGCGGCTGGGCCGTTATGGCGGCAGAGATTGATCACACGGCGCGCGAAGGTAGGACACCATCTGATCATTTTCCTGTAACCGCGATACTGCGGCGATCTGAGTCCACAAATGACGATAACGGTGCGAGGCCGCCAGAAGAAGTGACCTATCGCATTGAAAAGGATGTCGAGTACTTGGCTGCTGGGCGCAAAGAGAAGGCCGATTTGTATTTACCTTTGTCCATACCGAAAGGCAAACGCGTACCCGCAGTGGTCATTATCCATGGCGGTGGTTTTACTGGCGGGAAAAAAGATGCAGCTCGAGAGCTGAATATCGGCGGTGTGCTGGCAACTCATGGATACGTTGGGATGAGCATAGATTACCTTTTGTCAGTCAACGATTCGGTAACTTGGCCTCAAAATCTACACGATTGTAAGACAGCGGTACGATGGCTGCGCAAGAACGCTGAACGCCTGCAAATCGATCCTGATCATATTGGCGCAATTGGCGGTTCGGCAGGTGGGCACCTCGCTGCCATGTTGGGCTTGACTGGGCCTGACGCAGCACTGGATCCTCCCGGCCCGTACGGAGAATACTCTTGCCGCGTACAATGTGCCGTCGATATGTATGGCCCAGCCAGCTTGATGGACCGATCACGAGCGATGTTTGGTAAGACGTTGGAAGAAGCACCGGATGTTTACAAGCAAGCTTCACCAATCTCACACGCCACTGCGGACGATCCACCGATGTTGATACTGCATGGCACAGCCGACAAGACGGTACCCGTCGCACAATCGGAGTTAATGGCATCGGTACTCAAAAAAGCCAACATCGAACATCATTTAGAAATAATCCCTGACGCGCCACATACATTTCATCTGCAACCCAAACAGCAAGATCTGCGTCCCTTAGTCCTCGGTTTCTTCGATCGACATCTCCAGCCCGAGAAGTAGGCATCTATGAATCGGGTGTGTTGTGTAGTTCTAGTCGCGTTATTCTTTGGTCATTGGCTTAGGGAAGGCGATGCGGGCGAGCGTCAACTTCCCAATATCGTATTGATCTTGGCCGATGATTTGGGAGCGCGTGATTTGGCTTGCGACGGCGCGGATTATCACGAGACACCCTGCATCGACAAATTGGCCTCGGAGGGAATTCGTTTTACGCAAGCGTATGCACCTGCGCCAGTATGTACACCGACGCGCGCATCGATATTAACTGGGAAACATCCCGCTCGCTTGCAGATGACCATCTGGTCGGAAGGCTCAATCAACGGCCCCAGCGATCGAAAACTGCTGCAAGCGAAATCATTGCACGATTTACCCCTTGAGGAAATAACGCTGGCTGAGCATCTTCAGCAAGCAGGCTATTTGACGGCTGCAGTTGGCAAGTGGCACTTGGGTGGCGCAGCCCACTATCCGGAAACTCAAGGCTTTGACGTTGGCATCGCGGGTACACATTGGGGTGCACCAGAGACTTTCTTTTTTCCTTACCGCGGTGCTGGACGATTTGGCAGCGAATTTCGTTATGTGCCTCACCTAGAATTTGGCCGAGTGGGCGAGTATTTAACCGATAGGCTTACTGATGAAGCGATCCGGGTAATCGATTTCGCGGCAGCCTCAAAACGACCGTTTTTTCTTTATTTGGCGCAGCATGCTCCACATACCCCGATTGAAGCCAAGCCAGATGAAGTTGCGTACTTTGAGCGAAAGCTGAACGCTACTTTTCGGCATCGTAACCCAACTTATGCCGCGATGATCAAGAGCCTAGACGCCAGCGTGGGGCGCATTCGAGCTAGGCTCGAGTCCCTGGATATTGACAGTAATACTTTGATGATATTTACCAGTGACAATGGTGGATACATCGGCCAAGATCGCGCACGCTCGATGCCGGTAACGACAA
>CAZVBC010000182.1:0-13757 GCA_964625155.1 uncultured Pirellulaceae bacterium
ATCGCAAATCGCTTACATTCTCAATCACAAAGACTGTGGCACCTGCCCCCAGCGTCCCAAACCCCATGCTGACCCATTTTTTGCCAAGGATGCTGGAGCGCTCAAGGGTGATGCAAAGCAACGATATGCAGAGCTGAAAGCGGAATTGGATCAGTTGAAATCGTTTAAACCGGCCGATGTCGCGCGAGCAATGGGGATTGTCGACATTAGTGCCGCCGCACCTCCAACTCACGTACTGGGTGTGGGAGCTTACACAAATCCAAAAGAATTGGTGGAGCCAGGATTTCTCACGATTCTCGATCCACAGCCGGCAGCGATTCAGCCGCCCGAAGGACGATTGTCGACCGGTCGGCGCAGTGCACTTGCGCGCTGGTTGGTTGATGCAAAGAATCCCTTGACTGCGCGAGTTTTTGTCAATCGCGTCTGGCACTACCATTTTGGCCGAGGAATCGTGGGGACACCCAGCGACTTTGGAGTTGTAGGAGATTCGCCCTCGCATCCAGAATTGCTCGATTGGCTTGCCAATCAATTGGTCGAAGGGAACTGGAGTGTTAAGCGTATGCATCGAAAAATCGTGCAGTCAGCTACTTACCGGCAATGTTCTATCGATCGGCCCGACCAACATTCCGACCCTGATAATCGATTGTTATGGCGATTTTTGCCGCAGAGATTGGACGCTGAATTAATCCGCGACGCAGCTCTGTCCGTTTCCGGAATGCTCAATCAACAGATGGGGGGCCCTAGTGTGTTTCCTGCATTGCCAGCGGGACGCCCAACTCCGGCCGGCGGGTGGAGCACCAGTTCTAAACAGGCCGATCATGCGCGTCGAAGCGTTTACATATTTGTGCGTCGCAATGATCGGTTTCCCATGATGGAGACATTCGATTTTCCCGATACACATGAATCCTGTGCATGCCGAGGTCAAACATTGACTGCTCCACAAGCCTTGACGCTGCTTAACGGGGCTGCGCCTGCTCGATGGGCAGAATTCTTTGCGAATCGATTAATCCGTGAAGCTGGCCAAACCGCCGAACAACGAGTGCGACTTGCGTTTCAACTTGCATATAGCCGCTTTCCAGACGATTGGGAGTTGGCGACGACTGTGGAGTTCTTGAACTCGCAGACTGAAACGATCAAACAAGAACATGCGATTGGTCGGACAAGCAACCTGCAGGACGCAAAACTCGTGTCCACTGACAACGCAGCCGAACTGCAGGCCCTGTGTGACTTTTGCTTGATGCTGCTAGACTCTAATGAGTTTTTATTTAGGTTTTAAAATGATAGTTCTCAGTAAACGCCAGATCATCGTTTCAAGGCTCTGCCTTGGAATGTGTTGTAATTGAGGCTTGCTCACTATGAAATCTGCACGATTACCTCTACCTGACCTCAGTTCATCGCGCAGGGAGTGGCTAGCTCGCTCGGGCAGCGGACTTGCCGCAATCGCTTTGGCCGACTTGCTGCAATCGGATACCGCAAGCGCTCGCGATTCGTCACCGGAGCGTCAGACAATGGGGCGGCCTACCGGAAAAGCCCGTTCCGTGATTTGGTTGTTCATGGAAGGTGGGCCAAGCCATATCGATTTATTCGATCCGAAGCCGCTATTGAATAAGCTCGACGGTCAACCAATTCCGTCGACGTTCCAACTTCCCGTCACCAGCGCTACCGGTTCGCACCGCATGCCTTTGATTCGTTCGCCGCGAGTATGGGGACGACACGGTCAGTCCGGTTTGTGGGTATCGGATTGGTACCCGCATATCGCTCGTCATGCTGACGAACTGGCGGTGATCAACTCGTGCTGGGCGGATGGCCTGAATCATGTCGGCTCGGTGCGTCAGATGAATACCGGTTCAGTGCTGGCGGGCCGACCATCACTTGGGGCTTGGGTCTCTTATGGACTGGGAGCAGCGAATCAGGATTTGCCCACCTTTGTTTGCCTGACTGACGATAAACTTGTGCGTGGTGGAGCTACGAATTGGGGCTCCGGATTCTTGCCCGCCAGTTATCAGGGCACGATGCTACAGCGTCAAGGTCCGCCGATTCTCGATTTGTTACCTGACCAATCGGTTGGAACTCTGCGTCACCGCAGTCGTTTGGATTTTGTCCAGCGACTAAATCGTCGGCATCGTGACAGTCGTCCGGGAGACGAATCACTGGAATCTCGCATAGCCAGTTATGAGTTAGCCTATCGCATGCAATCGGCTGCACCGGAGGCGGTCGATTTGTCGACGGAATCTGCCGCGACCTGCGAACTGTATGGACTCAACCAACCTCACACAGCTACCTTTGGCCGTAACTGCCTGTTGGCTCGGCGGCTGGTTGAGCGGGGCGTGAGATTTATTGAGCTCTATTGTGGCAGCGGAAGTGGTTGGGACGGTCATTCGGCCCTGGAGTCCAACCACACCAAATGGTGCCAGGCTTCGGATTTGCCTATTGCAGGATTACTGACCGATTTGAAAGCTCGAGGCTTGATGGAAGAAACCCTGGTAGTGTGGGGCGGCGAGTTTGGACGCACACCTTTCAGCGATACCGGCGCGCCAGGTGGAAAAAACTACGGACGCGATCATAACCCATGGGGATTCACCATGTGGATGGCCGGAGCCGGAATCCGTGGTGGCAGGACCATTGGAGCCACGGACGAAATCGGATTTCGCGCGACTGAGAACCGTTGCCACGTGCACGATATTCACGCAACTGTTTTGCACTTGATGGGATTGAACCACACTGAGCTGACGTTTCTGCACAACGGTCGGGATGAACGTGCCACAGTGAACGGCGGCCGAATACTCCCTGAGTTCGCGTAAAATGATGGTAAGATCGATGAAAACCTGCGACGAGTTCGCTAACTTAGCTGCCTTATAGAAGTTCGTGGATCGGAGTGCCGTCGCAAACGGGAGTCGGTCGATTGTCCGTTGTCTTGTAAAACAATTGACTTGCATCATAACCCAGCGCCGCAAAGACCGTGGCATGAACGTCGGCCGGAGTTATCGGCCTGATTCGCGGGTACGCACCGGTCGCGTCCGATTCGCCAACTACCGTCCCACCACGAATTCCACCTCCCGCCATCACAATCGAATAACATTGAGGCCAGTGGTCGCGACCACCATCTTTATTGATGATCGGAGTGCGACCAAAGTCACCCATCCAGACGACGAGCGTTTCGTCAAGCAGCCCTCGTTGGCTCAAGTCGTCCAGCAAGGCCACGAAAGCCTGTTCCATCGGCGGCACCAGTTTATTCTTCAGTCGCGGGAAATTGTCTTGATGAGTATCCCACGTAATGCTCGGGCCGTTGACGGTAGTGACAAATCGTGTGCCCGCTTCGACCAGGCGACGTGCCAACAAATGCGATTGCCCCCAACTGTGTCTGCCATATCGATCGCGCACATTTTCTGGTTCACGATTCAAATCAAACGCCTCGTTTGCGCGACCAGAAGAAATCAATCCCAGCGCCTTGGCTCGTTGCATGTCGATGTCGCCGATCAACTCTGAAGCAATTCCCGAGCTCTGAGTTTCAATGGACTTGAGCAACAACTGCCGCTCTTCCAATCGCGATGTTGTCAGTGTCTTGTCCAACTTGAGCCCCGAGACCTGAAAATCTTTGGCATTTGGATCAGCGTTTAAAACAAACGGATCGTACTGAACTCCCAGACAACCACCGTATTGGCCAGGCGTAATGTATTGAAAACTATCACAATGGGGAAATGGCGTGATCACATACGGCGGTACGTCAGCGGCGAAGCCATCGCGCTGAGCCAGCCAGCCAACTAAAGTTCCAAAGCTAGGTAAATCCGTGCGTGCAGGATTAATCAGAGTGCTGTTGATCCGATATGGCTTACCAACAATCGACCAATGCATGCCGGAATTGTGGCTAGTATGGTTATGGTACACACTGCGCACGATGGCCAACTTGTCCATGCGTGAAGCTAGCCCGGGGAGTAGTTCAGAAATTTGAATCCCTGGTACTTTGGTCGATATCGGTAACAACTCTCCTCGAATCCCGTCGGGAGCGTTGGGTTTCATGTCCCACAAATCGGTGTGGCTTGGTGCGCCACAATTAAAAATTAGAATTACTGACTTAGCCTTAACTCTACCTGAATTCCGCTGACGGTCGCCGGTAACCGGTGCGCCACGTGCCGCTTGCTGCCATAACCAGGTTGTCGCAGCCAAGCTGGATGCTTGCCAACCAGCATCGACAAGGAAACGTCGGCGATGTGATTCGGTACCCAGTTCTTTGGCTAGAGACGATTTTCTTGATTGCTGCATGTTCCGATTCTCTTTGCATGGCTCCGCTCCGCAGTCCAACAACTGCAATTATCATAAACGAATTATGGGGTCAAAGGAAACTTTGCTGCCCAACCATGGGATGGCATCTTGGCAGTCCCACAGCGCTGCGGAAAATCTGTGGAGCTCTTTGAAGCGGTGTCGATAATCTGGTAGGATTTGTTCAGCAGTTAAGCTTTCGTTGGTAAATTCTGACAGCCCTGGTGAAAGGGATACTCTATGTGGCAGCATTACCGCACTTCGCGTCGCGCGGCACTGCAAGCCGGCGCGATTGGAATTCTCGGGTTGGGAATGAACCACGTGAATTCTTTACGAGCCGCAACGAGCTCGACCAGCGCAAGAAGGGAAGGCAAAGCGCGCTCGTGTATCTTTATTTTCTTGTCTGGCGGCTTAGCACAACATGAAAGCTTTGATATGAAGCCAGACGCTCCGGATACGATCCGGGGTGAATTTAATCCGATTGCGACACAAACGCCTGGCTTACAAATCTGCGAGCATTTACCCATGCTTGCTCAGCGGAGCAATATATGGTCTCTGTGCCGATCGTTAACTCATCCTTCAAACGACCATTCGGCGGGGCATCATATCATGTTGACCGGCCGCACAATGTTGCCCCCTGGTTTTAATCCCAGTGTTCCCAGTCGTAGCGATTTTCCGTCGATTGTCTCAATTGCTGGTGTGGCCACACAGCCGCGAAATAACTTACCTCCTGCAGCGGTTCTACCTGAAAGGCTCGTGCACTATTCCAATCGCGTTATTCCTGGCCAACACGCTGGTGAAATGGGAGTCCATCGCGATCCTTGGTTCGTCGAAGCATCGCCATTTCACGCGACTCAATATGGAGCTTTTCCACAATTCGGCTTCGACCATCAAGATCGTGGGCATGCTGACGAGCGAGTTTTCCAGGCACCTCAGCTAGCATTACCAGAGGGATTGGGGCTGCAACGTCTTGGAAATCGCCTGGACCTGCTGACACTACTTAAGCAACAGCAGCAGATGCTGGGGCAGGCTGCCGAAACCGAGAATTTCGATCGGATGCGTGAAAACGCGATTTCATTGTTGACCGACAAGAAACTCCAGCAAGCACTGGATGTAACCCATGCTGATGAAAAACAACAAGATCGATACGGTCGCAATGCATTTGGATGGTCACTATTAATGGCCCGACGTTTGGTTTCGATTGGCGTGAATATGGTGCAAGTGAATTTAGGCAGCGATGAAACTTGGGACACTCATGGCAACGCTTTTCCTCACCTAAAAAACAACCTATTGCCACCTACCGATCGCGCTGTATCTGCCTTGTTAGACGACCTGACTGCGACCGGCGAGCTAGACGAAACGCTGATCGTCATGGCAGGCGAATTTGGACGCACGCCCAAAATTTCTCTTTTGCCATCGCACTATAAAGCGCCGGGCCGCGACCACTGGGGCGCGGTCCAGTCGGTGTTCTTTGCTGGAGGTGGAATTCGTGGCGGGAATGTCATTGGAAGATCGGATCGAATTGGTGGCTACCCCGCAGATCGCCCCGTGAGGCCAGAGAACTTTGCCGCCACTATTTATCGAGCACTTGGGATTCCGGCCACGGCACAGTGGCATGATGCCCTCGATCGTCCACATCAAATCTACTACGGTGAACCCATCGACGGGCTGGTTTAGAAAACGAGCCGATCGAGCTGATGAATTGGCGGCACCCGGACGAGTTTTAGGATTCGAAATGTGCTGTTATTCGAAAGATCGCTGTTACGGCGTGCCCCATGCAGAACGCGGAACACTGTCGTGCAGCATTCGGCGAAATCGCGCCCTAACCGTTGTAAATTGAGAAAAAATCCATTTTTCTGCGAGAAACAGAGATTGGACGTCCGATAAACACGATTGAAGTATTAAATCCGTGGCATACCAGTTGATCGAGGACCGGTTATGTTGGTCAATACGACTCGTTTCGGACAAATTGAAGTTGGCCAAGAGCACGTCATTCTTTTCCCGCTTGGTCTGATCGGGTTTGAAACGTGCCGACACTGGATCGTACTGCCTGACGCGCACAATGCTGATGTCGCTTGGCTGCAGTCGGTGTCACAAGGGCAAGTCGCACTGCCGATCATCAGCCCGAGGAAATTCTTGCCTGATTACAAAGTAAACGTTAGTAGGCGCCAACTGGCTTGTTTGACGCTCCACAACTCGGACCGCGTATTTATCTTAACGATCGTAAGCAAGACGGGTAAAACCCTGACAACGAATCTGCGTAGTCCCATTGTGATCAATATGACGCGACGACTGGGTTGCCAAGTAGTTACTTCCGACTCCCAACCTCTGTCCTTGGCTTTAGGCGTTACAGAAGTGTCGAAACTTAAGCTCGCCGCGTGAGATGTTCTCGGCAGCCTGCGGCACCACATCGTTTGAGAAATCAACAAACCCCACTGCGTGTCGCGATGTGGCCACGATTAGCCCAGTGCGCCAGCATTTCACCTTGCAGAATGCTGGATTACGCGTCAGCGTTCGCACTCGCATTGTGTAAGGGCTGATCGAGGGTGGCGATACCTCTATAAATTACGTCACGTCTGCGTAGGTCAGCTCGGCGTTTCACGACCGCGTGTTTCGATGCTGATCTGGGAATGCGTTGGCCAACACCAAAGCGCATCGGGCCTGGCCTCTGTGCGCGTCCAAAACACAGCACACGCCAATGATCGCTGGCCGAAATTAAAGACGCACGCTAGCGATTTCTTTAAACTGTGGTTTGTCATCCATCCCTGGCTGAGCCTATGATACGTCAAAGGCGATTAACTCCACAGCGACCAGTTCGACGGATTTCGTAGATGATGACCAACGAGCGCAAACAAGTATTTCAAGTGTCTGGCATGACGTGCGGCCATTGCAAAGCCGCAGTAGAGTCCGCCATTAGCAGTCTTGAAGGAGTACAGCAAACTCAAGTAGATTTGAACGCAGGAAAAGCAACTGTAGTCGGTAGCTTTCGCGACGAATCAATTGTTGCAATAATTGAGGATGCAGGGTACTCAGCCACCGCTTGCAATGACAATTAGTTGAGCATGAACGCGAGAATTCGATGGCAAGTTCAGGGCCTGCAATGGAAATCGGAATCGGTGGGATGACTTGTGCGGCATGTGTGCGGCGCGTCGAGATCGGGCTTCGCAAAATCCCTGCTGTCGTCGAAGCTTCAGTGAATCTTGCTACCGAGCGAGCGTCGATCCGGTTTGACCATGTTCCGGATCGAATCGACGTTGAGGCTGTACGCAGCGCGATTAAAAATTTGGGTTATGAACCGATCGACGTTGCCGGACCACGCGACCGCAATTCCCCATCCGACCGTGATATCGAGGCGGAGCGATTTTGGAGAATGTTTGTAGGAGCGGCATTTTTTTCCGCACCCTTGGTCATGCTTTCAATGGCACCCATGTTGTCAGATCGCATCATGGATTTGATGATGAAACAACTGCCCATGGATCAATGGAACTGGGGGATGATGTTGTTAGCTGCCCCAGTTCAGTTTTGGTTTGGCGGTCGTTTTCTTTGGCTGGGCGCTAAGAATCTATTGTCAGCCTCTCCAGACATGAATTCACTGATTTTCCTGGGAACGATGGCTGCGTTTATCTACAGCACCGTGGTCACGATTGCACCGCAGTGGATTCCTTTGCCATCGCGTCACGTGTATTTCGAAGCTGCAGCCGTGGTAATTACGTTAGTCTTATTCGGAAAATTTCTGGAAACAAAGTCGCGGCATCAAGCTGCCGATGCGATGAAAATGCTGTTAAAGCTGGTCCCAAAGATGGCGACAGTAGTTCGCCATGGCGAAACGCTCACAATTCCTGCCGACGATGTTCGGCTGAATGATCTGGTCGAAGTACGACCAGGGGCTGCAATCGCTGTCGACGGTGAGGTCGTTAACGGCTCAACCTACATCGACGAGAGCATGGTGACCGGCGAGAGTGTGCCAGTTGCCAAGCAAGTAGGAGACACGGTGGTTGCAGGAACGATTAATGGCACCGGGAGCATTCAGTTTCGCGCGACAGCAATTGGCGCGGACACGACGTTGGCAAAGATCGTTGCGTTTGTCGAAGCTGCGCAGGCATCAAAGCCGCGAATTCAAGGCATTGCCGACCGAGTTGTTGCTTATTTTGTACCTGTCGTGTTGTTAGTTGCTTTGGTCACAGCTCTGATTTGGCTATTCGCGATGCCTGATGGTACGCTTGATCAAGCGCTGATCCATGCTGTTGCGGTCATGATTATCGCTTGTCCGTGTGCAATGGGGCTGGCTGTACCGACGAGTGTGTTGGTGGGTACCGGCAAGGCAGCCCAGCATGGAATTTTATTTCGCTCGACAGACGCAATTGAACGGCTAAGCGAAGTCGAGATGGTCGCGTTTGATAAAACGGGCACTCTCACAGTCGGCAAACCAAAGTTGTCGCTATTCGAAGTCTTACCTCCCTTCAATAAGGAGAATCTCCTTTCCCAATTAGCTGTCGTGGAGCAACGATCTGAACATCCATTGGCTGCTGCCATCGTGGATTCTGCTGCTGAGACTGGACCAAAATCGCCTCTCAAAATCGTGAGTTTTAACGCGATTGCCGGCGCAGGAGTGGAGGCTCAACTGTCGAACGGTGACCAAGTCTTGATCGGCTCGGAGAAATTGATGCAAGAACGACACATCAAGGTTGCTCCGTTCGAAAATTTGTTGGCTGCAGCGTTGTCACAAGGGAGTGGTTACTTCTTCGCGGCTGTGAATCGTACTCTCGCAGCCCTAATGGTTGTATCTGATCCGGTCAAAGCATCGACTCCGAGTGCTGTCGAGCAACTGAGGAGCCAGGGGTTGGATATGGCGATTATTTCAGGCGACAACAAACGAACGGCAATTTCAATCGCAGATCGCTGTGGAATTTCGCCAGCGATGGTTTACGCAGAAGTTCGTCCCAACGACAAAGCAGAAGTTGTAACGATGCTAAAGCGTGGCGGTCGACGAGTCGCATTTGTTGGCGATGGGCTAAACGATGCACCAGCTCTTTCGATCGCCGATGTCGGTATTGCCATGGGAACTGGCACGGACCTGGCGATTGAGAGTGCCGATGTCATTGCCATGTCTGGTGACATTCAGAACATTCCTCGTGCCATCAGTTTGTCGCGAGCAGTGATGCTGAATATCAAGCAGAATTTAGCCTGGGCTTTCGGTTACAACATTTTGCTCATCCCGGTTGCAACTGGTCTGTTGAAACCACTGATGGGACTCAGCCTCTCGCCGATGGTTGCGGGTCTGGCCATGAGTCTATCTAGTTTCTTTGTTGTCTCGAATGCATTGCGATTGAGATCCTGGCGCGAGCGCTAGTGTTGCCTAATTGGACTGCGCCACTTTCGATTATTACATGACGAACTAAGTCATGACAGCACGACGTTGAACCGCGTGCCCATCGGCCCCGCGCGAGCAGCTTGCGCTCGTACTAGTCTTCCACTAGAACAGCATTGGCCTGTGCGCGGCGTGATGCCCAGGAGATTAAACGGAGTTTAACGACATGTTGGCTCGGTCTTACAACCATCTTTGGCGCGCAAAGTGGCGCTGTCCGACTAAGCTCTTTCTATCGACGATTTCCAAAACGCTTCGACTTGCCGAGCCAGCTCGGAATCGACTTCTGTATCGTTGTGGATGACATAGGTCGCCCGCATTTTCTTTTGATCGAGTGGTGCTTGGGCGAGTTCTCGCTGTTGAAGTTGGCTTGCTGACCAACCACGTTGAATACTGCGTTTAAGGCGAGTCGCGTTCGAGGCGTCGACGAAAAGGATTTGGTCACACCATTGATCCCATCCGGCTTCGATTAGGAGCGGAGCATCCAGCACTATTGCAGTTGGGGCGGGATAGGCATCGCACAATTGTGAGATCCTGGCCAGTACTTCCGCTTGAATTTGGGGATGGACAATAGATTCCAATCGTTTCCGATTTGTTGCGCACGACGACTGGCTACCGAAAACTAGTTGGCTCAGTGCCGATCGTTGAATTTCGCCCGCTTGATCAAGAATGCTGGAGCCAAACGCAGCAACCAATTGATCACGAACAGCGCTACTGCGCAGGATTGCATGTCCGATGCGGTCGGCATCGATTCGAACCGCTCCCAAGCTTTCCAGCAACTGGGCGACTTTCGATTTTCCGGACGCGATGCCCCCAACTAGTCCGATGATGGGAACTGGCTGAATGCGCGCGTCGAAATGCTGGGACATGTATGAAACTCGCAGTTGAGCCGGTACTCTATCACGACAATTTAGGAATCGCGGAAACGGGAGAGTGAGGTTCCTACCGAGCCGCCACTCAATAGACTCAGCAGTGAGTTTCGCCCTTCCGGTCCCAAAAATTTAATTCTGCTAAAACACTTTTGTTTACATGGGGTCGCATTCCGCCCAGTTCGCACCAGACTTGACGTCGACTTTCAGTGGTACATCCAAGCGAGCAACTTGAGTCATTTCTTCTCGTACCAACTGTGCCAAAGCGGGGCAATCCTCAGACGCCACTTCTAAGACCAGTTCGTCGTGAATTTGCAGTAGTAACTTCGCCTGCAGCCCGGACTGCTGCAGTCGGCGATAGACTCGAATCATTGCCATCTTAATCAGATCGGCAGCCGAACCTTGGATAACTGTGTTGACGGCAATTCGTTCGGGTTCGACAAGTACGCGACGTCGCGTTTCGTTCAATTCGCTAAAGTTACGCACTCCCTTAATATATCGTCGACGTCCCAACAGCGTACTGACATAACCCTGCCGTCGACACGCGTCGAGCGTAGCAAACATAAATTGACGCACACCAGGAAATCTTGCGAAATAGGCATCGATAAAATCTGCCGCTGCTTCTTTGGAGATCTGCAATGCTTTGGCTAGTCCGAATGGGCTTTGGCCATAGATGATACCGAAGTTAATTGCTTTGGCATTGCGTCGTTGAGCGGACGAAACATCGGCCAAAGGTACACCGTACACTTCGCTAGCCACTTGTGCGTGAATATCTCGATCGTTGGCGAAAGCCACTCGCAAATTTTCGTCTCCGCAATAGTGCGCCAATACGCGTAATTCGATTTGTGAATAATCTGCCGCCAACAACTTCCAACCATCAGGTCCAGCGCGGAAGGCCGAGCGTATTTGGCGTCCCTCGTCGGTTCTAACAGGTATATTCTGCAGGTTGGGATCCGTGCTACTGAGCCGGCCAGTGGCAGCAACATCCTGTCGAAACGACGAATGTACACGTCCTGTTCGAGGACAGACCATGGTTGGTAAAGCGTCGATATAAGTCCCTTTCAATTTCGCAAGTTGCCGGTACTCGATCAATTTGCTGGGGAGCGGATGTTTGCTGGCTAACTGCTCCAGGACCTCTGCATCGGTGCTGTTTCCAGTTTGCGTTCGCTTGACGATGGGCAGCTTTAATTTGTCGAACAAGATCGTCGCTAGTTGCTTGGGCGAATCCAAATTGAATGGCTCTCCAGCCAGTTCGATCACCTCTTGATACAATTGATCGAGTCGTTTGGCAAATTGCTCGCTCAGCTTTTGCAGGATGCCGACGTCGATGCAGATTCCATTAAACTCGATTTCGGCTAGCACTTCGACGAGGGGCATTTCCACCTGTGTGAACAACTCATCCAGTCCCAACTGTTGCAGCCTCGATCGCACGATGGGTTCCAAACGCAAAGGTACATCAGCATCTTCGGCAGCATATTGCGTGATCAGTCCAACGTCGACCTGATCCATTGTCCGTTGATTGCGTCCGCTGCCGATCAACTCCGTGATCTTGATATTGTCATGCCCTAAATACCGTTTCGCTAACTCGTCCAATCCATGTTCACGTTGACCTGGATCAATCAAGTAATCGGCTACCATCGTGTCACACGCTATGCCTTGAACGCTCAACTCCTGGCTGCGCAATACGACAATGTCGTATTTCAAGTTCTGCCCAACTTTGGCAATGGCAGGGTCAGCTAATATGCTTTTCAGTCCAGCATTAACCAACTGTAGATCGAGTTTAGGTTGGCCAGAGGGTGAGCGGAGCGGAATGTAGGCGGCTTGTCCCACCTCCCACGCAAAAGAATAACCCACAGGTTCTGCCCAACGTGGATTGGTGGAAGTAGTTTCGGTATCCAGCGCTATCAGTTTTGCGGCAGCCAGTTTTTTAACTAGCTCGCTCAGCTTTGACGCACTGTCGATCACTTGATAGTCGGCGATCCACGTAGTGGCTGTTTCAGGTTGTGCAGCTTCGATCGGAAGAAACCGGTCGGCGAGTTTTCGAATACCGAATTCGCGAAAGAATTCTCTGAGCCGATGGTCATCTTGCTGGCTGAAGTCCGCTCGATGCCAATTCAAGTTCAGCGGAACAGCGTCACTCAATTTGGTCAACTGCCGTGACAGCAAAGCCTGTTCGCGAAAGGTAACCAGGTTTTCGGCTTTCTTGCCACCAACTTGATCCGCATGTTCAAGGATGTTCTCTAGCGTACCGAATTGTTCGATCAACTTTTGGGCAAACTTGGGGCCAATTAGTGGCACGCCGGGAACGTTATCGACCGAGTCGCCAACCAGAGCTTGAAAGTCCGCGACCTGGTCGGGGCGGATACCCCATGTCTCCTTCAGTTCGGTGGCACCAAAGACCTCGTTTTTTCGGATGTTGAATAACTGCACACGATCGGTAATCAACTGCCGACAATCTTTGTCGCTGGTAACAATGACCGTGCGCCCTCCAGCTGACGAAACTTGTGCAGCCAAAGTCGCCAGGACGTCGTCGGCTTCGAAGCCTGCGGCGTCAACTATCCCAACTCCAATCAATTCCAGCGATTGCTGTACCAACGGAATCTGCATTCGCAATTCGTCCGGCATCGGCTCGCGATGTTCTTTGTAAGGCGTGTATAGATCATTGCGAAAGGTAACTTCCGATCGATCGAATGCGCACCACACGTAAGCCGGCTGCCAACGGGCTCGCAGGTCAGCAATGTCGCGCAAAAATCCGTGCAAGACGGCGATGGGAATCCCAGACGGGCTGGTCATCGGCGCCATGGCATGAAAGATCTGGTAAATCAGTGAATGTGAATCAACGAGCACCACAACCTTGTCTGACAAATCGCCCGGAGTCGCCAACGTCTGCAAATCTGATTGCGCGGTGACTTTATCCGTAGAGGAATTTTCTGCAAAAACATCCGAATTGGGGGCAGTGATTCCAGTAACGCTGTTGGCTGGCTGAGTAATTTTTTGAGAATCATTCGCTGAGAATTTTGTTCCAGCGGCTGAGTTAGACTGTCGCGAAAAATTTTCGTCCCCGCTAGCCGAAGGGTTTTTACTATAATTCTCTTCAAATTGAATCATTGGCTGAGCGGGTTTTTCCGGCGCAGTTGCGGAATTGGCAGAATCGAACTGCACTGCTTTAGATTGTGTTTTCCTGTTCTTTTTGCCATTTTTCGGAATATTTGAGCCGGGAGTTGGTTCAAATCCTTCGAACATCTGCTGAGTAAAATCGGATTTTG